>PFJX01000143.1 GCA_002784045.1 Hydrogenophilales bacterium CG_4_10_14_3_um_filter_63_21
TTCCTGGAAGAAGCTGTTCAAGACGCTGCGCCCGGACAACTTCTTCCGCAAGGTCTGGCGCTGGCTGCGCGACCGCCGCCGCTACACCGGCAACCCCGAGGGCCGTTTCTTCTTCGCCGATGGCGTGGCGCGCCTGAACCATCCCGAGCGGGTGCGCGAGTTTCCCCATATCAACCACCCCGGCGTGGTGGCCCTGGCACGCGAACTGAAGCCCGACCTCCTGTGTGTGTTCGGCACTTCGCTGATCCGCGGCGACTTGCTCAAGGAAGGCCGCCTGGGTATCGCCAACCTGCACGGCGGCCTCTCGCCGGAATATCGCGGCGCCGACTGCACCTTCTGGGCGCTCTACAACGGCGAGCCGGAAAAGATCGGCTGCACCCTGCACTGGATCGACCCCGGCATCGACACCGGCGGCCTGATCGCCCACATCAGCCCGGAAATCCATGCCGACGACGACGAACTCAGCCTGTTCTGGCGGGCGGTTGCGGCCAGCGCCGAAGCCTATGCCGAGTTCGTGCGCCGCCTCGGCGCAGGCGAGCGCTTCGGCCAGCGGCAGCCGCACAAAGGGCGCTTGTATCAGGTCAAACAGCGCGGTCTACGCCAGGAACGGGTGGTGGACCAGAAGCTGCGCGACGGCCTGCTGCGCAATCTGACGCTCGATCGCCGGGTTACCTGGTTTACCGCCCCGGCCCGCCAGGATGCTTCGTCATGAGAGATTTATTCGTCGCCATCGTGGTGTTCGGGTTGTTGCCGATGGCGCTAAGCCGCCCGCACGTCGGCATCTACCTGTGGGCCTGGATCGGCTATCACAACCCGCATCGTCTGGCGTTCGGTTGGGCGTTTAACTTCCCCTGGGCGATGATCATCGCCCTCGCCACCTTGGTTGGCATGCTGTTCAGCCAGGAACCCAAGCGCATTCCCTGGACCCGCGAAAGCGTGCTGTTGCTGATCTTCGTCCTCTGGATGGCCGTGACCACCTACTTCGCGCTGTATCCCGCCCTGGCCTGGGAACAATTCGTCAAGGTGTTCAAAGTGCTGTTGATGACTTACGCCACCCTGATCGTGATCAACAACCGGGAGCGCCTCAATGGCCTGATCTGGGTGATCTGTATCTCGCTGGGCTTCTATGGCATCAAGGGCGGCATCTTCACCATCTCGAAAGGCGGCGTGCACCGGGTGCAGGGGCCGGATGGCACGTTCTTCGGCGGCAACAACGAAATGGCCCTGGTATTGGCGATGATCATTCCCTTGCTGGCTTACCTGCGGCTCCAGGAAAAACGCCACTGGCTGCGCCTCGGCCTGGCCGGCGCGATGATGCTCTCGGCCATCGCCGCGATCGGCAGCCAGTCGCGCGGCGGCTTGCTGGGCCTGGCTTCGATGGGTGTGTTCCTGTGGTTGAAGAGCCGCAACAAGTTGATGACCGGCCTGATGATCGTCAGCAGCATCCTGATCATCGGCAGCATCATGCCGCAAGCCTGGTATGACCGCATGAACACCATCAATACCTACGAGCAGGACCAGTCCTCCATGGGCCGCATCAATGCCTGGTGGACCGCCTACAACGTCGCCAAAGTCCGGATTACCGGCGGCGGCATGGAGATGTTCCGGCCCGCGACTTTCGCGCAATACGCGCCGGACCCCGATAACGTGCATGACGTGCACAGCATCTATTTCGAGCAGATCGGGGAGCAGGGTTTCATCGGCTTCGCCATCTTCGTCCTGCTGGGCCTGATGACCTGGATGCGCTGCAACCAGATCATGCGCTTAGGCAAAAAAGATCCGGAGCGAAAATGGGCCGCCGACCTGGCCGCCATGATCCAGGTCAGCATGGTCGGCTATGCGACCGCCGGCGCCTTTCTCGGCTTGTCTTACTTCGATCTTTATTACCACCTGATCGCGATCACCGTTTTAACGTGGTCGTTCATTCGCAACCAGGAAACACCCGCGAGCACAACGACCAAGGCCATGACAGCGATCAAGCCGTTTTCTCGAAGGGCAGTGGCTCGTACCAATTAACGTGCGACAGAAAAACGCGGGTGTACGGTACCACCCACACACCTCGTCGATGAGGTTCAGGCCTCGCCTTCCGCCTGGCCTGAGCGCGGCTTTCTGGCTGGCGGCCGCCATTCTGCTGCTGGCCGAGGCGGCTTTGCACTGCGATGCCATGGTGCACCGCTACCGTTCCGTCTTCGCCGTCGGACGGGCGATGGACAAGGTGTTGTATGTTGAGCATCACACGCCCCACCTTCTTTTCGTGGGCAACAGCCGGGTGGATAACGGCATCGACCCAAGCACCTTCAGCCGCGTCCTGCAACTCCACCAACAGGGCGCATTCAATCTGGGCGTGCCGGGCGCCAACGCGGTGATCATTCAGGGCATCCTGGAGCGACTGGCGCGCAAGGGCTTGCTGGGTGGCCAAGGCATCCGCGAGGTCGTCTTCGGCCTCGACGAAAGCACCTTGCAGGCGGATGACTCCCTCGGCTACGGCATTTTTTTCGTCGACCGCGCCACCTTGTGGCGGGCCGGCCTCTACCGCACTTGGCTGGGTAGTTGGCTGCGCTTGTGGGGATACAGCGATAACCTGCGCCAATTGCGCGAGCCGGAAAAGGCCTTGCGCTTCCTGGCGGCGACGCTGCGATCCAGCGAACCGGTGGGCGGCGCCGCCGCCCAGTTTCACGGCTACCGCCAAGGCTTCGGAGAGGCGCAGAACCTGGCGCAGCTCCAGCGCCAGGAGGCAGGCACGCGCGCGGCGCCGGACCCCACAGTACTCGCGGCCTTCCGGAATTGCCTGGATTTGCTGAAACAGCAGGGCGTAATGGCCACGGTTGTATTCATGCCGTTGCGCGATCGCTCGCCGTTGTTCGTGCAAACTGCGCCGCCCGAGGCCGCTCCCTACCGCGCCGTGTTGGCCGAGCTGCGGTCGCGCCGGATCGCGGTGATCGAAGCGCCGCTCGACGGCCTCACCGCCGAGGAGTTCATCAATCCAGGCCACCTCAATGACCGGGGTGCTCAGCGTTTCAGCAGGGCGCTCGCGGAACAACTGATGGCCCGCTGGCGGGAGTAGCGCATGGTTTTCAGCCAACCCATTTTTCTGGTTTTCCTGGCCGCCCTGTTGCTGCTCTATGCCGGGGCAAACAGCTACCGTCAGCGCGCGGCCATCATTCTGGTCGGCAGCCTGATCTTCTATGCCTCATGGAAGCCGGCTTATCTGATCCTGCTGGTCGCCTCGGTGACCCTCAATTACGGGATCTATCACGGCCTGACCCAGACCCGCAGCCGCAACCTGCTGGTCTTTGGCCTGGTGCTCAACCTGAGTCTGCTGGGCCTGCTCAAATATCTCGGGATGGCCATCGACACCCTGCTCGGTGTCAGCGCGTGGCTGGGTACACCCCTTACCGGGCTGGAATCCGGCTGGGTGCCCTGGGCGCTGCCGCTGGGCATCAGCTTCTATACCTTCCACATGCTGTCAGTGATGATCGACGTCTATCGCGGCGAATGGACTCATCCCATTTCGTTCCGCGCCTGGAGCCTTTACGTCACCTTCTTTCCGCACATGATCGCCGGCCCCATCCTGCGCGCCTCGGAACTGGTGGAACAACTGGAGAATCTGGCGCCGCTGAAGGCCGCGGACATGAAGCTGGGCGGCCTCATCTTCCTGGCCGGCCTGATCAAGAAAGTGTTGTTCGCCGACAACCTGGCCCCGCTTGCCGATGACCTGTTCAGCCACCCGGAACGGCTCGATTTCTACAGCGCATGGCTCGCCAGCACGGTGTTCGCCCTGCAAATCTATTTCGATTTCTCCGGCTACAGCGAAATGGCGATCGGCCTAGCGCGGATGTTCGGCGTCACGCTGCCACGCAATTTCCGCAATCCCTATGTGAGTCGCAGCCTGCGCGAGTTCTGGCAGCGCTGGCACATCACCCTATCGCGTTGGCTGCGCGATTACCTCTACTTCTCGTTGGGCGGCAATCGCCACGGCCTGGCGCGCAACCTGGCCAATCTGATGATCACCATGATTCTCGGTGGTCTCTGGCACGGCGCGGCCTGGACCTTCGCGGTCTGGGGCGCGCTGCATGGCGGCTATCTCGTGCTGCATCGCCTGCTCCTCAACCTGTACCGGCGCCTGGGGATGCAGCAGGGATCGCGCGCCAGCCAGGTGCTCTCCTGGCTGGGTTGGCCCACCACGCTGGTGGCGGTGTGGTTCACCTGGGTGTTCTTCCGCGCCCCCAATTTTCATGAGGCATGGGCCATTTCCAGCGCCATGCTGGGCCTGGCACCGGCCGCCACACAGGCGCCAGCGCTGCGCCTCTATGTGCATGTCCTGGTCTGGGCCAGCCTGCTGTTCACCTTTCTGGAACCTCGACTGGAGCGTTATTTCGTAGCGCACCTGGAAACCTGGGGAAAACTGCACTTCAGCCTGCGCGGCCTGGCCTACGCCAGCCTGCTTCTAGGCGTCATCTTCTTTGGTGGCAGCAGCCAGAAGTTCATCTACTTCGATTTCTGAGCGGCCCCCCATGTGAGCGAAATGCTATTGATTCGGCCATCAAACAGGGCACCTGAAGTCCACCCACAGGTATTCTCGCGCTCAGCGTGAAAACCACTAGGATGTGGCATGGAACTCAAGCAATTCTGGAACAAACTCAGTTGGATTCGTGGCGCTCCCCGTGAGCGCGTGGTGGTGCGCGAGATCAACGCCGCCGAGCGGCGCCGGCTGCCGCCCGGCTTCATCATCGGGGTCTACCGCTCCGGAACCACTCTGTTGCGCTTCGTGCTGGATTCGCACTCCAACATCGCGGTGCCGCCGGAGAGCAATTTCATCAACGGTCTCGCCGAGCTCTGGCGCAATGACTGGTATCGCAAGGGGTTTCAGGGCGTGGGGGTGGACGAAGCCGGCCTGGCTTCCCGCTTGCGCGATTTCGCCGGCGACATCTTCGATGCTTACACCCAGGCCAAGGGCAAGGGCCGTTGGTTCGACAAGACCCCTTCCTACACGGAGCGACTGGATTTTCTCGATACCCTGTTCGGGCCGGAATGCCGCTACCTGATGCTGTACCGACACGGCCTTGATGTCGCCACCTCCATGGCCCGGATGCAGGGCGGCGATGTCAACAACGGGCCTGGCAAGCGTTATGCCCACCTGTACGCCTCGGTACGGGTATGCAACGCCGCCCACTGGGCCGAACAGTGCGAGCGCATGCTGGCTTTTGAGGCGGCGCACCCAGGCCAGTGTTTCCGCCTGCGTTATGAAGACTATGCGGCCGAGCCTGAACGCTATCTCCCACCCTTGTTCGCGTTTCTCGGCGAGCCCTGGGATGCCGGGGTATTGCGTTTCGCCGAGCATCGACACGACTTCGGCCTGCAAGACAGCAAGGTTCTGGAGTCGCGCGAATTCAAGCCCAATACCGGCACCTGGCATGACTGGCCGGCGGAAGAACTGGAACAGGCGCGCGCCCTGATCGCACCGACCCTGGCCAAACTGGATTACCCGCTGTGACCGAAGCGCCACCGTTGAGAGTGGTGCATCTGCTCCAGGGACTGGAGATCGGCGGCCTGGAGATCATGGTGGCGCACTTGCTGGAAGGCCTCGATCCGCGTCGCTTCCAGTCCCAGGTGATCGGCTATGACAGCCTGGGGCCACTGGCTTATCGACTGGGAATGAGCGGCATCCCCACTTCCCTGTTACAACGCCGGCCGGGGGTGGACCTGCGCTATATCCCGCGCCTGGCGCGCCATCTTGCCACCATCCGCCCGCACATCCTGCATCTGCACAACCCCACCGCATTTTTCTACGGAACCCTGGCCGGCAGGCTGGCCCGCGTGCCCTGCATCGTCTACACGGAACACGGCCGCGATTTCGCTTCCAGCAAGCGCAACAAATTCCTGCATCGTCTGCTGGCGCGGTGGGTGAACCGGATCGTGGTGGTGTCGGAATCCGGGCGCGCGGTGCTGCAAGCGGAAGGCGTGCCGCGTGAACGCATCAAGATCATTCACAACGGCATCGATGCGGCGCAATTCCTGATCGGCGAGGACCGCTGGGGGATGCGCACCCGCCTGGGATTCGACCGTGAGCAGCCCTTGCTCGGCATCGTCGCCCGCCTCGATTCAATCAAGAACCACGCATCGCTGTTGCGCGCCATGCCACGGGTGATACGGGCTCATCCCGACGCCACTTTGCTCATCATCGGCGACGGTTCCTTGCGCGCGGAACTGGAGAAACAGGCTGGGGAACTAGGCCTGGGCCGCAATCTCCGCTTCCTCGGCACGCGCAACGACGTACCCGAATTGCTGGCCGCGCTCGATGTGGCGGTGTTGTGTTCGCTCAGCGAAGGGCTCTCCCTGACCCTGCTCGAAGAGAGCGCGGCGGGCAAGCCCATGGTGGCCACCGCCATCGGCGGCAATCCGGAAATCATCGAGGATGGCCAAACCGGCCTGCTGGTACCCGTAGGCGACGAGGCGGCGCTGGCCAGCGCGATCAACAGCCTGCTGGATGATCTGGAGCGCGCGCGCACTTTGGGCGGGGCTGCCCGCCTCAGATTCATGCGCGAATTCACCCTGGCACGGATGCTGTCGCGCTATGCGGAACTGTATGAGGGCTGCGCGCGGGAGTATTAGTGTGAAACAACCACTGTAGCGCCGGCTTCATCCTGCGGGGCGGCCTCCGGCCATGGCCGTACCCGCCGGGCGGGGCGGCCGGAGGCGAATGCTAAAATTTGTCTCCTTTTCACCCCCGGCCGCCCGCCATGCCCGATCGCACCGCTGAACTCCGCGCTCTCTGCCAACGCCGCATCCTGATCCTGGATGGCGCGATGGGCACCATGATCCAGCGCTATGGCCTCGCCGAAGCCGACTATCGCGGCGCGCGGTTCGCCGACTGGGCTAGCGATGTCAAAGGCAATAACGATCTGCTGGTGCTGACCAAACCGGAAGTCATTCGGGAAATCCACACGCAATACCTGGCGGCCGGCGCCGACATTCTGGAAACCTGCACCTTCAATGCCAACAGCATTTCCATGGCCGACTACGGCATGGAAGCGCTGGTGTGGGAGATCAACTTCGAGGGGGCGAAGCTGGCGCGGGCGGCGGCGGATGCGTACTCGACGCCTTCGATGCCGCGTTTCGTCGCTGGCGTGCTGGGGCCGACCTCGCGCACCGCCACCCTGTCGCCGGACGTCAACGATCCAGGTTTTCGCAACGTCACTTTCGACGCGCTCGTCACCACTTACTACGAAGCCACCGATGGACTGGTCAAGGGCGGCGCCGACCTGATCCTGATCGAAACCGTGTTCGACACCCTCAACGCCAAGGCGGCGGTGTTCGCGATCAAGAAATACTTCGCCGACACAGGTGTATCACGGCCGATCATGATCTCTGGCACCATCACCGACGCTTCTGGCCGCACCCTGTCCGGGCAGACCGTGGAAGCGTTCTGGAACTCGCTGCGCCATGCCGATTGTTTCTCCTTCGGCTTCAACTGCGCGCTGGGCGCCAAGGAGCTGCGCCAACATATCGACGACCTGGCGCACAAGGCCGATTGCCTCACTTCCGCCCACCCCAATGCCGGCCTGCCCAATGCCTTCGGCGGCTATGACGAAACACCGGAACAAATGGCGAAACAGATCGGCGAATGGGCGCGTTCCGGCCTGCTCAACATTGTCGGCGGCTGCTGCGGCACCACACCCGAGCACATCAAGGCCATCGCCGACGCGGTGGCCGGCTGCACCCCCCGAGTGCCGCCCGAGATCGCACCGTCCTTGCGTCTCTCCGGCCTGGAGCCATTCAACGTCGGCCCGGACTCGCTGTTCGTCAACGTCGGCGAGCGCACCAACGTCACCGGCTCAGCCAAGTTCAAGCGCCTGATCATCGACGGCAATTACGACGCAGCCTTGGGCCTAGCCCTGCAACAGGTGGAAGCCGGCGCCCAGATCATCGACATCAACATGGACGAAGGCATGTTGGACGGCGAAGCGGCGATGGTGCGCTTCCTCAACCTGATCGCCGGCGAGCCGGATATCGCCCGCGTGCCGATCATGATCGACTCCTCCAAATGGAGCGTGATCGAGGCCGGCCTCAAGTGCGTGCAGGGCAAGCCGGTGATCAACTCGATTTCCATGAAGGAGGGCGAGGCGGAGTTCCTGCAACGCGCCCGCCTGGCTCGGCGTTATGGCGCGGCGGTGATCGTCATGGCCTTCGACGAGGCCGGCCAGGCCGACACCTACACGCGCAAGGTGGACATCTGCGCCCGCGCCTACCCGCTGCTCACGGAACAGGTGGGCTTCCCGCCGGAAGACATCATCTTCGACCCCAACATCTTCGCCATCGCCACCGGCATCGAGGAGCATGTCAACTACGCCGTCGATTTCATCGAGGCGACGCGCTGGATCCGCCAGAACCTGCCCCATGCCCACGTCTCCGGCGGCGTCTCCAACGTCAGCTTCAGCTTCCGCGGCAATGAGCCCGTGCGCGAGTCCATCAACACCGTGTTCCTCTACCACGCCATCCAGGCCGGCATGGACATGGGCATCGTCAACGCCGGCCAGTTGGGCGTCTACGACCAAATCCCGGCCGATCTGCGAAATCTGGTGGAGGACGTGGTGCTCAACCGCCGTCCCGACGCCGCCGACCGCCTGGTCAGCTTCGCCGAAACCGTCAAGGGCAAGCTCAGTGGCAAGGACGGGGATGCCGTGGAAGACCAGGCCTGGCGGAGCGAGCCGGTGGCGGCGCGGCTCACCCACGCGCTGGTCAAGGGCATCACCCAATACATCGTCGAAGACACCGAGGCAGCGCGCCTGCAGTTCGGCCACCCGGTGAAAGTCATCGAAGGCCCGCTGATGGACGGCATGAACGTGGTCGGCGACCTGTTCGGCGTCGGCAAGATGTTCCTGCCGCAGGTGGTGAAATCCGCCCGCGTGATGAAGCAGGCGGTGGCGCACCTGCTGCCCTATATCGAAGCCAGCCGGTTGGGAAACCCGTCCGAAGGTTCACGCGCCAAAGGCAAGATCCTGATGGCGACGGTGAAGGGCGACGTGCACGACATCGGCAAGAACATCGTCGGCGTGGTGCTGGGCTGCAACAACTACGAAGTCATCGACCTCGGCGTCATGTGCCCGGCCGACAAGATTCTCACCACCGCGCGGGAACAGAACGTCGACATCATCGGCCTGTCCGGGCTGATTACGCCCTCGCTGGAAGAGATGAGCCACGTTGCCCGCGAAATGCAGCGCTTGGGGATGAAGCAGCCGCTGTTGATCGGCGGCGCCACCACCAGCCTGGCTCATACGGCGGTAAAGATCGCGCCGCATTACAACGGCACCACGATCTACGTGAAAGACGCCTCGCGCGCCGTCGGCGTCTGCTCCAACCTGCTATCGGAAGACCTGAGCGCCGCTTATGTGGCCAAGATCAAGGCCAATTACATCGAGGTACGCGAACGCCATCTGGCGCAACGCGGTGAGAGCAAGCGGGTAACGCTGGCAGAAGCGCGGGCGAACAAGTTCAGGACGGATTGGGCGAGCACCCCCCCGCCCGCCCCCAAGGTGCTCGGCACCCAGGTGTTCCACCATTACCCCCTTGCCGAACTCGCCGAAATCATCGACTGGACGCCCTTCTTCCAGTCCTGGGAACTGCACGGCCGCTACCCGAAAATTCTGGATGATGCCGTGGTGGGCGAGGAAGCGCGCAAGCTGTTTCATGATGCCCGGGCCATGCTGAAGCAGATGGTCGCGGAGAACTGGATCGAAGCCCGCGCGGTGATCGGCCTGTTCCCCGCCAACACGGTGAACGACGACGACATCGAGATCTACGGCGAGGAGGGCCGCGTCCTCATGGCCTGGCACAACCTGCGCCAGCAGATGGCCAAGCCGACCGGCCAGCCGAACTGGTGCCTGGCCGATTTCATCGCGCCCAAGGATAGCGGAGTGCAGGACTGGATCGGCGCATTCGTGGTCACCGCCGGCATCAACGAGGAGGCTCGCACAAAAGCCTTCGCGGCCCGACACGACGACTACAACGCCATCCTGTTCAAGTCACTGTGCGACCGCCTCGCCGAAGCCTGCGCCGAACACCTGCACCGGCGCATGCGCACTCAATTCTGGGGCTACGCGACGGATGAAGCCCTCACCCCCGCGCAACTGGCCAACGAAGAATATCGCGGCATCCGCCCCGCCCCCGGCTACCCCGCCTGCCCGGAACACAGCGTTAAAAGCACGCTGTTTCAGTTGCTCGACGCCACCGCGAGCATCGGCGTCAGCCTCACCGAGAACTACGCCATGCAGCCCGCCGCCTCGGTCTCCGGTTTCTACTTCAGCCACCCGAACGCGCGTTATTTCGCGGTCGCCAAGATCGACCGCGACCAGGTCGAGGATTACGCCCGCCGTAAGGGCTGGAGCCTGGCCGAAGCGGAACGCTGGCTGGCGCCGAATCTGGGCTATTCGACGTAGCAATTCCACGCGGCAGAAATGCCGCGCCGGCATGAGCCAATCAACTATCCTTCAGCCGAGCATCCCGTCATGTAACCCAGGAGTCATCCCCATGGAAAAAAACCCCATTCGCCTCATCCTCGTGACCCTACTACTCAGCCTGGTGGCGCCATTGTCCGCCGGGGCCGCCACTTCGGCGGAAGTCGCGGTTCAAGTCCGGGAACAGTGGGCAACAGTCAGGAGCAGTTATGTGGCCTCCGTCAAACCCTATGCCACCAATCCCCTGGTGCCCCAATACACCCTCGCCCTGGACAAGGCCGGCAAGTCTTTGGAGAAATTCCTCCAACTCAAGTTGTCTTCTCCCCCTGCCACACCGGCCACCCTGACCCCGGCAGTAGACCAACTCGCCAAGGATCTTGCTGCCCTGCGCCTGCTCCAGGGCAAGGCCAGCGGCAACCTGGCCACCGCCTTGGGGGCTGCCCTCGCCCGACATAGCCAGGTCACCCAAACCGCCCTCAAGAACATGCGCTGATCTGAAGCCAGCCCCTCATTTTGGCCGCTGCTGATCGCGATCATCCAGGGCCCCCTCCACGCCAGAGCCTGATCATGCGGTCTTGTATCTTCGCCCTTCTGACCAGCCTGCTGTTGAGTCTCGCGGCACATGGGGAAAGCATCACCGGCTCAGCCACCGTCATCAACCTGCAAGGCGTGGTGGAATATCAACGTGCTCCGGGCGCCGCCTGGCAGCCCGCCAGCATCAATCAAAAGCTGCGGCCCGGGCAGAGCGTGCGCACCGGCCCGCACAGCCGCATGGCCCTGCTGCTCGACGACGATACCCAGGTACGCCTGAACGAAAAGACGGTGCTGGAAATTCAATCGGTCCAGGCCAAACCCCGTTCCGCCGGACAGACCAAATTTCGCCAACTCCTGGGCCGAGCCTGGGTACAGTCCAAGACCCCGCCCAAGGAACTGGTCTGGCGAACACCGATCGCCGTCGCCGGCATCCGCGGCACCGATTGGGAAATGGAGGTGGCCGAGGATGGCCGCTCCCTGCTCTCGGTGTTTAGCGGTGAAGTGGCGTTCTCCAACGACCTTGGCCAGGTCAGGGTGGGGGCCAACGAACAAGCCCAGGTTGAGCAGGGCAAGGCCCCGGTCAAGCGGGTGGTGCAGAACCTCAAGGAGCGGGTGCAGTGGGTCACGGCCTATCAGGTGGACCCGTTACGCCATGTCACCCTGGATGGCGACACCCTCCCCTCCCTGCGCCAACGTCTGAGCGAGATGACGGCGACCAACCCGGCCGCTCGGGTGCAACGGGGCCGCATTCTGGCTGACCTTGGCCGCTGGCGCGAAGCGGAAAAGGAATTCATCGCCGCCCACCAGGCCCAAGCGGACGACGCTGGGCCCCTGCTGGGCCTGGCCTACATCGCCTTGCATCACAATGACACCCAGGGTGCGGCCGCTTGGCTGGAAACTTCCCAGGCGCTGAAAGCATCCGAAGCCTGGGTCTACGCCGATATCGGACGGATGATTTTGGGGCAGGACTTCAGCGGCGCTCTGGCGGCATTGAAGCAAATCACGCAACGTCCTGGCCTGAGCCAGCCCGCGCCCTGGTTGCTGCTATCCGACCTGGCCGCCTATGAGGGAAGGACGCAAGCGGCTCTGGAGCAAATCCAGCAAGGCCTGCAACGCTTCCCGGACGCCCCCAGGCTTTATGCCCAGCAGGCCCGCCTGCTTTTGTTGGCGGACCGCGCCGACGAGGCTGCCGCGGCCGCGGAAACAGCCATCGATGCGGATTTCGCCAGCTATGACGCCTGGCTGGCGCGCGCCGACATCGCGCGCCGCGAAGGTGGCGCGGCGACGGCCTATTCCGCCTACGATCTGGCCATCAGCCTCAAACCAGACGACGACCGGGCCTGGTATGGACGCGGTGCCGCCTATGGCGAACGGGAATACATTCGCCAGGCTCGTGCCGATCTGAAGCAGGCACTGGCCCTGAACCCGGCGGGCATTGGCTACCAGGGCGAATTGGGCACATTGGAAACGCTGGCCAACGAATTCCCCGCTGCCGAATCCGCTTACCGCGCGGCCCTGGCCGCCAATCCGGCGGATTTTGTCGCCCTGACCGGACTGGGCGTGCTCGAACTCAAGCGTGGCCACCCCCGACAGGCGTTGGAGGCCTTCCTCAAGGCTGGCGTCATGGAACCCCGCTACGCCCGGGTGCACGTCTACACCGCCGTGGCCTATTACCAGATGGGCGAGATCAAGCAGGCGCAGGATGAACTGGCCCGCGCCGGCGAACTGGATGACAAGGATCCGCTGCCCCACTTCATGGCCGCGATGATTCGCTCCGATCTGTTTCGACCTGCCGCTGCGGTCGACTCGGCGCGCCAGGCGATGCGCCGTCTGCCCTACCTCAAGTCGCTCAACCAACTCGCCAACGACCAGCAGGGCAGCGCCAATCTGGGCCAGGCCTTCGCCTTCATGGGCATGGAGGAGTGGGCGCGCAGCTATGCGCAGGAGTCCTTCAATCCGCTCTGGGCCGGCAGCCATCTGTTCCTCGCCGACCGCTACAACGGCCTGTTCAGCAAGAACTCCGAACTGTTTCAAGGGCTGATTTCCGATCCCACCGTATTCGGCGCCAGCCATCGTTTCAAGAGCCTGATTCAAGCGCCGGCCGACAACCTCAACCTGGGTTTGCGCTACACCCGCTCCGACAGCCTGGACGGCTTCAGCCCGCAGGTCGAATACAGCGGTTACCGGGTGGCTCCGAAGCCGCTGGCCTGGTACCTGGGCTATGAAAGCGTGAATTGGGATCTGCTCGATCGGCCCTACGGCCTGAACGTGTTCACCGCCGCCTTCGGCATCAAACTCAACCCTGACCAGGGGGTGTTCCTGTTCGCCGATGGCAGCCGCCAGGACAGCCAGCCGGTCGGCGCCTTGCCGGGATTCGGCGGCTACGACGTGGACGACCGCCTGGACACCCGCCGCCTGGACGTCGGCTTCAATCACAAGTTCTCACCGCTTTCCCAGCTCTGGCTCAAGGCCGGCTATTTCTCCTCCGCTGAAAAGACCGCTGGCAGCCTGGGCGGCGACCCGCTCACTTCCAGGGTGGACGTCGCCCTGCCTGAGTTCGCCTTCCGCCATAGCTTTGCAACCCAGGGCGGCCATCAGATCAGTTGGGGCAGCGACTACGGCCGGCGTACAACCAACAGTCGTTTGCAGACGGATCTTTTCGCCGCATTCGGCACGCCGGATTTCTGGATTCAACATAACGACAGCGATATCCGCGAACGCTCCTGGGATAGCTATGTCTCGGAGGTTTATCGGCTCAACCCGCGTTGGCTGCTGCAGGGAGACCTGGCGTACCAGTGGCATGATAGGCAAGCCGATAACGTGATTACCGACATCATCTCAGGGGCGCCGGGAACGCCCGTGGCCAGCGTGGAAAACAAGGACACCCGGCGGATCAGCCCCCGCCTCGGCCTGGTCTTCAGCCCGAATGCGCAAGCCCGCATCCGCTTCGCCTGGCAGAACTGGGTCAGGCCAAGCGCCTTCAGCAGCCTGGGGCCGGTGGCCACCGCCGGCATTCCGCTGGATGACCGTCTGGTCAGCCGTGGCGGCGAACTCAACCGCGCCCGCCTGCAAGGCGAGTGGGAAACCACCCCCAACACCTTCTTCACCGGCTATCTGGATTACAAGGACATCGACAACAAGCGCTTCGACATCCGCCCCTTCGCCGTCAGCGAGCTGGAAAGCCTGGGCAAGCTGCGCCCACGCGACTATGGCCAACTGATGCGGGATGACTTGTACGAGTTCGTCGATGCCCCCGACTACGCCGGCGGCACCATCCGAAACGCGGGTTTTGCCGTCAACCCCATGTTGAGCAAGGAATGGGCGGTGATCGCGCGCTATGTCTATACCGATTCCCGCAATGCCGACGATTCCAGCCTCGACATTCCTTATCTGCCGCGCCATACGGTCGCCGCCGGCGCCACCTGGGTGCAGCCGAACGGCTGGTACACCGCCGGGCTCCTGACTCACCGCAGTCGCCGTTACTCGGATGAGGCCAACACCTCGCCACTGGACGCCGGCCTCAGTGGCGATCTGGACATTTTCCGGGAATCCCGGGACAAACACTGGCTGCTGCGTTTTTCCGCCAACGACTTGTTCGACCAGAATCGTGACACCCAATACACGGCGGAACTGAATTACCGGTTTTGAAGGCCAGAAGCTCGAACGACGATTCAGGTTTGAGTGCTACCCGCCATCAGGGCGTCGGCGCCGCCTCTCTCGCCTGCCGTTTCAGCTTGGTGATGACCGGCTCGCCCCAGGTGCCGGCCACGCTGTATTCGAACCTGGCGGCCTGGCCGATGGGATCCTTCAGCACCTTGCTGGCGATCAGGGCGCCGAGGGCGACCACCGGGCCACCGACAATGGCCCCCGCTACCGCCAGAGTGTCTTCCAGGCGCGGCTGGATGTTGACGCGCAGGTTCTGCGACTCGCCGACCAGATTGACCACGCCGCTCATGCTTACCTTGGCGGCGGGACCGTTCATTTTCAGATCCCGGGTATAGGCGGAACCACGTTCCAGGTGGACGTCGCCGGCGATTTCATCGAAGGCGAAGCCGTCCGAGAAGACATCGCGGAAGTCCAGGGTGATGCGCCGCGGCAGGGCTTGCAGACTGAGGATGCCGAGCAGTTTGGCCACCCCCGGCTCCACCTTGAGAAACTGGCCCCTTTTCACCGCGACATCGAGGTCGCCAGCCACGCTAGCCAGCGCGAAGCCTTCCACACCACCGGACCAGCTCAGGGTGCCGCCGATCCTGGTTTCGCCGCCTTTGATGCTGCCAGGGTAGCCCGCTCGGGCAAGCAGTTTGCCAAGATTGCCTGATTCCAGGCTCAGATTCAGCCGGGTAGGCCGGCGCGGGTGGTTGGAAACCAGGCCCTTGCCTTCCAGGTGGCCTTCCGGCAGGGCGAGCGAGAGATGGTCGAGGGCATAGCCGTTTTTCTCCGGCGACAGGCGTAGATGCAATTCCCCCAGCTCGCGGCCCATCCAGGTGAAGTTCTGGGCGTTGAGCTCAAGCGCGGCCAGCGCCTGGGCCGCGTTCCCGGTTGCCTCGCCGGGCAAGGTTTCGGCGGCCGGATCGGGGATCACCAAGCGTTTGAAATTAGCGATCACGCGGGTGCCTTTGGGTTCCGGCAAAGTGAGCACGTCGCCGTCCAGTTCGCGCCCGGCCAACGCCACTTTCCAGCCGCGCCCGACCGGCCGAGCGCTGACATGGGTATCGTGGAGCACCCGTCCGGCTGCCTTCAATTCGTGCAGGCTGAGGCTGATTTCGCGCAAGGCGGGGCCGTTCGTCGTGGCTTCAGTGAAATCAATCGCGCGCCAGGCATCCAGGTCCAGGGCGTGCAACGCACCGCTAATGCTGATGCCCGCTTCCTTGGGCGCCGGCGCCTCCCCCTGGGTTAGCGGTGCCCCCGGCTCGGAAAACGAGTGAAGCGAAGTTGCGAGCTTGTGGCCAAACTCGCCCATGCGGCCCGGCGGAAGACTTGAGAGGCGCAACGTGATCCGTGCCGGGCCAGCGAGAGGAAGGTCCGCGCGCGCGGAAAGCAGATTGCCATAACGCACCTTGACCACGCTGTCGTGCAGATCGCCGGGGACCCGGTTAATGGTCAGGGGCACGCTTTCCGCTGCGGTTTTCCGGAAGGGCGAAGGCAAGTCCAGCGCCAGGCCGACCAGGTCCGAGGTGATCTGAATTTCGTTTTTCCGCCTGGCCAGGCGTACCTCGGCCTGCCAGTTGCCAGCACCGCTGATTCGCCGCGCCAGGACGGCGGGCAAGTGCGGCTTGAGCGTCGCTGCCGCGACACCGCCGGAAAGGCGCGCATGCACCTGGCCGCCGCTCTGGCTCTCGAAGGAAAGGCTGGCAGGCAGGCCCAGCACCCGCGCCTGGAGGTTGCGCGCCTGCACGGCGGTCTCGGTAAAGCTGAAGCGGCCGCTGGTCTGTTCCAGGTCGGGAAGATCGCCGCCAAGGGTGAGGTGGTTGCCATCCAGGTTGAACACGCCGCTCAAGCTGCTGTCGTCCAGGTGTCGCAGCGGCAGGCGCAGGTTCAGAGCCAGTTCGCCGTTGCCGCTGGCCTGGATTTTTTCGGTAAAACCCCCCGTATGTTCATTCACTGGCGATTGCCGGATGAAATCCAGAAAATCCTGAGTACGCCCGCTGGCGCGGCCGTCGATCAGCAGGATTTCCTCCGCGCCGGAGTTCAGGTCGGCGATATGGGCACGTACCGGCCCCAGGCGGGCATTGTGAAGGTGGCCGCTATCGGCATCGAGGGTCATGGCCTTGCCGTGAAACAGCAACATGCCGTTGACGCCGTCGATGCGCGGCCAGCCGTCGGCATAGTCGAGCACGCCCTCCACCATCTTCACCGCGACCTTGAACTCGCCACCGCCACGGTCGAACGGGAAGCGCGCCAGATCACCCTTGAGCACTAGGCGGGTGTCGTCGGAATGGCCACCGATGACCGCGCGCTTCACCCATTCATAGGCTGTGTTTCCGGCCGCATACGGCAGATAGCGATAGACCGCCGTCGCCTCGCCGTGGCTAAGGTGGGCGCGGATATCCACGCGCGGGCTGGCCTTGGCGGGCAGGTCTATCGTGCCTGTTGCCGTGCCGGCCAGATCGTTGCTGTGGAAACTCGCCTCCTCCAGCGCCAGATGCGTGAACTGGTCAACGATCTTCCAAGTGGCGCGCGCATCGAGTTGTTTGAATTCGAGCGGGTGGCGGAACACACGATCGATGTTCAGCACTAGATCGCGCCCGCTGAGTTCCGCGCTGCCGCCGGTCTGATCAGCCTCGATATGGGCGGACAGGCCCACGATGCCAGGCAGGCTCGCATAGGCGTTCACGCCGGCGCCGCGCACGCGCAGCTTGAAGCCATAGTCGCGCGTGCCGCCCCAATGGCCCGAGGCCGTTTCCACCAGGCCACGCGGGTTGAGCGCGGCAATCAGGTCATGGCCGCGGCGTGGCAGCGGCACGGCGCCAGTCAGCGCGGTCAGCGCCTCCAGGCGCAGATTGCTGGCGCTGGCCGACACCGCCTTGAAGCCGCCGCGGCCATCCGGGGTCAGGCTGACCCGTACCGAAGCCGGCTCCGAGGGTGTATCGGTGGCCAAACCGCCGGCCACGGCAAAGCGCAGGTGCTCCACGAAGAAGGCATGGGATGCCACCCGGCCCTGACGATCGAATTCGCGCGCCCAGCCAACCCGCCCGGCGAGCGACTGGAATGCCAGGTCGTGGAGGGTTTCCGCGCCGGAGACGTTGATCGCCACGCCTTCGAGCCGGGTATCGCCGGTCAGGGCGCGCACCTGTCCCTTATCCAGGTCCAGCCAGAAGCGCAGGGAACCGGTGCCGCGCCGCACCGCCTCCTGCGCCCAGGGCACCCACTGGCTCCAGGTGTCGAAACGGGCGGCATCGACGCGCGCATAGAGTTGCCCGGACCAGGTATCGAATTGCCGTAACGAGTGGCCTTTCAGATCGCCGCGTAGTTCCAGGCGACCGGCGGCCTTGGTCGGCAGAGCGACGCCGCCGAAGCGGTGATGGCCGAAACGGTTGCGGATATAGATGCGTACCTTGTCGAAGCGCAGTTCCGGCGCGGCCAGTTGCTCGTCCAGCCAGGACACCGAGGCATCGCGCACGATGATGCGCGGCTGCTTGAGTAGCCAGTCCGGGAATGGGCTGGGCGCCGCCGGCAGGTTCACCGCGATGCCGGCCACATAGATCACCCCCGCCGGGTCGCGCCGGATCGCCAATCGCGGCTGCTCCAGGGTCAGGCTGGCAAGGCGCGGTTCCAGCAGCGCCAGGGACAGCCAGGAAAACACGGCATCCACTCTCGGCAGAGTGAGTGGCGCGCCGCTGTCGGCCGACACGCGCAGATCGCGCAGCGTGAGGCGCGGATTGATCCCCGCCCAACCCGCCTCCAGGCCACCCAGTGCCACCGGCTTACCCAACGCGCGGGTGGCGGCGGCCGCAATACTCGGTTTGAAGCGGTCAACGTTGGGCATGACCCAGAACTTGAACCCCAACGCCACCGCGCAAACAACAATGACCGCCCCGCCCAGGGCGTAAACGCTGTAGTGGTAGAGGCGGCGGAGGAGGATATTCAGGCGTGGCGACATGGAACAAGCAAGGTACAAGGGGCAAGGGCAAGGGGCAAGGGGCGTACAGGTTTTCCTTGTACCTTGCCCCTGCCTCAAGGCGCCAGATTTGCCAGTTCGGCGGTGATTTCTTCCTGGCTCAGGTGTTCGAATTCGTCACGGCTGAACAAGGTGACCGCTCCGGCCAGCTCGCTCCAGGCAAAGCCGCTGTTCCAGGCCGCCGCGGCCCGGCTACCTTGTGGGGCGCGCGCCAGCACAAGCAGGCGGCCGGCGGCGTAAATCAGATTGTAGGGGGTGCCTTGATCGTGCAATTCATCGAGATGGTGCCAGGCTTCCTCCGCGTCGGTGAAGTTCCGGCAGGGCAACGGGTAGGCCATTACGCCGCCGTTGTGGACGAAAGCGGCATCTTGCACGGGTAACGGGGCCGCCCGCACAAAACTCTGGAAATGCAGATGGTTCACCGAAGCGTGGGCGCCATAGCTGTTGTAAGCCAGGCAGAAGCCCGGGATGGCGGCGCCCGCCCGTCCACACACCTCCCAGGCCCAGCCATGCAGTTCCGGCGTCAGGTATTGCGGCAGTTCGCGCGCCGGTTCCGGCACCAGCAGCCCGTGTGCGCGCGCGAAGGGGAACTTGTTGTAGAGCAGGCGCGCCGCCTTGCCCGCCAATTCACCTTCCCAGAACACCTCGCGAGCGAGAAAGGGTTGGTTGAAATGGAAGCCGGCCGGATCGAAGGGGCGCCGTAGGCAGTCGATCTTCACTTCGCTCATGCGTGGCGGACGCAAGGCGCGGATCGGGTTGAACGACAACTCCCAGGGGCCGGCGCGGCGGCTTTGCGTGGATTGCAACTGGGCAAAACCGATCGCCAGCAACTTGAGGAAGACCAGCACATCATCATCCGGTTCGTCGAGCCGGCCGCCTCGGCGCAAAGCGCGGGTGATGGCCGCGGCCAGATCGGCGTGCCGCCGTGCCAGCGGCGCCGCCAGGCGCGCCCAGAGCGCGTCGTCGAAGGCCGCGTTGGCCAGCACCAGAATGGTGACCCCGAGGCCGTGATGTTTCTCCAGCATCTCGACGAGGCCGTTGGCGAAAGCCTGTTCCAGGGCGGCAAGTGAGGTGAGCGGAGCGGACCGAGGGGTCATGGGAGAAAGCCGCGCTGTTGACTGGTGCCCGGGACGGGAATCGAACCCGTATGGCCTAAGGCCGAGGGATTTTAAGCCCCCTATATATTCCATATTAATCAATAAGATATGGTAAATTTATCCATATTTGCCACCCGTCTGTCACCCTGGAGGAAAAATGGCGACGGTTCGGAAGCGCGGCGATTACCAGTGGCAGGCCATTGTAAAGCGGAAGGGTTTTAGCCCGACGTCCAAAACATTCCTGAATCGGAAAGATGCCGAAGCCTGGGCGACGGTCACGGAATCCGAGATGCTGCGCGGCGTCTTCATCCCTCGCGCCGAAGCGGAAAAGACCACGCTCAAGGAAGCGCTTGAGCGCTACCGAGACGAGGCCACTGCGCGGAAGAAAGGCAAATCCAGGGAAGAAACCCGGATTGCGCGTTGGATGGATCACAAGCTCGCCGTCCGGTCGCTTGCATCGATACGCGGCGCCGACCTGGCTAAATTCCGGGATGAGTGGCGCAAGGCCGGCAAGGCCGAGAACACAATCCGGATTGAGCTGGCCTTGCTTTCGCATCTCTTCGAGGTCGCCCGCCGCGAATGGGGCATGGAAAGCCTCCAGAATCCTGTCAAGACGATAGCCCTGCCCGGCCCCTCCGAGAGGCGGGAAAGACGGCTGGAGCCGGGGGAGGAAACCACATTGCTTGCAGAGTTGGAGCAAGGCCGGAACCAGTACGCCGCCCCGGTAGTGCGGTTCGCCATCGAAACCGCCATGCGCCAGGGCGAAATTCTGGGGCTGCGCTGGGAGGATGTGGACTTGAAAACGCGGGTCGCAGTCCTGCATGACACGAAAAACGGGGAACGACGAGTCGTTCCCCTGTCGTCGGCAGCGTTGTCAGTGCTGAAATCGCTTCCGCGCGGCATCAGGGGCGGCCTCATTTTCAAAATCACTCAGGACGGGCTGATAAGGGCCTTTAACCTAGCCCGGATATTGCATGAATTCGCGTGATGCCCTAAAGGATACCGGGCTGCGCCCATAATCGCGCAGGCCATTGTTTG
>PFJX01000133.1 GCA_002784045.1 Hydrogenophilales bacterium CG_4_10_14_3_um_filter_63_21
GCCCCGCCGCGCTCATTGGCCACTGAGCGCGCCTTGCCAGGCAGCCCGAAAACCGCACACTTGGGCGCGTCCAACTGAGCTTTCTAGGTTCAACTACCTCTATCTGAACAGTCCGAAGAATCCATGTCTTTTAGAAATGGCGCCCTGTTTGATGTGCCGAACTGTTTCCCGGATGAGCGCATCAATCAGGTTGACGTCGATTTCCGGCTGGAGGTCTTCGACCGTGCCCTTTTTACCCGTCGACGCGATGTGAACCGCATTGCCTTCCCAGGCGACGACGGCCTCGGCACCACAGTGGCGGCAGTACACATGATCGCCGCTACGGTGTCCGCGTCGCACCACGATGGTCGGCCCGCATAGGGGGCATTCCTGTACCGGAATACCGAATTCACTGAACCCGACCACGGCATCGAGTTTGCCGTTTTGGCCCAAGGCGATGAATCGGGCGCCCAGTTCAGCATCGAATTGCGCGCCCAGGTTCTCTTCAATGATGGACAGTGCCCTGGCGATCGGCATGCCGCGCCGATAGGGTCGCGTGCTGGTCATGGCGTCGAAGGCATCGCAAATGCCGACGATGCGCGCGTCGATGGGGATGTCCTTGCCGCTCAACCGCTGTGGATAGCCTTTGCCGTTGGGCATTTCGTGATGTGAAAACACAGCGGCGCGGGCCAGCGCCGCCAAAGGATGTTCGGACAACAAACGGTTGCCGACTTCAGGGTGCGTCCTGATCACCGCGTACTCTTCCTCGGACAGGGGACCAGGCTTGTTCAGGATGGCATCCGGCACGCCGATCTTGCCCAGGTCGTGCAGGAAACCGCCCAGCGCGATGCGGGCGACATCCGTGTCCGGCAACGGGATGTCGCTGGCCAGGATGCGGCTGAACTGGGAGACGCGCCAGAGATGCCCGCCGGTATAGGGATCTCGCGCTTCGACCATCGAGGCCATGATGTAGAGGCTTTTCAGCAGTTCGGCGACGTGATCCATGTGGCGCTTTCGGTGAAGTCGTTTATGGGTCGACAGGCTTACGCGCTGCCGTTTTTGCGTGCACTCCGACGTGCGATCCAGTGATCCAGACTCAGCTTGCCGGGGCCGGAAAGCAGCAGGGGCACAAACATGATCAGGTAGATCAGCGGCAGCTTGAAGCCGTTGTCGCAAACGTTGTAGCCATTGCCGGCATGGACGCTGGCCCAGGCGACGAGGGTGAGGATGACCAGCGACACGGTGGCGAAGCGCGTGCCCAGGCCCAGCACCAGCAGCACCGGGCCGACAAGCTCGCTCCAGGTGGAAACCTGCCAACTGATCTCCGGCGGCACCACATTGAAGGGGAAGGGGAACTGGTCCTGGATGTCGGCGAACCAGTTTTCACCGTGCAGTTTCTCCAGGCCGGACTCCCAGAATTCGTAGGCCAGCAGCAACCTCAGGCCAAGAGGAGCGAGCCAATCGCCGGCCCGGTTGAGCAGGCCGAAGACGTCGCGGGTCAGGCAAGTGATACAGGGTTGCAGGTTCATGATGCTCTCCAGGTGCCGAGAAGTGCGCCCTGATCGCGCAGCTCGCGCAACAGGCCGCCGCCCGCCTGGACAAGGCGGTCGTATTGGTTGGGATCGGTCTGCGCCGCCAGATGGGCCAGGGCCTCGTGCCCGCTGGGCTGGTGCTCACGCAGCAAGTTCAGCAACTGGGCGGACAGGGGATTCAACAGGATGAAGCGCACCTCATCCGACGCATCGCGGAACAGCAGGTAGCAATACGCTTCAGCATCCGGCGCGCCGGGCTTGAAGCGCGGGCCGATGCGATGCACCGGATAGCGGTAACAGGCCAGGTGCGCTGTGGGGTTCAGGGCGGGGCGGCCCGTGAGCAAATCGCCATTCGGCTCGATAGCTGCCGGGTCGGGTTCCTCCGGTGTGACCGAAACGCTCAACTCCAGCCACTCGTAATGCATGAATTCCGCCAGGAAAGGCAGCGCCGGAAACAGCGCCGCGCCACCCGCTTCCATCCAGTCGAGAAAGGCCTTGGGAATGTCGCGGAACAACGGTGAATGGCAGCGGTGCTCGCTGAAGAAACGCCGCGCCGTCTGTTTCCAGACCCGCGCGCCGAGGAGCTTGCGAGTGATGGGATAGCAGGCGAGCAGAAAGTTTTCGAGATTGTTGAACAGCAATTCTTCGTAGACCCGCATGCGCTTGGCCGGGGCGCCGGGCGGACGCGGGGCGTGCTTCGGGTCGCGGATGCGCGCGGCGAAGGCGGCCTGGTAGTCGGTGAAGGCCATGGCTTCAGGCGACATGGCGCAACTCCCGAGCCTGCGCGACCGTGTGCCGGGCTTGCAGGTGGCGTATCCGTTCCACCTCCGGCAGCAATTCGGCCAGCGGCGGAATGTTGTAGTCGCGTTCCAGCAGGGTGGGCGGCGTGCCGATGCGGGCGTAGGTGTGATCGAGCAGTTCCCAGACCGGGTCGATCACCGCCGCGCCGTGGGTGTCGATGGCGAGGTCCGCCGCTTCCCGGTCATGCCCGGCCATGTGCAGGTAGACGATGCGTTCGGCCGGCATGGCGTCGAGGAAGGCGCGCGGATCGAAGCCGAAGTTGACGCTGTTCACATAGACGTTGTTCACGTCCAGGTGCAGGTCGCAGTCCGCTTCGGCCAGCACGGCGCGGATGAAATCGCTTTCGCTCATTTCAGCGATGGCGGGCGCGACATAGTAGGAGGCGTTTTCGATGGCGATGCGCCGCTCCAGTATCTCCTGGGTAAGGCGGATGCGGCTCGCCACATGGCGCACGGCGTCACCGGTGAAAGGAATCGGAAGCAAGTCGTAGAGATGGCCGTCGTCGCCACACCAGGACAGATGTTCGGTGAATTGCGCGATGCCATATTCGTCGAGAAAACGCTTCACGCGCTGCAGGAAGATTTCGTCCAGCGGCACGGTGCCGCCCAGGTTGAGGGAGAGCCCGTGGGCGACGAGGGGCCGGCGTTCGGCGAAGTGGCGCAAATCCTTGCGGCGGGCGCCACCCATCTCCAGCCAGTTTTCCGGGGCGAGCTCGAAGAAGTCGATGGCGTCAGGGACACCGGCCCTGAGGTCGGGAATGAGTTCCCGCCTCAGGCCGAGGCCCGCGCCATGCAGTGAAGTGTCACGCATGGTCGGAACTCCAGCGGCTTACTTGCTACCGCCGCATTTACCTTCCATGGCCTTGGCTTTGTCGCCGCCGCATTTGCCTTCCATGGCTTTAGCCTTGGCCTTAACCTTGGCTTTATTGGCGCCGCACTTGCCGCTGCCACATTTGCCGCTTTTGGCCTTGCCCGTAGTGCTCGTGTTGTCAGCGGCAGCCACCTGGTAGCCGTTGTTCAGGCTTTGCATGGCGAAGGGATTGCCCGCTGCCTGGGCATAACCGGCTAATCCGGCGGCGGCGCCGATGGCTGCGGTCAGGGCGAGGGTGAGGGTGGTTTTGGTCGCGTTCATGTTGATTCTCCTAAGTTAAGCCGTAAGCCCAAAATGGGCGGTTCATGACGAGGGTCTCAGAGAACCGGGGCGGTGTAGCCTGGGTTAGCGGCTTCACCGCATAACCCGACATCAACCTTTTTGATCACTCCGCTCGGCCAAAGCCTTGCGGATGCGTTCACGCGCCTCGGGGGGGAAATCGGTGCTGTCGTCAGCGGTCTCGGCGCGCTTGCCCAGCATCCGCAGGGCTTGCCGCATCAAGGCCACTTGCCGCTCGAAGCGTCGGCAACTGACGCACATCCAGAGATGCATCCTGAGCCCCCAGCGTTCCCGGAAACCCAGCGGGCGTTCCTGGTTCTTCGAGATCAAGTGGCTTGCATCCTTGCAGGTCAGCATCTTCATTCACCTTCGGGCGGCGGTTACCACATGACCGACCCCGTTCCTGTCGAGACACTGCCGGAGCCCCAAACGGGCCCGATACAGCATCGTCCACAGGTTGGTCGGGGTAATCGCCAATTCCTGACAAATATTTTCAGAATTTTCTTCCATCACCTCTCGCAGCATGAACAGCCGCGCCAGACGCGGCGGCAGCGCATCCAGGCAGCGTTGCAGGATGGCCATGAACTGGCCGCGCTCCAGCAATTCCTCCGGGTTGCCCCAATCGGAAATGCGGTTGCGCCAGTGGCCATCGGACGCGAAGAGGGCATCGGTCGCGTTGCCATCGATCTCTTCCGCATCATCCGGGTCTTCCAACTGAACCTCGCGTGCCTCATGCCGGAACATATCCATGATCTTGTGCTTGAGGATGCCGATCAGCCAGGTACGCACCGATGCGCTGCCGGAAAACCGGTCGCGCGCCTGCAGCGCGGCGAGCAGGGTTTCCTGCACCGCCTCCTCGGCCTTGTACGCGTCACGGGTATGCACCAACGCATATTTATAAAGTGCGGCGCCATGCTCATCCAGCCAGGTATCGGGCGAACCCAGTGCGTTTGCGTTCAATTCGGCCTCCTTGGGTGAGCGGGGGGCGCTCAGGCGGGAAAGTGGTGGCGCGATTATGAACCATACGGTCCAAATTGGAATTGCGTGGTGGACAGGCTGTTTGTCAGGAATTTCCATAGCACACGACCAACCCTCGGCCCCACCCGTTTCACTACCTTGCTGGAGACCCTCATGCCACGACTTGCCCGCACCCTGTTTACCGCCGTTCTCACCCTTTTCGCGTTGCCTGGATTCGCGGCCGGATTCATCGTTTCCGGCCCTGGTACGCCCACGCCCCGCCCGGCCAACCCCACCAACAACCCCTGGTTGAACTACCCAACCCACTACGGCAGTGGTGCTGACGTCCACAACTTCAGCGATGCCGCCTCGCCTGACATGCTGGCCAACATGAACCGCTTCATGAAACTCTCCGAAACAGAGCGCATGGCCGCCATGCGCCAAGGCGAACAAGCCGCCCTGGCGCGTGGCCAGGCGTTGTTCAACGACAGCCGCCTGGGCACCAGCGGCCTCAACTGCGCGGCCTGCCATCCCAATGGGGGCACCGCCGGCGGCAAGGTGGGCATGGGTGATCACGAGATCGCGATCCCGTCATTGGTCGGCGTGGCGCAACGCTACCCGCACTTCAAACCGCTTAACGGCCGGGTCATCACCCAGACCGACATGCAGAACAACTGCACCGTCCTGTTTCTCAAGGGTAAGCCCTTGGCGTCCGGCACCCAGGAGGCGGCGGATCTGACCTATTACGTGGGCCAGTTCAGAAGTCGGCCTTGATCTAATGAACCATTCGGCCCATAAAACAGACATGGCTGCAAATATCGGACGCCCTCTCGAATTCGACCCGGACACCGCCCTGGAAGGGGCGATGCATCTGTTCTGGGCGCGGGGTTATGAGCACACCTCCATGCAGGACTTGCTCAGCACCATGAACCTGTCCAAGAGCAGCCTGTATCAGGC
>PFJX01000066.1 GCA_002784045.1 Hydrogenophilales bacterium CG_4_10_14_3_um_filter_63_21
GTCCACAAGCCCCACAGGCGCCAGCCGTTTTGATTCGAAATTCGAAGGTCAAAACCGGAAGCTCAGACTCATACCTCTATTGGAATTGACTATTCCCGACCAATAGTCGCTGCATTTATCGACTGCAAACGCCAAATACACCCCCACCGCATCGGCATACGCCGTCGCGCCAGCGCCGACTTTGGCGAGGGCGAGTCCGTCGTCGGGCAGGCCGGCGGCGATGGCGTCCGCCTTCACCCGCTCGCGCGCTTCCTGCACCAGACCGGAGAAGGTCGTCAGCGCGACGAGTTGGCGGGGGGTGAAGAGGTCGCCCCAAGTGCTCAGTCCGTAGGGCGTGCAGTTGCCGCCGGTCATTCGCGTCGGAATGTCGCCTTCCGGCTTCCACGTCGGCTGCGCGGTCAGGGCAACGGCCTCCATTTCCGGCGTCGGTGCGAGATAGACGCGCCCACGTTTGCCTTCGGCGACGATGGCCATCAGTCGCGCACCCATCCGCCCAGCTTTGCCCTCGGCCTTGATGTAGTCGCCGGAAATCGGCGCGCCCGACATCAGGCATCCGAAATTGGCCCGTGCGAGCTTGGTGCCTGCCTTCGCGCCCACAGCATCCTGCGGCTTGCCCACCTTCACCGTGAAGCGATAGCTGCCACCTTCGATTACCGGCTCGACATACGCCTCCTTGCCCGCCTTGGTGGAGAGCATGAAGGTCGAGGCGAGCGGCACATCGACATTGGCGAAGGCCGGGTTGGGGCTTTTCACCGTGCGCGCCCACAGCCAGGCGATGACGGTGAGTCTCCGGCCGACGTATTTCTTCAGGTCGGGCCGCTCCTTAGCCATCGCCGCCGTGACTTCGATCTTGGGGTAGAGGTGGCCGATGCGCTTCTCGGCTTCGTCGCGCATCCATTGCCCGTAATAGCGCACGTCCTCGGCGAGGCCCTGCGCGCCTTTCCATTCCTTGGCGAACATCGCCCCCTCACCCTGCCCTCTCCCCCGTGCGGGGGAGAGGGTTCCATCCTCAGGATGCACCGGTGGTTTGCCGGCGAACTTGGGCGGAATCTCGATCATCGCCTTGTTGATCAGCACCGCCACCGGGTTCAGGTCGCTGGCATAGCTCTCCAGCCCCAGCCGCTGCGCTTCCAGCGGCAGCGCACCGCCACCGGCGAAGGGGTCATGAAAACCGGGCAGCTTGTAGCGGTCGAACAGTTCCCTGGCGCGCGGATGGTCGGCGTTCTCGGCGCAGGCGCGCCGCCAGCTCTGCCAGATCTCATCGCGCGCCTGCTGCAATACCGTCTCGTTGGTGGTGTTCTCCCACTTCACCAGTTCCTCGATGATGCGGAACAGCCGCTGCCGCTCCTTCTCCTGCGCTTTCTCGGTCTTGAAGATGTCCGGATGCGCCGAAGGGTCATCCACCATCTGCGCAAAAATCACCGCCCGCGCTGCCGCCAGCGGTCGACGCGCCCACCACAGGTGCAGCGTGGAGGGATGGCCGTGACGGATGGATTTCTCGCGCGCGCTGGCGATGTTGATCGCCTCCAGCGGCAGGGCGACTTCGATGAGTTTTTTCTTGGGTGTCATCAGGCAAAGAAGGTTCGTTGCAGCCAAGCAGCAAAGGTATCTGCTGCGGGCAACTTGGGATCGAGATAGCGAGCAGAAATGGCCTGCCCAAAGGGCTTGCCGGGCTCTTCCTGCCAGGCCAGCCAAGTGTGCATCTTGGCCTTGGGCTTTTTCAGTTCGCTGAATCGACACTGCGTATCTGGAATAGTGTCGATAGATTGTTCGACGTGGGCAAAAAGCGAATCCCCTTCAGGCACCAGAAAACGCAGGAAATTTTCGAGAATCCCGTTTGCCTGGTTGTCGGGCATCAGCCAGATGCCGACTCTTGGCAAGAGTGTGTTGGCCGGTGCGGCGATGACTGTTCCGTTTTGCGAGGGTGCGTCCGGGGTGTCGGTATAGCCAGCCAGTCTCAAGCGGTCGGTGACAGATTGCCAGCGGGCTTGAAGATTGGTGTCCGCATCGAGCAGGATGCCTAAGGCGATGACGTCGCTTTCCTTTAGCTGGACCGCAAGGTTTTCAAGCAAGGGATCTTTCCCTTTGCAATCGCGGATTTTGTCGATCAAACCAAGCTGTCGCTCTCCGCAGATGTGCTTGACGACATGCTCGTCATCCGCACCTTCCACCATCAACACGCGCTTGCCGGCCATCGTCAGCGCACCTCGATCTGGTCACGGGTGACGATTTCCAGTTCCTTTTCCGTGAACAAGGTCGGGATGATGCGGTCGTCCATTCTGGAGAGGCGAACTAGCACGCCGTCTTGTGGGCTCTCGCTGGCCGCTTGCTGAAACGCGCGCACGCAATCCCAGCTATGCGAGGTGGCAAACACTTGGACATTCAGGTCTTTCGCCAGGCGAAAAATGGTTCGCCAGATTTCGGTCTGAACGGAATAGTGCAGGCCATTTTCGATTTCATCGACGAGCAATACGCCATTCCTTGCATTGCACAGTGAAAGGATGATGCCGAACAGCCGGTTGACTCCGTCGCCAAAAGTGCGCAATGGCACAGGAGACGAGTAGCGAGTGCTCTTCGCGATGGCCGTTCGCGCGCGGGACCCTCGCTCTTCACTACCAATCACTGAAACAGCTTGGATGTCTTCGGAAATCACTTTTAGTGCCTTTACGATTTCTTGTTCCACATCAGTCAGTGCAATGGCATCCCAGAGAACCCCCATCTGGCTGGTTGAGCGTGAGCTAAATGGGTCCAAATAGACACAAGAAATCGGGCCGGTATCTGCTTCACCACGCATCGGGAAGCGCCTTTGAAGTCGATCGAGAGGCACGACGCGTTTTCGACCTGCAATATCCATGTCAAGCGCCGGAAACCCATCCACGTCATCAAACATATCTCCAGACGCTGGTTCATAAGAGACCATTTGTCGATCAGGATCGGCCTTTCTGATAAACCAGTTGATATTGGCATTTATGCGAGAAATCGATGCCGGCAGTGCGCCCTTGGCAGAGATGGAAAACCCATGCTTACTCGATGCGAGATCTGGGAATCCGGTAAACAGATTGCAAAAGGGCGAAAGATCAGTCGGCAAGTAAGTTCGTTCCGAATCGTTCGCGGAGCCTAGCTCTTCCCGATAGTTCAATATCTCAAAGATTGTCCGTAAAGCGCCACCCGTTGCAAGAATTCTGATGGCCTCAAGCAGGGTCGACTTACCAGAATTGTTTTTGCCGGTAATGAGGTTGATCTTGCCGAACGAATCAATTCGCAGGTCTGCCAGTGCCCTGAATCCATCGATTTCAAGACTGCTAATAAACGTTGTCATGGTTGGAATCTCCGATACTCCAAATTACGATTATCGTCAAAAGCGCGGATGGTCGGCATTCTCCGCGTAGGTGTAGCGCCAGCTTTGCCAGGTTTCGCGCGCGCGTTGGCCACGCTGATTCCCTCCAGCGGCAGCGCGACTTCGATGAGTTTCTTTTTTGTCATGGACAGGCTTGCAGCAGTATTTTGTTGGTGGTCAGTAAATTGACGCCGCCCATAGTCATGTCACGGTCGTGGGTGAGCAATTTCCAGCCATTCAGGCGACAGGACTGGATCAACAGTCCGTCGTTGAAATCGACCGTACCGTTCTGCACCTCACCCAGCACGGCGGGTATGTCGATATTGCCAAGTGGCGTGTCGTGCGGTGCGCTGGTTTTCAATATCTGCTTGATCTCAGCCACGGCGGCATGGAGAACTTTGATACCGTCGGCCGACTTACGAAAGTCTTTGAACTTCGGGTACTGGGTTCTCCAGGACGCGCCGTATTCGAGGCGAACGTAGCTGTTGAGGTATTCGCTCAGGATGAGGGCGTCGACCACGGGTTGGGCCTTCGCATGCAATAAACGGGAAAATGTTCCGGAATACACTGCTGCCCACCATGGTGCGGGTTGCGCCGTCGGCGGCAGCAAATAGAGCCAGATATTGGCGTCGATGAGTATGTGTTCGCCAGCCGAGAAAATGTAAGACGCGGCGTCGTGTGCTTTATTCTTCGTCTTCATCGACGACCTCTTTCCATGCGTGGTCATAGGCTGGTCGATTGGCAAAGTAGCGCTTGGCGTTTTCGATAGCACGCTCCAGCATGGCACGGTCATCTTCCGAAATATCGGAAAAGGCAAGGCGTTCCTTCAGGAAAGCCTCGTCGTACTGGCCGCCGTAGAGCTGACCAATGGCGGCATTCAAAAAAGCCGTGATCAGGTTCTGCTGATTTGCGAACGAAAGATTAACGGAGCGACCAGCCTTGAAGGCCGCCGTGATTTTGTCGAATATTTTTTGACCATCGTCGGTCGATACCCATACCGGGCCGCCGACGATGTCGAATATTTTGAGTGTGACGCGTTCAGCCATGGGGACTAGTCCTGTTTAGTTTTCCGATTCGGAGCGCAGACGATAACTGCTGGTATCCGCAGTGTTGATTTCAATGTTAATGACTGTACCCGGGAAAGATGTGTCGATGCGGGTCAAGGTTTCACCTTGGGGACTGAACTCCCAGTAGCCTCGGTCCGATACGATCTGTATGCGTCCCTTGTTCATGGTGATGAACTCCCGGATCAATTTAAGTCCGAGCCCACCGGGAACATTTCCTTTGCGGGTCGTGTTTCCCTCTTGCAAGGCCCATTCGATGGCTTTGTCGGAGTTCATTTTCATCCCCAACTCTTTGTATATCTTGCGGCGAATTCCAACCCCCGCGTCCGCCACACAGAAATCAAGGCGGTGCTGTTGCGGGAAATACTGGCCACAGGCAAAAATGCCGAGTTTACTTTCCGAGTGCATCGCTGCGTTGACAAAAATTTCCAGGATGCTGTTCTTGAAGCGTTCGGACAAGCCGGTTGACATGATCGGCAAATCCTTACCACGCAAAAACTGGTTCAAATAAGCTGCGAAATAGCGGTCATCCGTGGGAGTGAATCGGCGGTATGGAATGGTCGTGCCGTGTGTGTCTTCGCGCTCAGGGAAACCAAATCCGGCAAGGAAGCGGTTTTTCGCGAGTATGGTCTCGACACCCGGTCTCAGCCCGCCCAACTTGATCGAATTGAGATTATCGACGGCATGCGCGAACACCACACCGAGTGGTGCGCTCATGTTTGCGTCGAACCAGGTGCAAGCCGAGAGGTCGACATCTACAGTATCGAGCAGGTAGGTATTCAGAGCTTCCGCAAGCACGGCCAATCGGGTAAATCCCTGCTGATTGCTCCGGATTTCGCCCAGAGACGCCTTGGCTGAATTATTGCTCATAAGAAATCTGCCCGGACGGCGCGACAGGAGGCGGCAGAGCACCTTCAATTCGTTTCTTCCCGGGGTTCATTGGTTTCTGGTCAGGAAATAGCGGCGCTGCGGATCGCGCGGGCCGGTACCGACTTCGCGCACCTGCCCCCGCTCCACGAGGGCGACCAGGCGCGTGCGGGTGGCGCGGGCGGAGCGGTCGATGTGGCGCGCAATTTCGGATGTGGCGTGGCCTGCGCCGTCGGCGAGCAGCGCGACGACGGCTTGATCGAGGGTATCGAGGATGGGTGCGGCAACCGGCGCCGTGCGCAGGGTGACGCGGAAACGAAGACCGATCTCCTCCAGTTCCGGCTCGGCCAAGCCGGCCTCGCGACAGGCGGCCGCCATGCGCTGGATGCCGCTGCCCCACTGCTCGATCAGCCCCAGCTCGTGGAACACGCGGCCGATGACGCGGTTGCGCAGTCGGGATATACCCTGGCGCAAATCGTCCACGGTCAGGCCAAAAGGGAGCAGGCCGGGGCTTTCAACTTCCAGTCGGTTGCCGTAGAGGGCGATGCGGATCGGGGCGCCGCGCTGTCCATAGTCGGCGTGGGCGACGGCATTGATGACGGCCTCCCGCACGGCCACCGGTGGCAGCTCCCAACGGTCCTGCCGGCGCACCGCGCCGATGTCGGCGCCCCGCTGCATGTGCCTATGCACGAAGGCGATGGCTTGCTCGATGGCGGCTACAGGATGGTCTGTCAGCTCGGCATGGTCGAGGATGCGGGCCTTGTCCGTGCCGGCGAAGCGGCCGACCTGAATCCAGGCGTCGGGAAAGTGGCGGGTGCGGTCGCGGCCGAAGAGCAGCAGTCCGCCTACGGTCGGCACGACGCGGCCTTGATGGGTGGCGACAAGGCGCAGGGTGGCAAGATCGCGGCGAACCAGCTTGCGCACCGATGCAAAACACTCGGAAGCGACTCGGAAGTCGATGGCTTCCGAGTCGAGATCGGGCAGCGGCTGCTCGTCGAAGCTCTCGCCGAGGGTGTAGCGGCGCATCTCGGCGATCAGCTCGGCATCGGCACGACGATTTGTGGACCCCACGCGTACGTAGGTTCCGCCGGTGGTGCCCTCGCGGCGCAGGTGGTGGGGCCGGTTCGGGCTGGGATGAACAAGCACCGCGATGATGTGGGTGCGGCGCCAAGGCAGAATTTTGATATCCGGGACGATGCGCGGTTCGATGTGATCGGAAATCAGATTCGCCAGGCGTTCTTCGAGCGCGAGCGGATCCCCGACGCCACATACATTGCGGGTACCATCTTCCACCCCGATCAGCACGACGCCGCCGGCGGTGTTGGCAAAGGCGGCCAAGGTACGCAGCACGCCCTCCGGCGTGGCGAGATTGCGCTTGAATTCGAGCGTCTTGCCCTCGGTGCGGCGCAGCAGGTCAATAATGTCCATAGCTCTGCAATTTACTCTGAAGTCATGGCGCTGTCCATGCTGCCGAGTCGAATCGGCAAGGGTTCATCGCGGTGTCTCCGCCCGCGCCAGCAGGTCGGCAAAATCGTAGTTCACACTGGTGACGCCGAAGTCCGGCTCGCGCTGGAAAGGTTGGCGCAGGTAATGGGGCTGGTGGGTGTTTTCACCAGTGAATTCGACGATGGCGAGAATGAAATCGTCCGGCTTGTTGAGTGAGTAGAGAATTTCGTTTCTTGTCACTGTGATGGTCGGCGCGCCAGAGACGCGGCCTTTCACTTCGATGAAGCGCAGCTTGCCGGTGCCAGGAACGCGACTTTCGATGTCATAACCGAGCTTCTCGAATTCACGGTCGGTGGGCTCGAAGCCCAGGCTGCGTTCGATATCCATGACGATGGCGCGGGCGCGCGCGGCGCTGGCCTGTGTGTCGGCGGGCGAGGTAAAAGTCGGCGCTGGCGAGACGGCGGCTCTGCCACCCATGGTCTGCAACAGACCGACGGGAACGACCAGCAGGCCGCCCAGCACCACGGGCGGCAATGGGGATAGCTGGGCTTCGAGCTTCAGTTCTTCCAGCCGTTTTTGCAGTCTCCCTTGCAGGAGGTCGGCGCGCTTGCGGGCCTCGCCGGAGTTAAGCTTGGCGTTCGGTCTGCCGGCCTGCTCTTGCAGCTTGAGTTCTTCGGCGCGGTGGTCCCAATAGGTGATTTCCTTGGTGAGCCGATCCTTGACCGCCGCCTCGGTCTTGGCGATGAGTTCGAGTTTCTGGCTACGCACTTCGGCCATGTGTTCCGGCACCACGCTGGCAACGGCATAGCCTTGCGCTTTCTGCTCCAGTCCCTGTCCTGAGCTTGTCGAAGGATCGCGGTTGATCCACTGGCACTCGGGCCGGTTGAGGATGGCGTCGATGCCAGGTTCGCTTTCTGCTAGTGGGCGGTAGTCGAGATAGGGCGCGTAATGGACATGGCGGGTGGTGCCGACGGCATCCATCTCGACATAGAGCATGCGCTTGGAAACGACACGACGCTCTCCGGCGCGGGTGAGGCTGGCGTCCTGGATGGAATGCTCCAGATAGAACAGCACACGAGGCTGAGTGCCCGGATCGCGTTCATCTACCAGCACGGTGCCGCGTTTCAGCAGGTCGCGATTGCGCTCCAGCGTGAGGTCGATGACGGCGTCGAGCAGCGGGTGGCCGGGACAGACAAAGGCTGCCAGTGGCTCGCCCTGCGGAGCCACCAGGGACTTCTCGAAGGCGATACGTTCGTAACGCGGCAGAACGGGTTCGCCAAAGCCGATGAGGCGATCCCGGTTACGCACCGGGGCGGGAACATGGGTGATTTCGTAGCGGCGAGTTTCGCGTTGCTTGGCGGCGCCGCCGAGTCGTTTGAAGGCTTCGTGAAAAAAGGATTCGATGTAATGCGGTTGCAGGCGGCGGGCGTCGGCCCGTTCCATGTCTTCGCGAATGCGCTGTACCTGGCTGGCATCCATTACGTCGTGGGCAAGTACGCGTTCTTCGAGCAAACCCTGAAGGTGTCCACGGTCGAGCACGGTATCGAGCACAGTGGTCAAGTAAGCCTTGACCTCGGGTTTTTCGCCGTGGCGGATGGCCTCGATCAGCAGTTCGCGCAGGGATTTGCCCTCGAACTGGAGCTTGCCGAGTACGTCGAATACCTGGCCACCCAGCGCCTGCCGCGCGAGTTCGAGCTTTTCCAGCAGCTTGCGATAGACGTCGCCTTCACGGGTATCGTCCGCCACCAGATTCCACAGGTGGCAGACCTCAGTCTGGCCGATGCGGTGGATGCGCCCGAAGCGTTGTTCCAGACGGTTTGGGTTCCACGGCAGGTCGTAGTTGACCATCAGATGCGCGCGTTGGAGGTTGATGCCCTCTCCGGCAGCGTCAGTCGCCAACAGCACCTGCACCATGGGGTCGTGCTTGAAGGATTCCTGGACCTTGAGGCGCTCTTCGCGGCCGATGCCGCCGTGGATGATGACCACGGCTTCCTTGCGGCCTAGCAGCGTGGTGATGCGCTGTTCCAGATAGTTGAGGGTGTCGCGGTGCTCGGTGAAGATGACCAGCTTCTGGTGCGGTGAAGGCGTGGGCGGTGGAATCTGGCCTGGCCCGTAAGGGGCTGCCGGTTCGGCCACGCGATTCGCATATCCCGCTGGGGTGAAGATTTCACCGAGCAGGCTGGCCAGTTCTCGCCATTTGGTATCGGAGCCACTGCGGCGGACCACCTGCGCCTGAAACTCCAGCACCTTGAGGGTTTCGATCTCTATGCGCAGTTCGGCAATGGAACGGGCAGCCGTGGCCTGATCGAGGATTTCTTCCTCGGCGGCCTCGACTTCGTTGTCCGGCGCCTCCTCCAGGTCCTCAACGTCTTCGCTGTCGAGCGCAGGAAGGGTGGTTGCGAAGATGGGGGCGATTTGCCCACCCCGCTGAAGGACTTCCAACTCGCGCAGCCGACTTTCCAGTTTCTCGCGGCGACGGCGCAGGGATTGATAGATGGCCTCGGGCGAGGACGCAAGACGCCGTTGCAGGATGGTAAGCGCGAAGCCGACGGTGCCGGCGCGCTTGTCGTTTTCCAGGGCCTCGGCGCGGTTGAATTCCTCGCGCACGTAGTTGGTGACAGCCAGGTAGAGCGCGGCTTCGGCATCCGACAGCTTGTAGGGCACGGTGTAGGCGATGCGCTGCGGGAACAACGGTGTGCCATCGAACTTGAGCAGGTTTTCCTTGACCATTCGGCGCATCAGGTCCGAAACGTCGGCCATGTGCACGCCATCGCGGTAACGGCCCTCGAAGCGGTCGCCGTCCAGCAGCGCCATGAACAACTGGAAGTCGGCTTCCTTGCCGTTGTGCGGGGTCGCCGACATCAACAGGAAGTGCCGGGTAAGCGTCGAGAGCAGTTGCCCGAGGCGATAACGCTTGGTGTATTTGGTCTCGCCACCGAATACGGTGGCCGACATCTTGTGGGCCTCGTCGCAGACCACCAGGTCCCAGCGGCAATCCGGCGCCTGGAGCTTTTGCTGCACGTCCTCGTTACGTGAAAGCTTGTCGAGCCGGGCGATGCACAGATTGGTTTCGAGGAACCAGTTGCCGGTGCGCGCCGCTTCCAGCTTGTCATTGGTCAGGATGTCGAAGGGCAGATGAAAGCGCCGATAGAGTTCATCCTGCCATTGCTCAGCGAGACTGCCGGGACACACGATCAGGCAGCGTTGCAGATCGCCGCGCGCAATCAGTTCCTTGATCAGCAGGCCGGCCATGATGGTCTTGCCGGCACCGGGGTCGTCAGCCAACAGAAAACGCAGCGGCTGGCGTGGCAGCATGGACTCATAGACGGCAGTGATCTGGTGCGGCAGCGGATCGACGACGGAGGTATGGACCGCCAGGACCGGGTCGAACAGATGGGCGAGGCGAATGCGCTGTGCCTCGGACACCAGCCGGAATAGCGCACCATCGCCATCGAAACTCCACGGTCGCCCCTGTTCCACCAGTCCCAGACGCGGCTCGTCGTCGCGGTAAATCAGTTCATTCGCGACCTTGCCGGTAGCCGTCTTGTAGGTTAGTTCCAGCGCCTCCGATCCGAACCACTGGACGCTAACGACCGTCACCAAGGCGTCAGGGACGATGCCGCGTATGGCGGCGTTGGGCTGGAGTTGTTCGAGTTTCATCATCGGCGTCTTTGGTCGTTCTTCTTGGATTCCCTGGAGGCCTGGGATAGTCCATCAGCAGGCGATTGTGCGCAATGCAGCGATGCAGCGATGCATTTTGCACGCCGGCAAGTAATGAGCAGACTGGGTTTATCGGACGGCACGCAGAAACGTGTTTCATCGGCGTACGTGATTATCTACAGGTAAAGGCTCATCATCTGTTGGAACGTCCCATGAATGCCGGCCGCGCGGGCTTCGGCGATCCTCACCATCTGGGCGCGTTCAACTGAGGAATCAAGGATGGTCCGCCATTCGACTGCGCGGTTTCCGATTTATCGCCGCAGTTGTTCATGGCCGGCACCAGCCAGTCACCCCAGCCAGATTTCCGGGTGAGCGAAAAAACAAACGTGAATCCCTGGCGGCTTGCTTATGGCTTAGGCAACGGCCACACCGTATAGCGCAGGCGTGTTGGCCCGCTGCTGTCGCTGCCCGGCGCCCGCTCGATCCAGGCCAGGTGCAGGTTGCCGGCCTCATCGAGGGCGATGGCCGGGTCGCTCTGGTGGGCCGGGCCGGAGGTTTCCGGGAGCGTGAAATTCTCGCTGTAGCCAGCCGCTGTCAGGCGAGTGAGCCAGATATCCGAGGTGCCGTCGCGGCCATCGTCCCAGGCGATGACCAGCTCGCCGCGCCGGTTGCCGGCCACCGCGACATGCCATTGGGCGATGGCGTCAGCGAAACTGTCCTGGGCTTTCCCGTCCTTGGCGAAACCGGCGCCTTCGCTCAAGGCGGCATAGACGTCGTAGCCGGAAAGAAAATCGCGCTTGTCCAGCCAGGCGGCGGCAAAGCCCCCGCCGAAGCTGGCCACGGCCGGACGCATGGCGCCAGTGCCGCGTCCCAGGTTGCCCGGTGCGCGACCGGTGGGGTTGCCGCTCACCCGCATCGGCGCGCTCCAGATCTGGCCGTCCGCGCTAGCGCTGGCATAGATGACGGTGTGGCCATGGCGGCGGTCTTCCCAAAGCAGCCGCACGCCGTGTTCACCCGCCGCCAAGGCGGGAAAGCCCTGGTCGTCGCTGGGCGGCGCGGCGTCGGCGGCTTGCGGCGTGGCGGCGCGCGGTTGTGTGCCCAGCACGCGCAAAGACGCGCGCCACACCCGTTGCCAGCGCCCGGCCGGCGCATTCCAGGCGATATGAGCGCCCAGCGTGGGATGCGCGGCCACGCTGGCATGCGCGCCGGCGCCCAGATTGATGCTCCCGCCGGGCCCGGCGGGTCCGGCGAGGGCGGCGTTGATGCCGGTTTCATCTTCCCAGGCGAGCAGGAAACGCTCGCCATCCAGCGCGGCCACGGCCGGATCGAAACACTCGCCACGGCCCAGGGGGTATTCCCGGAACGCCGTTTCAGCGCCGGCCTTCAGGCCCAGATAGCAGCGCGGCGCGCCGCCGCGGCTGTCTTCCCACACCAGGGCCACCTGGCCGCCGGCCAGCGCCAGACTCTGCCGCCCGGAGGCATCGAGATGGTGAAAAGTGCCCGCCGGAGCGACGTCGATGGGCGCGGCGGTGGCAGCGGCAGCGGAAAAGACTGCTAACACCAGGCAAAGCCTTGCCCTCATGGCTTGCTCCCCAGAAACTCCAGCAGCGTCTGCTTCTGGTAATGGCCGCCGCGCACATAGCGGTCGTAATCGCGGAAATCGTCCACCGTCTTGAAACCGGGAATCTTGGCGACCACCTTGCCTTCCGCGGTCATGAACACAAACAGCGGCGTGGCAAAGGCGCCCAGCCGCGCACCCAATTCACCTTCCGTGAGACGCTCGCCGGTGGGCAGGCGCAGGCGCTTGCCGCCTTCGGCATCGACGTAGATCAACACATAATTGTCCGAGAACAGTTGCTTCAAGCCGGGATCGGAGAAGGTCTTGCGGTTGACGTGGTCGCACCAGGCGCAGCCGTAGCGGCCGAAGTAGAGCAGGATCGGCTTGGCCTCCTGCCGCGCCCGCCGCATCCCGGCATCATGAGCGACGAAGGGGTAACCCGGCGGCGGATCGGCCAGGACGCTCACCGCCGAGAACAGAAACATTGCAGCCAGCAGCGGTCGCAGATTCATCGTGGTCTCCGAGGATATCAGTCGCCACATTCTGCCAACTTGCCTCGTGCCTGGGCATAGGACGAATGGCGACGGTACAACGGTGCTGATTTGCCGGCAGCGCCAGACTGGGGCGCCATGCCGCTGGACTACAATGCCCCGGTTCCCGGTACCGAGCCAGCCGCTATGCGAATCTCTCTCTCTTTTATCCTCGTCGTCCTGCTGCTCACCGGCTGCGCCAGCCAGGACATCAAACGCAAGGACGGCAGCCACAGCGCGCGCGCGTTTTCCGTGGCCAACCTGGTCAAGAGCGATGTCGATATCGCCTGCGAACTGGCCCAGCGCGAGGCTTTGAAAAGCCTCAGGGTGTTGACCGAGAAGCTGTACAAGCGCAACCCACAGGAATATCGCAAGGCCGGGCTGGAATCGGTCGAGGTGGCCAGCGCGCGCCTGTTCGATGAAGTGCCGAAATGGCCAGAATCGCATCTGGCCAAACTCAATTGGGAAGACAGCTTCAAGCTCACCTTCCTGGAGGGTTACAGCGGCGACCGGGTGTATGCCTTCATGAGCGCGTTGACCAGCATGGTGATGGCCTCCTACAACCACCAGAGCCAGTTTTACGTCACCGACGAACTCTCCGCCCAGAAGCTCTACAACAGCGCCCGCAACATCGAGGTGGCGGTGTGGAAACTGTCCAATGCCAAGCTGCCGTCCGGGGCCAGATACCTGGTCAGCAACACGCTGGAGGGTGAGGTGCCCAACCTGAGCTTCGAACGCGAGTTCGGCAAACTCATCGCCGATCAGGATCTGCTCGCCCTGCTCATCGAGGACCGCAGCAACCGCGCCATCACGCGGAGTATCCAGGGCGTGGCTTCATTCGTCTTTCTGCCGATCTGAACGTGGCGCCAGTCGCCTGTTAACGTGAAACAAGCTCGCGCCCTGTAGCGCCGGCGATCCCCCCTGCCATTCCGCTGGTTTTATGTCATACGCCGGTCACCCGCACTGGCTAATCTGCCGGGCTTTCCCTTACCACAGGATTTGATGATGGATCTGATTCTCTGGCGCCATGCCGACGCCCAGGATGGCGAGCAGGATCTGGCGCGCCCCTTGACCAACAAAGGTCGCAAGCAGGCCGAGCGGATGGCGGCCTGGCTGCTTGCCCATTTGCCCAAACATACCCGCATCCTCGCCAGCCCAGCCAAGCGCACGCGCGAAACTGCCGCCGCTCTCGGGCTGGACTACGTGGTGGAGGCGAATTTGGCGCCGGGCGCCGCTGCCGCGCATCTACTGGCGGCGGCCGGCTGGCCCGACGCCCGTGGCGCAGTGCTGGTGGTCGGGCATCAACCCACATTGGGCGAAGCGGCAAGCCAACTGCTGTTCGGCGAAACCCGTGCCTTGAGCATCAAGAAAGGCGGCGTGATCTGGCTGACCAACCGCGTGCGCGGCGAGATGCCACAAACCGTGATCAAGGCGGCAATGACGGCGGAGATGCTGTAGGAGCGTCCGCTTGCGGCGCGAACGTTCGGCCTGCGAGCGGACCTCCTACCTCAGTCGATTCCCAACTGCTCCACCCAGGCCAGCGCCTGCAAATGCGCTTCGTTGACGGTGGCTGAGGCGAGCATCAGCGCCATGCTGATTTCTTCCAGGCGCGCCGGTTCGCCACTTTCCACCGCTTCCACCAACGCCAGGAAGGGCCCATAAAGGCCGGAACGATGGAGCAGGGCATCGGCGAAGGGCTCCGGAATCACGACGCGATCGAGCAATTGCTCCATGGTGATTTCCAGCAGGGCGGGCAGCAGGGAGAAAACGCCGACGATGAATAGGTTGTCCTGGTCATTGCGCGGCAGGTTCTGCTTACCCAGCAGTTCGCACAGCCGCCCGCGCGTGATGGCGGTGCGAGACAGGGTGGAAGCGGTGGGGCCGTTGCTGGCGGTAACCAGGAGCAGGCTGAGCCAGCGGTAGAGCGGCTGCATACCGAGGATGCTGACCGCGTGGCGGATCGACTGCACTTCGCAGGACAGCCCGAAGCCGGCTGAGTTGATGTAGCGCAGCAGCTTGAAGGTGAGCGCGACATCTTTCTTGAACAGATTTTCCAGGTCTTTGACGTCGGCTTCCTTGCGCACCTTTTCCATGAGTTGCAGGACGGTGGCATGGGTCGGGTTGATGACGCGGGTGGCGAGGTTTTCCGGACGCGCGAAGTAGTAGCCCTGGAAGTAGTCGAAACCAAGTGAACGACAGTGGCGAAACTGTTCCGGGGTTTCCACCTTTTCCGCCACCAGCTTGGCCGGATACTTGCGCAGGGCATGGACTATCTGCGTCAGTTCCTCCGGCGCGTGCGCCAGCACATCCAGCTTGACGTAGTCGGCGAACGGCAGCAGCGGCTCGGTCTCCGGCAGATCGTTGAAATTGTCCAGGGCAAAGCGGTAGCCGGCGCCGCGAAGTTCGCGCAGGCGCGCCAGGATTTCAGGCGTGGCCGGTACCGTCTCCAACACCTCGATCACCACGTTTTCCTTGGGCAGCAGGGTGGAGAAGCCGCTCATCAGCATGGACTGATCCATGTTGATGAAGGCCAGCTTGCCCTTGAGCAGCCATTCCGTGCCCATGTTGAACAGGGTGTTGGAAATGACCGTGATGCCGGCGTCCACGTCCGAACTGACCCGCGCGCTCTGGGCATGGGCCGAGTGGCGGAACAACAGTTCGTAGGCGATCAGGTGATGCTCGGCATCGACGATGGGTTGCCGGGCGATATAGGCGTTGCTGTTCATGGGGATTCGCTAGGGTCCGTGTAGGTTGGGGGGCGCGGCGCGTTCCCAATAGTCCGTGGCGCCGGCCGCCCTCTTCGCTGGCGTCGCCGTGCCAGCAGGCTTTCGCTCCAGGTATCGGCCGGCATCGGGAAAACTTTAGCCACCGTGAATTACACTGCGCCGCGTTCACTGCATCAGCCCGATCATGAGCGACACCCCCTTCATCTACCACGCCCGCGACACCCTGTTCAGTGCTTTGCTCGACGCCGCCGACCGCTTCGGCTGGCGCGGCCCGGGCCAGTTGGAGGACATGAAACCGGGCGTTTATTCCTATGGCGAGCTGATCAAGATGGCTCTCGCCCTTGGCCGCTTGAGCGGCAAAGTGACCGAGCTGGGCGAACATGTTGGCGTGATGATGCCCAACATGGCCGCCTCGGTAGCCCTCTTGATCGGGTTGTCCGCCTTCCAGCGCATCCCCTGCATGCTCAATTACAGCGCCGGCACGGACGCCATGGAGAACGCGTGCCGCGCGGCGGGCGTGCACAGCGTGCTCACCTCGCGGGCTTTTCTCGACCAGGCCGGCCTGGCGGAACAAGCGCTGTCCCTGCGCGAGGTGCGTCTGATCTACCTGGAAGACCTGCGCCGCCAGTTCAGCCTGGCCGACCGGCTCTGGCTGATCGCCTACGCCCTGCCCTTCCCGCGCCGGGCCGTGCCGCGTGGCGACCCGGAAGCACCCGCCGTGGTGTTGTTCACTTCCGGCTCGGAAGGCAAACCCAAGGGAGTCGTGCTGTCGCATCGCGCCCTGCTCGCCAACGTGGCGCAGGTGAGGGGTTTCCTGCCGTTCGGCCCGGGCGACACCGTGCTCAACGCGCTGCCCATCTTCCACGCCTTCGGGCTGACCGCCGGCACCCTGATTCCCCTGCTCTGCGGCGCCCGCTTGCTGCTCTACACCAGCCCGCTGCACTTCAAGACGATCCCGGAACTGGTGCGCGATAAACGCTGCACGGTGCTGTTCGGCACCAGCACCTTCTTGCACCACTACGCCCGCAACGCCGCGCCCGACGATTTCAAATCGCTGAAAGTGGTGGTGGCCGGCGCCGAAAAACTCGCCGACAGCGTGCGGCAGACCTGGCGCGAGCGTTTCGCCATTGACATCCTGGAAGGCTATGGCGCCACCGAAACCGCGCCGGTACTGGCGGTGAACCGCCCCGGCCGCAATCGCCCCGGCACGGTCGGGCAACTGCTACCGGGGGTCGAGGCCAGGCTCATCCCGGTGCCTGGCATCGAGAAGGGGGGTGAACTGCATGTGCGCGGCCCCAACCTGATGTCCGGCTATTACCGTTTCGCTACGCCCACGCTGCTGGAGCCGCCCAGTTCCGAGGCCGGCGCGGGCTGGCACGACACCGGCGACGTGGTCGAACTCGACGCGGAAGGTTATCTGTCCATCCTCGGCCGCTTGAAACGCTTCGCCAAGGTGGCCGGCGAAATGGTCTCGCTGGAAGTGGTGGAGGCCATCGCCCGCGCCGCCTCCGTTGATGCCAGCCACGCCGCAACCAGCCTCAGCGACCCCGCGCGCGGCGAGGCCATCATCCTGTTCACCACCGATGCGACGCTCACCCGCGAGCAACTCGCGGCGGCGGCGAAAGCCTTGAGCTATCCGGAAATCGCCCTCCCGCGCCGCATCCGGGTGGTTGAACAACTGCCCCTGCTGGGCAGTGGCAAGGTGGATTACCCGCGTCTGAAAGAGAGGGCGGGTGTGCCTTGAAAGCGGCATGGCACGCCTAAATATAAGATTTTGTTGATATAATCCACGCCACTTTGCATTGGAGACCCCCATGCCCATCTACGCTTACAAATGTTCCGCCTGCGGCCATGAAGAAGATGCCATGCAGAAAATGAGCGATACCCCGCTCACCACCTGCCCCGCCTGCGGCCAGGCCACTTACACCAAGCAGCTCACCGCCGCCGGTTTTCATCTCAAGGGCAGCGGCTATTACGCCACTGATTTCAAGAACAAGCCGGAACCCCCCGCCCCCGCCTGCGGCACCGGCACCTGCCCGGCCTGTACGGGTTGAGTTCCCGCGATCCCCTCAATCGGGCAAACGCGCAGCGCGTTTGCCCGATTTGTTTGTGAGCGAAGCATGTACGACCTCAAGCGCTATTTCATCACCGGCCTCCTGATCTGGGTGCCGCTCGGTATCACCATTTGGGTTTTGAGCGCGTTGATCGGGGCGATGGACCAGACCCTGCTCTTGCTGCCGGCGTCATGGCACCCCGATGTCTGGCTGGGCGTGCACATCCCCGGCCTGGGGGTCATCCTCACCGGCGTGGTCATCGTCGTCAGCGGCCTGTTCGCCGCCAACTTGATTGGCCAGCGTCTGGTGCTGTTCTGGGAAAGCTTGCTGCAGCGCATCCCGGTGGTGAAATCCATCTACGGCAGCGTCAAGCAGGTCTCCGACACCCTGTTGTCCGGCTCCGGCCTGGCCTTCAAGAAGGTGTTGCTGGTGCGCTATCCCCACCCCCAAGCCTGGTCGCTGGCATTTCAGACCAATGTGCCGAATGAAGTCAGCGAGCAGCTCGACGCGGAGCAGGTGGCGGTGTTCATTCCCACCACGCCCAGCCCGGTCAACGGTTTCTATTTCTATGTCCGCCGCGACGAAGTCATCGAACTCGACATGACCGTTGATGCCGCGTTCAAGGCCATCGTTTCCATGGGCGTTGTGGCGCCCGCCATAAAGCCGGAATCGTCCAATTACCCAGGGGATTAAAGAGAGCGGTGGGCAGAAAATCGCCTACCGCCAGCTTTTACCGCCTACCGCCAACCAGGAACTTGATTTATGCGTACTCACTACTGCGGCGCCGTCAACGCCGACCATATCGGCCAGATCGTTACCCTGTGCGGTTGGGCTTCGCGCCGACGCGACCATGGCGGCGTGATCTTCATCGACCTGAGAGACCGTGAAGGCACGGTGCAGGTGGTGATCGACCCGGATACCCCGGAAGCCTTCGCGGTGGCCGAGGATACCCGGCCCGAATTCGTGCTCAAGGTCGTCGGCAAGGTGCGCCCACGGCCGGCCGGCACGGAAAACCCCAACCTGCCCACCGGCATGGTCGAGGTGCTCACGCAAACCCTGGAGGTGCTCAACCCCTCGTTGACCCCCCCATTCCAGATCGACGACGACAACATCAACGAAAACATCCGCTTGCAATACCGCTACCTCGACCTGCGGCGGGCGCCGATGCAGAAAAACCTGCGCCTGCGTTACCGCGTCTCCAAGCTGATGCGCGACTACCTGGACCAGCACGGCTTCATGGAAGTGGAAACCCCGATGCTGACCCGCAGCACCCCGGAAGGCGCGCGTGACTACCTGGTGCCCTCGCGCGTGCATGACGGCCTGTTCTATGCTCTGCCGCAGTCGCCCCAGTTGTTCAAGCAACTGCTGATGGTGGCCGGCTTCGACCGCTACTTCCAGATCACCAAGTGCTTCCGCGACGAAGACCTGCGCGCCGACCGCCAGCCCGAGTTCACCCAGGTGGACCTGGAAACCTCGTTCATGGGCGAGGAGGAAATCATGGTCCTGGTGGAAGGCATGATCCGCGACATGTTCCAGAAGGCGCAAGGCATCGACCTGCCCAATCCCTTCCCGCGCATGGCCTATGCGGAGGCGATGGGACGCTACGGCTCCGACAAGCCGGACCTGCGTGTCACCCTGGAAATCACCGAGCTCACCGAGGTGATGAAGGCGGTCGATTTCAAGGTGTTCTCCGGCCCCGCCAATGCGGTTGGCGGCCGCGTCGCCGCCCTGCGTGTGCCGAAAGGCGGCGAGTTCTCGCGTGGCGAGATCGACGCCTGGACCGAGTTCGTGAAAATCTACGGCGCTCGCGGCCTGGCCTGGATCAAGGTCAATGAGAAGGCAAAAGGCCGCGACGGCCTGCAATCGCCCATCGTCAAAAACCTGCATGACGCCGCGCTCGCCGAGATCCTCTCGCGCAGCGGCGCCGAGGACGGCGACATCCTGTTCTTCGGCGCCGACCGCGCCAAGGTGGTCAATGACGCCCTCGGGGCGCTACGCCTGAAGATCGGCCACGAGAAAGGCTATCTCGATGGCCGCGCCTGGGCGCCGTTGTGGGTGGTGGACTTCCCCATGTTCGAGTTCAACGAAGACGAGCATCGCTGGGACGCCCTGCATCACCCATTCACCGCGCCGAAAGATGGCCACGAGGACTACCTCGCGACCAATCCCGGCGCCGCCTTGTCCAAAGCCTACGACATGGTGCTGAACGGCTGGGAAGTGGGCGGCGGCTCAGTGCGTATCCACAAGGAGGCGGTGCAGGAGAAGGTGTTCGCCGCGCTCAACATCGGCGCGGCGGAGCGCCGCGAAAAATTCGGCTTCCTGCTCGACGCCCTGCAATACGGCGCGCCGCCGCATGGTGGCCTGGCCTTCGGCCTGGATCGCCTGGTCACCCTGATGGCCGGCGCCGAATCGATCCGCGACGTGATCGCTTTCCCGAAAACCCAGCGCGCCGCCTGCCTGATGACCAACGCCCCCAACGCGGTGGACGAAAAGCAGTTGCGCGAACTGCACATCCGCCTGCGCCAGAAAGCGGCCGAGCCGAGCTGACGGATGTAGCGCCGGCGCTACATTTATGCTCGGGCCAGGTTCTCCGCCGCGAAATCCCAGTTGACGAGCTTGTCGAGCACGGCGTTGACGTAGTCGGCGCGGCGGTTCTGGTAGTCCAGGTAATAGGCGTGTTCCCACACGTCGATGGTGAGCAGGGGTTTCATGCCCTTGGCGAGCGGGTTCTCCGCATTGCCGGTTTTCATCACCTTGAGCTTGCCGCCATCCATCACCAGCCAGGCCCAGCCGCTGCCGAACTGGCCGCCGGCCGCGGCGGCGAGTTCGCGGCGCATGGCGTCGTAGCCGCCGAAGGCCGCGTCGATCTTCTTCGCCAGGGCGCCACGGGGCTTGCCGCCGCCGTTGGCCTTCATGCCGGCCCAGTAGAAGGTGTGGTTCCAGACCTGGGCGGCGTTGTTGAACACCCCGGCTTTCTCCGGCACGCCGGCCGTGGCCAGGATGGCCTTCTCCAGGCTCATCTCGGCCATGTCCGTGCCGGCGACCAGCTTGTTGAGGTTGTCGACATAGGCCTTGTGGTGCTTGCCGTAGTGGAAGCCGATGGTGCGCGCGGAGATCACCGGCTCCAGCGCGGCATCGCCGTAGGGCAGGGGCGGCAACACGAACGGGCTGGCGGCGCGTGCGATGGAGGGCGCGCCGAGAAATGGAACCGCCGCCAATGCGGCGGCGGCGGCGAGGAATTCACGGCGGCGGAAGGGGGCTTGGTTCATGGGCGTCTCCTTGCTGGTTGGTTGTGGTGCGGGGGCGGGCGTGATGGGC
>PFJX01000073.1 GCA_002784045.1 Hydrogenophilales bacterium CG_4_10_14_3_um_filter_63_21
ATGCGATCAACAACGGTAGCAAGGGCGTCTACGGCAAGATCCCGATGCCGAAGCAACCCAAGGCTGCCGCTGATGCCGCCGCGCTGGCCAAGTGGATCATGACCCACTGATCGATTCGCCAGCGAACGGCAAAAGCGGGCTGCGGCCCGCTTTTTTGTGGCCTCGAAGGTGGGATCACCTGCGTCCCGGCGCCGAATCCAGTAATAAGCGGGTGTATTCGTGGCGCGGCGCCGTCAGCAGGCGGGCCGCATCGCCTTCCTCGACGATGCGGCCCGCCCGCATGACCGCCACGCGCCGCGCCAGGTAACCCACTACCGGCAGGTTGTGGGTAATGAACAGGTAGGCCAGGCCCTGCGCGGCCTGCAAATCCGCCAGCAGGTTGAGAATTTGCGCCTGCACCGAGACATCCAGCGCGCTGGTGGGCTCGTCGAGGATCAACAACCTGGGTTGCACCGCCAGGGCGCGCGCAATGGCGACGCGCTGCCGCTGGCCACCAGAAAACTCATGCGGATAGCGTCCCGTGGCGTCGCTGGGCAGGCCCACCTGATCGAGTAATTCAGCCACCCGCGCTCGCCGCGCCGAAGCGGCCAGCGGCAATAGCGCGGCCATGCCTTCTTCCAGGATGTCGCCGATGCGCATACGGGGATTGAGCGAGGAGAACGGGTCCTGGAACACGATCTGCATCTCGCCCCGCTTCTTTCGCAACGCCTCCCCAGCCAGGCCGCCAAGCGGCTCGCCCATCACGCGCACCTCGCCGCGCGTGGGTTCGAGCAGGCGCAGGATAGCGCGCGCCAGCGTGCTCTTGCCGCAACCCGACTCCCCCACCAGTGCCAGCGTCTCGCCGGCCTGGATGGAAAGGCTGACCCCATCCACCGCCTTGAAGTGATCGACGGTGTGGCGGAACAGGCCTTTTCGGATGGGGAAATGGACGGCAAGATCGTGTACGGAGAGCACGACTTCACCTCCCTCTTTTGCAAAGGGGGGCGGGAGGGGCTTTACGGTGGCGGGGAAAACGGGCGCCAAATACATCCCTTCTTCCCCCCCCCTTTCAAAGGAAGGAATGGCCCGCGGTTCGGCCAGATGACAGCGCGCGAAGTGCCCCGGCACCGCTTCATGGAAGGCTGGCGCCTCCTCGCGACAACGCTCGAACACCGCCGGGCAGCGTTCCGCGAAGCGGCAGCCGATGATGACGGCATCCGGCGGCGGCACGCGGCCGGGCAGGCTGTCCAGGCGCTCACCGCGGCGATCCAGGCGCGGTAGCACGGCGAACAGCTTCTGCGTGTAGGGATGCCGTGGCGTGGCATAGAGGCTGTCGCGGCTGGCCCACTCGACAATCTGGCCGGCATACATCACCGCCACCCGATCGGCCATGTCACGCGCCACGTCGAGGTCATGAGTGATCAGCAACAGGCCCATGCCGCGTTGCCGTTGCAGGTCGCGCAGCAAGGACAGGATTTGCGCCTGCACGGTGACATCCAGGGCGGTGGTGGGCTCGTCGGCGATCAGCACTTCCGGCTCGCCGGCCAGCATCATAGCGATCAGGGCGCGCTGGCGCTGGCCGCCGGAAAGCTGGAACGGGTAGGCGGTGAGGCGGTCGCGCTCCAGGCCCACCGCTTCCAGCAGGCGCCCGGCCTCGGACGGCACGGCATCGCCGGCCAGATCGCGGTGCGCGGTGAGCGCCTCGGCAATCTGTTCGGCGACGGTCATCACCGGATTCAGGCTGGTTTGCGGCTCCTGGAAAATCATCGCCAGACGACCGCCACGCACCTCGCCCATTGCCGCTTCCGGCAGCGCGAACAGCTCCTCGCCTTCCAGCCGCGCGCTACCGGAAGCCACCCGCGCGCCTTCCGGCAATAGGCGCATCAAGGCCAGCGCGGTCATCGACTTGCCACAACCGGATTCGCCCAGCAGGGCCACGCATTCCTCGGCGCCGATGGCGAAGCTGACCCCATCCACCGGCTTCAACAGACGGCCACCAGCGACGATCTCGACGCTCAGGTTTTCGACCGCGAGTCCTTGCAAATGCGCTTTCATGTGCGCCCTCATTGGCGCCCTCTCGATTTTGGATCGAGCGCCTCGCGCACCTGGTCGGCGAACAGGTTGGCGGCCAGCACCAGCACGAACATGAACAGGAAGGCGGCGGCCAACTGCCACCACACCACCGGCTCGCGCGCCAGTTCCAGACGCGCACCATTGATCATGTTGCCGAAGCTGATCATGCCCGGATCAACCCCGACACCGACATAGGACAGCACCGCCTCGGCCAGCACCAGGCCGGAGAAATCGAGCACCACGGTAATCAGCACCAGGTGCATGACGTTGGGCAGCAGATGGCGCAGCAGGATGCGGCCGTGGGTGACACCAAAAGCACGCGCGGCCATCACGAATTCCAGTTCGCGCAGCTTCAACGATTCCGCCCGCAACAGCCGCGCCAGGCCGGTCCAGCCGGTCACCCCGAGAATCCCGCAGAGCGCCAGCAGGCGCACGTCGGAACGGGCGGCGGCGGTGTTGAACAATTCGGCGTGGGCCTCGATCTGCACCTGTACCACCAGCACGGCGGCGGCGATGAGGAGGACGCCGGGAATGGAATTGAGTGTCGTGTAGAGGTACTGGATGACGTCGTCGATACGCCCGCCGAAATAACCGGCGGCGATTCCCAGGCCCAAGGCGAAGGGCAGCATCACCAGGGTGGTGAGGCTACCAATCAAGAGGCCGGTACGGATGGATTTGAGCGAGAGGTAGAGCACGTCCTGGCCGACCTTGTCAGTGCCGAATACGTGGTAGTGCGGGGCCAGGGCTATGAGCAGACCCATTGTGAGCAACAGGATCAGCAGCGTGGCGTATCGACTCGCGGGGTTGTTCGAGCAGACACCGGACACCCCGAAACGGGCGCCGCCATCTCGGCAACCGAACCAAGACCGCCACAAGAGCCAGGCCACCCAGCCAGCCAGCAGGCCGAGGCTGGCGCGCTCCGAAACATCACGCCAGAAATCCTTGTCCGGGTCGGCCAGATGCGCCCCGCCATGTTGCAGGCGCGGGAAATCCCGGATTTCCCGGCCATCCCGGCCGGTCATGGTTTCCTTGGCATAGAGGTGGGTGGCAAAGGGCGCCGAGTAGGTCTTTTCCACCTTCTCGCGTAGTGGCGTGAGCAGCCAGTCCAGCGCGGAACGCACCTCTCCACTGTATTGCGCCGCCTGGCCCGGTGCACCGGGCAGGCGTTCGACGTAATGCAGGGAATCGAGCAGGCCAATGCCGATGTAGAGCGACAAAATCAGGGCGGTGGCTGCCCCCATCCGGGTCTTCATCACCTGGCGCCAAGGCCCGCGCAGGGTTTCATTGTTACGCGCCAACCAGACCAGCACCGCCAGCGTGGCAAGCAGCAGCAAGATCAGGGTGTCGGACCAGAGCAGGATGGGCTTGATCATTCCAGCCTCACCCTCGGATCGACCAACGTATAGGACAAATCCGTCAGCACCAGACCGAGGATGTAGAGCAGCGAACCGAGGAACACCATCGAGCGGACGATGGCGAAGTCCTGCGCCTGGATGGCGTCGATGGTATAGCTGCCCAGGCCGGGAATGCCGAAGAAGGATTCGATGATCAGGCTGCCCATGAACAGGCGCGGAATCACCACCACCACCCCGGTCAGGATCGGAATCATGGCGTTGCCGAGCACATGGCGGAACAGGACACGAAGTTCCGACAGCCCCTTGGCGCGGGCGGTGCGCACATAATCCTTGGCGATTTCCTCGAAGAACAGGGAGCGGTAGAAGCGGGTGGAATCGCCGATGCTCGCCACCACGCCGACCAGCACCGGCATCAGCAGGAATTTCCAGGCATCCAGCCCCGGCTGATAGCCGGAAATGGGGAACCAGTGCCACAACTTGCCCATCAGGTACTGGCCGCCGATCACGTAGAACAGGCCGGAGATCGACATCAACGCCACGCTCAACACCACCCCGCCGGCATCCAGCGGCGTCCCCCGAAAGAACACCAATAGAAGGGCGAAGCTGATGTAGGCAAGTAGGCCGACCAGGAAGGTCGGCAGCGCGATCGCCAGACTTGGCCACATGCGTTGCCCGATCTCGCGGGCGATATCGCGGCCATCGTCGGCGGCGCCGAAATCCAGGGCGAACAACTTGAGCGACTTGTCCACGAACAGGGTCTCCGTCGCCCGCCCCGCGCCTTCGGCTCTTTCATTCAGGAACAAGGGTTTGTCATAACCGTGCTCGCTCTTCCAGCGGCTGATGGATTCCGCCGTGACATGCTTGGCGCCAAGGTGGATGCGCGCCATGTCGTCCGGCGTGTTGACCATGAAGAACAACGCGAAGGTCAGCAGGTTCACCCCCAGCAGGATGGGGATGGCATAGAGGATGCGGCGGAGGAGGTAGTTGAGCACGGCGATAGCTCAGGCGAATCCAGGTTGCGGGGTGTCAAAGGCCACGATAAGCCCCAGCGTCCGCAGCACCCATCCATTCTGAAAATGCCCCAGCTTCGGGATTCAGGAAGGGATTCACGATGCGCAATTCCTCGATTTCCAGACCGTGTTGCATGTCCTCGGAGAGCAGGATGGTGCAATCGGCACGGCGCGCCGCCGCGACGATCTGGGCATCCCACCAGGTGAATCCATAGCGATCCGCAAGCCCCCAGGCCGACTCCAACAGCAGCGCATCCGTCTGTACCGGCTGCCAGGCGAGCAGATTGCGCACATCCTGCCGCGCCAATTCCTTCGCCAAACCCGGTTTCAGTTTCTGCGTTGCGTTGACGTAATACTCCTGCAAGACCTGGTAACTCAGGCGGCCGCAACGCTCGCGCCAGCAACGCGATATCCACACCATCGCAAGGGGTTGCTTGACCGGCTGATTACTGTCCCGTGCGTAGAGCAGGATGTTGGTGTCGACGAAAACCCGGCCATTTGCCCGGTCATTTACCTTATCGCTCATGCGCAGCATCCCGGCTCGGATAGGCCTCCCGCGCCAGCAGCACGGGCGGGACCGACAGATAGGACTCCATCGCCAGCGAATACTGTTCCTCGGCCCGCATCTTTTCAGCCAGAAGCTCCCCCAACATGCGCGAAACGCTGGTCTGATGACCCGCCGACCAGACCCGCGCCCAATCAGCGGTTTCGTCTTCCAGAGTGATCGTCACGTTTCTCATCACACACCTCCTTTTAAACACGAATCCAGTGTAACACTGGGTTCGTGTTCGTCGTATCCACGAACCTGCTGCTAGTTTGCCGCTGTCGCCTTCAACCGCCGCCGATACCCCGCCACCGCCGGCCAGATCAATGCG
>PFJX01000085.1 GCA_002784045.1 Hydrogenophilales bacterium CG_4_10_14_3_um_filter_63_21
GTCGTGGCACCAACTGGGTCGACGTGAAATACGGCCCGGTGTGGGCCACCGGCCACCTGGGCGATGAGCGTATCGCCGAGATCAGCACCGATCCCAAGGGCCATCCAAAACAGGCCTGGACGGTGGTGCGCTGGCTCAAGAACCATGGCTCTGGATCACTGTTCCTGAAGACCCATCCCAAGTCCCACAATCTCTGGTCGGATGCGCCGCTCAACCCGGACGTCGCCACCCGCCAGTCGGTCTCGGTGTTCGACCTGCGGCATCCGGAGGCGCCGGCCGAGGTGATCAACATCGCCAAGGCCGCCGGCATCGAGAACGCCCGCGTCGCGCACCCGGAATACAACGCCAAGGGTGATGAAGTGTGGCTGTCGGTATGGGGGCCGAAGGACAAGGAATCGGCCATCGTGGTCATGGACGACAAGACTCGCAAGGTGAAGGCCGTGATCAAGGATCCGCGCCTGATCACGCCTACCGGCAAGTTCAACGTCCACAACACCCAGTACGACGTTTATTGATCTGACCTGATCTGGAGCGCGGCGGTTAACCGCCGCGCTTCGGACACCCACGTGAAACCGTATCCCTGGCTGACGACGCTGTTGCTCCTGGGTTGCGCGCTACCCGTGCAGGCTGAAAACCTGCCCGTGGCCCGCCAGCAGGAACTCACCCGTTTCGTGCGCCAGGAATGCGGCTTCTGCCATGGCCTCAGACTCACCGGAGGTCTCGGCTCATCCCTCACGGCCGAAGCGCTGAAAGACAAACCCGCCGAGACCCTGATCGCCACCATTCGGTACGGCCGCACCGGCACCGCCATGCCTGGCTGGGCACCGTATCTATCGGAGGCCGACACGGAATGGATCGTGGACGCCCTATTGAAAGGATTCCCGGAATGACGTCGCGCAAGGTGTTGCTCATCTTCCTGGCTTGTGTCGTCCTCGTTTTCCCCACCTTTGCCCAGGAACTACGCGGCACCGGCGACCTCGGCCTGATCGTCGAGCGCGCGAAGGGTTCAATCCAGCTCATCGACACCACGAAACACACTCTCTTGCAGCGGGTGGAAGGCCTCGGCGACACCTCGCACGCCTCCGCCGTGTTTTCTCGTGATACCCGTTATGCCTATGTGTTCGGCCGTGACGGCGGGCTGACCAAGGTGGACTTGCTCACCGGCAAGATCGTCAAGCGGGTGCTCCAGTCCGGCAATTCCATCGGCGGCGCCATTTCCCAGGACGGCCGCTTCATCGCCGCCGCCAACTACGTGCCGGGCGGCGTCAAGATTTTCGATTCGGAAACCCTGGAACAAGTAGCTGACATCCCGGCCTATTCCGACGCGACCCAAGCCCTCTCGCGGGTAGTCGGCCTGGAAGACAGCTTTGGCAACCGTTTCGCCTTCTCCCTGTTCGATGCCGGCGAAATCTGGCTGGCCGATTTATCGGAAGACCCCAGGCATCCCAAGCTCACCCAATACAAAAACATCGGCAACCAGCCCTACGACGCCCTGGTCACTCCAGATGGGCGCTGGTATGTGGCCGGCCTCTATGGCGAAGACGGCATGGCGGTCCTGGATTTGTGGCATCCCGAAAAAGGCGTGCGGCGAGTGCTGCGGGAATACGGCCGAGGCGAGCAGAAGCTGCCGGTCTACAAGATGCCGCACCTGGAAACCTGGGCTGCGTCCGGCAACCTGGTATTCATCCCCGGCGTCGGCCGGCATGAAGTCGTGCTGGTGGATATTTCCACCTGGCAGTTGGTCGGCCGCATCCCGGTGGCCGGGCAGCCGGTGTTCGTCATGAGCGACCCCACCGGCCGCCGCCTCTGGGTCAACTTCGCCTTTCCCGACTACGACACCGTGCAGGTCATCGACGTGGAAAGCCGCTCGATCATCCACACCCTGAAGCCCGGAAAAGCGGTGTTGCACATGGAATTCACCCCGCGTGGCGAACAGGTCTGGATTTCAGTGCGTGACGCCAACCGGGTGGACATCTACGACACCACCACATTCAAGAAGCTAGGCGAACTCCCCGTCGATGCCCCCAGCGGCATCTTCTTCTCCGCGCGCGCGAACCGCTTCGGGCTATGAACATAACCTCTGTAGCGCCGGCGTCTCGCCGGCGAGACGCCGGCGCTACCTCTTTCCTGGAGCCCCTCATGCCCCTTGACGCGCTCGACTTCCCCTTGGTCAACGACTGGCAACGCGATTTCCCGCTCGTCTCTCGGCCCTACGCGGAATTGGCACATCGTCTCGGCCTCTCCGAGGCGGAGGTGATCGCGCGCCTGCGAAACCTGACCGATGCCGGCACCATTTCCCGCATCGGCGCGGTTTTCCGCCCGCACACCTTGGGCTGGAGCACCCTGGCCGCCGTGTCGGTGGCGTCCGACCGGATCGAGTCGGTGGCAAAGTCCATCAGCGCCTATCCCGAGGTGAACCACAATTACGAGCGCGAGCACGATTTCAACCTCTGGTTCGTCGCCACCGCGCCGACCCGCGAACGCGTGGCGGAAGTGCTCGGAGAAATCAGCGATCTGGCCGGCAGCCCGGTACTCGACCTGCCCATGCTGGAAGACTTCCACATCGACCTGGGGTTTGATCTTGGTAGGGACAAGGGGGCGGAGATGAGGGCGCTACCTCGCCCCCACCTCGACCCGGTGCGCCGTCGCGACGAACGCGAGGTCGACCCACTCGAATCCGCCGACTACGCCCTCGCCGCTGTCCTGGAAGGGGGCATCACCCTGACCCCGCGCCCCTACGCGGCACTGGCTACCCGCCTGGGCTGGCGCGAGGAGACGGTGTTGGCACGGCTCGCCCGCCTGATTGGCCTTGGCGTCATCCGCCGTTTCGGCGTGGTGGTGCGGCATCGCGAACTGGGCTACCACGCCAACGCCATGGTGGTCTGGGATGTGCCGGATACGGAAGTTGCCCAGGTCGGCCGCGCCCTGGCCGCGCAAGCCGCCGTCACCCTTTGCTACCGGCGCCCGCGTCAACCGCCGCACTGGCGCTACAACCTGTTTTCCATGCTGCACGGGCAGGATCGCGCCGCCGTGCTGGGGGAACTGGCGCGCCTACGCCAGGAACTCGGCCTCGAACCCCTCGCATGCCAGCCGCTGTTCTCGCGTCGCCGCTTCAAACAGTGCGGCGCGCGCTATTCCGGCCTGGCCAAGGTAGCCTGAGATGGCTGGCGGCAGGCGCGGGCAGGCACACCGCAAGACGTCCGCAAGCAAGCCCATCGCCGCGCGCGCGCCGGCGCAACTGGATGCGATCGACCGCAACATCCTCAACCGGCTGCAAGGCGGCTTTCCCGTCTGCGAGCGGCCCTTCCTGGCAGTGGCAAGCACTGTGGGCCTGGAAGAGGACGAACTGATCAAGCGCATCGGCCGGCTGCTCGAGGCTGGCGTGCTGACCCGTTTCGGCCCCCTCTTCAACGCCGATCGTATGGGCGGCGCCAACGTGCTGGCCGCCATGTCGTTGCCAGAGGCCGATTTCGATCGCATCGCCGCCTTTGTCAACGCACAACCGGAAATTGCCCACAACTACCGGCGTGAACACGCCCTCAACCTCTGGTTCGTGGGCGCGGCGGAAACCCCGGAAAAGGTGGAAAGCACATTCCGCTACATCGAATCGGTGAGCGGGTATCTGGTCTATCGCTTTCCCAAGGAACGGGAATTTTTCGTCGAACTCAAGCTGGAAGCCTGATCGTGGACCACACCGCCCTTACCCCCCTCGACCTCGCCCTCATCGGCGCCACGCAAACCGGTCTGCCACTGACCCCGCGCCCCTATCATGCGATCGCCGAGCAAATTGGCGTTAGCGCCGAGGAAGTGATGGCGCGGCTGGCGCTCATGCAGGAATCCGGCGCCATCCGCCGCATCGGCCTGGTGCCCAACCATTACGCCCTGGGCTATGTCGCCAACGGCATGTCGGTGTGGGATGTGGCCGACGATCGGGTGGACGAACTGGGCGAGCAAATCGGCCGTCTGGCGTTCGTCTCGCACTGCTACCGCCGCCCGCGCCGGCTGCCACTCTGGCCCTACAATCTGTTCGCCATGCTGCACGGCAAGACACGCGAGATCGTAGCCGCCTATGCCGAGGAAATACGCGCCCTGCTGGGCGAGGACTGCCAGGCATCGGACATCCTCTACAGCCGGGGAATTCTGAAAAAAACGGGGCTGCGCATCGCGATGTAGCGCCGGCTTTCAGCTGGCTCTTTGGTAACTTCGTGGCAACTTCGTGGCAACTTCGCCGGCTGGATACCGAAGGGTAGAGTCTTCACCAAGCTGGCGCACCAGGAGACATTGATGTTTCGCGTCACCCAGTTCATGCAGGAACTCGCCACCCCGACACCGCTAGTGCCGAAGCGCATGCCGCCCGGCCCGGTGGTGATCTGGAACCTGGTGCGGCGCTGCAACCTCACCTGCAAACACTGCTACTCGATCTCCGCCGACAAGGATTTCCCCGGCGAGCTGTCGACCGGGGAGATATATAGGGTCATGGACGACCTCAATGCTGCCCATGTGCCGGTACTCATCCTCTCCGGCGGTGAACCGCTGCTGCGGCCGGACATCTTCGACATCGGCCGGCGCGCCAAGGCGATGGGCTTCTATGTCGGCCTCTCCTCCAACGGCACGCTGGTCAACGCGGAAAACGTCGCGGCCATCGCCGCCACCGGTTTCGATTACGTCGGCATCAGCCTCGATGGCCTGGCCGCCACCCACGACCGCTTCCGGCGCAAGGAAGGCGCCTTCGACGCGGCCCTGAGCGGCGTGCGCCGGTGTCGAGATGCCGGCGCCAAGGTCGGCATCCGCTTCACCCTCACCCAGGACAACGCTGCCGACTTCCCCGCCCTGTTGGCGCTAACGGAAGACGAAGGCATCGACAAGTTCTACCTCTCGCACCTCAACTACGCGGGGCGAGGGAATAAACATCGTGGCAGCGACGCGCATTTCCGCACCACCCGCGCCGCCCTGGACCGCCTGTTCGAGCGCTGCTGGCAACAGGTGCAAGCCGGGAAGGCAAATGGTAAAAGCGCGCGTGAATACGTCACCGGCAACAACGATGCCGACGGCGCCTATCTGCTCAACTGGGTGCGCGATCGTTTCCCGGAGAAGGCCGAACACCTCCGCCGGAAACTCATGCAATGGGGCGGCAACGCCTCTGGCGTCAACATCGCCAATATCGACAATCTGGGCGTGGTCCACCCGGACACCATGTGGTGGAACTACCCCCTGGGTAACGTGCGCGAGCGGCCGTTCGCGG
>PFJX01000074.1 GCA_002784045.1 Hydrogenophilales bacterium CG_4_10_14_3_um_filter_63_21
CGGGAATACTGGCCACAGCCGACCGGGCCGTGCGAGATATGGATCAGGTCTTTCACTGGGCTCCATACCACGCCATAGGAACCGGCGTAGGCGCAGCCGCGGACGGTCATCACGCCGGGCAACGATTTGCGGTTGGAGGTGATGCAATTTTTCGACTGGGTGATCGACTGGTCGTTGACCGCCAGGTGCTTGGCGCGCTCTTTCTGGGCCTTCTCGGGATAGACCTCGAGCACCTCGGCGATGAGGGCTTCAGTCTGTTCTTTAGTCAAAGCTGACATTTCATTCTCCTTTCACGCCGCCACTAATCTGTGGCCGGGTTGGTCGGTTTGCCCCATCTCCCACCTGGAGAGGGGGGCAATTCATTACGCAGCAACCGCCATCTTTTCTTCCGCAGCCGTCTTGCCGACGATGGACTCGTCTTCCACATCCATCACGCCGAAGTCCATCAACAGGTCTTCCAACTCGTCCATGGTGATCGGGGTCGGAATAACGAAGTTCTTGTTGTTGATGATCTTGTTGGCCAGATCGCGGTACTCCTGCGCCTGTTTGGCGCCCGGTTCATACTCGATCACCGTCATGCGGCGGATCTCGGCGCGCTGCACCACGTTGTCGCGCGGCACGAAGTGGATCATCGTGGTGCCGAGCTGGCGCGCCAGTTCCATGATCAGTTCGTCTTCACGCGCGGTCTCGCGGCTGTTGCAGATCAGGCCGGCCAGACGCACGCTGCCGGAGTTGGCGTACTTCACGATGCCCTTGGCGATGTTATTGGCCGCGTACATGGCCATCATTTCGCCGGAACAGACGATGTAGATCTCCTGCGCCTTGTTTTCGCGAATGGGCATGGCGAAACCGCCGCAGACCACATCGCCGAGCACGTCGTAGAAGACAAAGTCGAGGTCTTCCTCATAGGCGCCTTCCTCTTCCAGGAAGTTGATGGCGGTAATCACGCCACGGCCGGCACAACCGACGCCCGGCTCCGGGCCACCGGATTCGACGCACTTGATGTCGCGGTAACCCACTTTCAGCACGTCTTCCAGTTCCAGGTCTTCCACGGAACCGGCATTGGCCGCCATTTCCATGATCGAGTTCTGGGCCTTGGCGTGCAGGATCAGACGGGTTGAATCCGCCTTCGGGTCGCAGCCGACAATCATTACTTTCTTGCCCAGCTCGGCCAGGCCAGCCACCAGGTTTTGCGTGGTGGTGGACTTGCCGATGCCGCCTTTACCGTAAATTGCGCATTGACGCAGAGCCATGATCTTTCTCCTCAGGTCTCGAAAACAGGATGCGATTGAAATCTCGCTCGCAGTTCTGTTATCGCAAGCCCTGTGCCACCCCCTTGAAATGCTGTTAAGTGATTGATATTTATGTGAGTGTCGAGGATATGAAGACATCCATGTCGCGTGTCGTACAACACAAATGGCCGGGCTTTGTCGGGGTGGCGACAAGGGTTATTGGGGGGGCGGGCGGCAACAACGTCGTGGCTGGCTGGCTGGCCGGCCAGGGCAAGCCATTTACAATTCGAGCCCTTGCCCTCCACCCGATGTGATCACTATGAGCAGCAACACTGTCCGCGCGCGGATGGCCTTCTCCTTCCGGGGCGAGACTTACGAACTCGAAGCCAGCATCGACCTGGACCCCTATATCGGTGAGGCCGGGGAAGAGCCGAACTTCCCCCTGCTCCTGGCCAAGGCCTCCGGGATCGATCCCTACTCCTACCTGTATGAAGTTCTGGAGTCGCACGAGATCGAGTTCTCCGAAGCCACGGGCATCGCGGCGCGGTGCTGCCACGACGGTGCGTTCGACTGGCCCCGGTTCCTGCGGGATGTGCGCGAGGAATCGGACCTGCGGGTGGCCAGGCTCATCGCTGAACGGGCGCTGGGCGTGCCCGACCTGGATGGCCGCGCCGATCTCAAGGCGGCTTTGCTGGCGGCGTATCGGGCCGGCAAGGCGGCGGGCCCCGAGTAAGGTGCGTCGGCTCACCCTCCGGACACGCATCAATGACCCCACCGCCATTCCCGCGAAAGCGGGAATCCAGTTCGTTCATCTGATTGTTTTTACCAAGCAATCAGACCAGCCGATGGCGAAGAAGAAATTTCCCCTCCACCCCAAACATCCCGAGCGCATCTGCTGGGGCTGCGACAAATATTGCCCGGCGGATTCGCTGCTGTGCGGCAATGGTTCCGGCCGAACCGAGCACCCCGCCGAGATGCTGGGCGAGGACTGGTACACCTGGGGAGACTGGGCCGAGGATTTCGCGACGGACGCGGAAAAGATTCCGGACCCCTCGGGTTGATCGCCAAACCCAACCCCATACCGAAGCAGGAGACCCGCATGGCCCAAGACCGACTCGACCAGATCGTCCTCGAAGCCCGCCGCAACGCCGAAAAGCGCGATGCGGGCTACCGCGCCCAGGCGCTGAAACTGTTCCCCTGGGTATGCGGCCGCTGTGGCCGCGCCTTCACCCACAGCAACCTTCAGTTGCTGGAAGTCCACCACAAGAACAGCAACCACCAAGACAACCCGCCAGACGGCAGCAACTGGGAACTGCTCTGCACCTACTGCCACGAAAACGAGCATTCCAAACTGAAAGACCTGGAAGGCCGCACGGATGCGGCCGGCGCCATGACTTCCGCCACCTTCAACCCCTTCGCCGGGTTGAAAGGCATGCTGGACGGCAAGAAATAGGCCGCGCTGGCTCTGCTACGGGCGCAATAACCAACGGGCATTGCGCCGAATGTTTCATGGCTACATGCTTCGCGCGGCCTTCCGGCACAATTCGGCCATGTCCTCCAGCCTGCCGCGCATTGCCGGCCTGCCGATCAACCGCTGCAACCTGCCAGCGGCGATTCTTGGCAGCCTGACCTTCCAGCGCCACCCTGCGCTGTTGAAGCTGGATGGTGTGGAGGAACTGCACCACACGCTGTTCGCGCGTCTGGCCGCACTCGACAACCCAGGCGAGCGAGTTGTGGTATTCAAGGCGCACATGGATGCCGCGTTCAGCCTGGAACATCCCGAAGAAGCCGGCTACAACGCCGCGTGGCCGCATGGCCGGGCCAAGGCGAATTACCTGAAAGTCCTGCGCGGCTGGGCGTTCGATGCCGACGGGCGCGAAGGGGCGGTGCTGAAAGGCTGGGTGGAGTCGCGCTTCGGCCTGCTGCCGCGCCATCACGGTGGCCCGATCCGCGATTTCTCCGGCCCTCTTTACCGGCATTACCTGGAACAGCGCAGCAGCGGCCTCTACAACAGCAACGGCCTGGAAGCCCAGTTCGATCTGCTCTACACCTGGTGCCAATATGAACTGGCGCGGCAGTGCTCGGAATCAACCCACCTGACGCTGTACCGGGGGGTGAACCGGATGGGGGGCTACGAGGAACTGGCCGAGGCAACCGACAACCAGCACATCGTCCTGCTCAACAACCTCAATTCCTTTACCCGCGAACGCGAACGTGCCTGTGAGTTTGGCGACAGCATCCTGGAAGTGCGGGTGCCGCTGCCCAAAGTGTTCTTCTTCCATGGGCTACTGCCGGGAAAGCTGCGTGGCGAGGCAGAGTTCGGGGTGATAGGCGGGGTGTACGAGGTGAATCTGGTTTAGTTTCCCTCTTTTCCAAAGGGGGGAGTTCTCGGTTTTAACCCGACAAACTTTGTCGATTGCCCTACAACCGACACCACCGCTTACTCGCCAACCCGCGTGGCTGCGCGGTTCGCGTCTGGCCCGCCTCTTGCGATGGTGACTGCGTTCATCCACCAGGAGCGTTCCATGGCAACAGATAACGCCAGCGTATTCGCCGACATCCTCGCCGGCCTGGCCGACGGCAGCGTCGTGCCCTATCTCGGCGCGCGCGCCCTCGACGGGGTAGTCGATGCGGCCAATGGCCGGGCTATTCCAGCCGATTCCGACAGCCTCATTCTGGCGATGAACGACGGCAGGCCGATGGCGCCAAAATTGATGTACGAGTTTCCCCGCGCCGCGATGAATGTGGAGTTGAAGCGTGGCCGCAAGGCGGTCAGCAAATTCCTCGACCGTACCTATCGCGATACGGTCTGGAGTGCGTCCGCGCCGCACACCTGGTTGGCCGAACAGAATCTGCCTTATGTGGTGGACAGCAACCGCGACACCTTGCTGCAAAAAGCTTATGCCGAGCGGCCGCACACCTTGATCGTCGGCCTGGCGCGGATCGGCGGCAGCGACTACCGCTTCAAGCTGTTTCAACATGACGGCAACGGCGAGGGTGGCCACTACCAGGCGATTGAACAGGGCGAGGTGGACGTGACCCTGCCGGTGCTGTTCAAGCCCTTGGGTACGCCGTTGCCGGAATCGTATTACATCGCCTCGGACGCGGATTTTGTCGATTACGTCACCGAGTTGATGGGCGGTTTTGGCATCCCCGCGTTTGTGAAGCGGATGCGCCAGGGCAAACGCTACCTGCTGCTCGGCCTGCCCCTGACCCGCGACACCGAACGCATGGTACTTTCCGACATCATCTTCGGCGCCGCGCGACCGTCGGGCTGGGCCTTGATGCCCACCGCCAACGACAAGGAACTGCGCTTCCTGGCCAGAATGGGCTTGCAACGGGTGCCGGCGGACATCGCCGATCTGCTCGCGGCGGCAGCGGCGGATGTGGCGCTGGAGTCCGCCTGATGCAAGCTTGGGATGACGCGGTCCATGCCCTTGGCGTGGCCGAAATGGACGCCACTCACCGCGAGTTCATCGCCCTGGTGAACCTGCTCGCGGCGTGCGATGACACCGATTTCGCCGCCTTGTTCGAGAAGTTGCTCGACCACTGCCGTCTGCATTTCACCAGCGAAGGCCGGCTGATGCGGATTTCACGTTTCCCCGCGCTGAACGAGCACGAAAGCGAACACCACCGGGTTTACGGCGATCTGGTGCAGATGAACCGCGCCGTCCAGCGCGGCCGCCTGCTGCTGCCGCGCGCGTTCGTGAAACAGGGTCTGGAAGAATGGTTCAACGACCATCTGGCCAGCATGGATTCGGCGTTGGCTGCGCACCTCAAGCGGGTCGGCGAAGCGCGGGTGGACCTGAGCGGCGGCTTGCCGGTGCTGTAGCGCGTAGGGTGAGCCGTAGGGTGCGCCGCGCGCACCAGTCGACGTTAATCCTAGAAAGCTCAGTTGACCGCTCCTTGGCCCTCGTGAGGCCGCATGGGTGCTGGCGTTTGCGCCTCCGGGGACGCTCACCCATTAGGTGGCGCCG
>PFJX01000087.1 GCA_002784045.1 Hydrogenophilales bacterium CG_4_10_14_3_um_filter_63_21
GCCATTCTTCGAGCAGGTTGATCGCCAGCTCGAATGGCTTCTTGTCCAGGTTATAGAGGCATCCCAGGTCGAAGGTAGCGGATGACTCCAGCGCCATGCAGAGATCCTTGAGGTCGGAACAGGCTTTGTCGTCCGGGTTCTTGCGGATGAATTTGGCGATGTTTTTTACAGCGTTGGCCATGATGTTTCCTTACCAATGTAATGCCCGCAAGCGGGCGGATTTCTTGTGCTGATGGGCGCGCATGCGGCAGGTGATGTCATCCAGCATCGCAATCGCATCGAGCACGAACGGTCCCTTGTTCAACATCACGCATTCGGCGCGTTCCGACATGGCGGCGTCAGTCATCTCCGCGCGCGAGGGCAGATTTTCCTTGATCAGTTGTTCGAACACCTGGGTCGCCCAGACGACCGGCACATGGGCCGCTTCCGCCAGCCACAATATCTCTTCCTGAATCTCCGCGAGCCGGCTCCAGCCGATTTCCACCGCCAGGTCGCCGCGCGCGATCATCAGCCCGAACGGCCCGCGGCTGGCGCCGTGAACGATGATTTCCGGCAGATTGGCCACCGCGCGCCGGGTTTCGATCTTGGCGATGCGGCCCAGTTTACCGGCGCCGCGCACTTCCAGTTCTTCGCCTAAGCGATCCATGTCCGCCGCCGACTGCACGAAAGAATAGCCCACGATATCCGCTTCACGGGCAACAAAATCGAGATCGAGCAAATCCTTTTCGCCCAGGGCGGGAAGCGCAATGTCGCTGTCGGGAAAATTCAGGCCCTTGGCGGGGCGGATCTTGTCGCCCTCGGGGCGGGCCCGGGTGATGCGCAGCCAGGCGCCGGCGGCGTCCAGGCGTTCCACTTCGGCGCCGATCTGGCCATCGTCGATGAACACCCGCTCACCCACCCGCAGGCTGTCCAGCACCTCCGGCTGCGCGCAGGGGATGCGCCCGGCATAACCTTCCTCGACACCGATCTCGCCTGGCGCGGCATCGCGGGAGAGCAGGATGCGGTCGCCGATATGCACCAGCAGCACTTCCGGGCTGGCTTCCAGTTCGCCGACCTTGATGATGCGTTGCTTACCCTCGCCGGACAGGTGTTTCAGCGCACAGCCCTGTTCCAGCCAGACCGAATCGGCGGTGCAGGCGAGCAGATGCGCTTCGCCCATGCGTTCCAGCACGTTGAAGATGCGTTTCTTGCCGCGTGTATCGGTGGCTTCAACCAGGTCGCCCGGCTGTAAGCGGGCCAGCCAGTCACGCGCCACGCTCACCCGGGGATAGCCGGCCAGGCCAGTGGCGCCGCGCAAACCCGGGCCGCCTGGTTCACCGCTGGCGTCGAACAGGAAATAGGCCGGCGCGCGGGTGTCGCCGCGATCGTCGCGCTTCGGCTTCAGGCGCAGCAGACCGGGTGATGCCGCCATCTCGCCGGTGCGCAGTTTCGGCCCGGCCAGATCCATGTGAATCAGGCAGGTACGTCCAGTCGCCTGGGAGGCGGAACGCACGTTGTCGATCATCGCCTGCCAGATGGCGGCGTCGTCATGGGCGCAGTTGATGCGGGCGATGTCCATGCCGCGCTCGACCAGGTCGCGCACAAAGCGAATCTCGCCCGCCGCCACCGTGGGCAGGGTGACCATAATGCGCACACGCCGCGGTTTGGGCTCCTTGCCCAGAAGACACTGGGTGTTCTTCTTCAGGCGGTTGTCTCCCTGGCGATTGGCGCGGCCCGCGCGCGGTAGAGCGGCGTCAGCCGGACAAACACCGGCGAGCGCCTCCAGGCCCAGCGCGACGGCATCCAGGGTGGCGACCACATGACCTTCGCAACGCCCCAGCGAGGAAAGGCCGAGTTCGGAAAGCCGCTCTTGCAGGTTGCGCAGATCTTCCCGGCGGAACGCGATATAGGCCGCCAAATTGGCGGCGTCGCGGGCATAGCCGGTGCCCGCCAGGATGAGCTGCCAGTCCGCCAGCAATGCCTGTTGGCCGGCGGCCACCCGCGCGCGCAGGTGGGTCAGTTCGTTTTGAAGTTCAGAAAGTGTTTGCACAACTCAGGCGTGACGATGTCCACGGTAAGGTGGATAGCATACGCACCGGAGGTGACAGAAAGATGAAGGAAATGTGACAGCGGGGAGTCGTCGTGCCACGTTGCAACACCAGCCGGCACACCCTAAGGGGCTGTCCCTGCGGGGCATAATGCCGGCGCTCCAGATCAGCCGAAGCGGCCGGTGATGTAGTCCTCGGTCTGCTTCTGCCGGGGCTTGATGAACAAGGTATCGGTCTTGCCGAATTCGATCAGTTCGCCCAGGTACATGAAGGCGGTGAAGTCGGAGATGCGCGCCGCCTGCTGCATGTTGTGGGTGACGATGGCGATGGTGTAGTCGGCCTTCAGTTCGTTGATCAATTCTTCGATCTTGGCCGTGGAAATTGGGTCGAGCGCGGAAGTGGGTTCATCGAGCAGGACGATTTCCGGCTTCACCGCGATGGTGCGGGCGATGCACAGGCGCTGTTGCTGGCCGCCGGAGAGCGACAAGCCGCTCTGTTGTAGCTTGTCCTTGGTTTCTTCCCAGATCGCCGCCTTGCGCAGCGCCCATTCGACCCGGTCGTCCATTTCCGATTTGGGCATTTTTTCGTAAAGACGCACGCCGAAGGCGATGTTTTCGTAAATGGTCATCGGAAACGGCGTCGGCTTCTGGAACACCATGCCGATCTTGGCGCGCACCAGGTTCACGTCCTGCTTCCGGTCCAGCAGGTTGTCGCCGTGGAAGTTGATCTGCCCTTCGGCGCGCTGGCCGGGGTAGAGGTCATACATGCGGTTGAAGGTGCGCAGCAGGGTGGATTTGCCGCAACCGGAGGGGCCGATGAAGGCCGTCACCCGGCTTTTTGCGACGTCCAGGGAGACATCGGTGAGGCCGCGGAAATCGCCGTAGAAGAAATTCAGGTCGCGAACTTCCAGGATGGCATCGCCGTCGGCAGCGGTATGGGGGGCGGACATAAGGAACTCCGGATTCAGGCTGAAGTTTTGTTACGGAACAGGACGCGCGCGACGATGTTGATTCCGAGCACCAGTAGGGCGATCAACAGCGCGCCACCCCAGGCCAGGCTGACCCAGTTGTCGTAGGGGCTCATGGCGAACTGGAAGATCACCACCGGCAGGTTGCCCATCGGTTGCGACATGTCGGTGCTGAAGAACTGGTTGTTAAGCGCGGTGAACAACAAAGGCGCGGTTTCCCCGGTCACCCGGGCGATGGCGAGCAGGATGCCGGTCACCACGCCGGCCTTGACCGCGCGCAGGGTGACTTTCAGGGAGACCTGCCAGCGCGGCGCGCCGACCGCGAATGCGGCTTCGCGCAGTGCGGTGGGTACCAGCAGCAGCATGTTTTCCGTGGTGCGCACCACCACCGGGATGGCGATCAACGACAAGGCCAGCGATCCGGCCCAACCCGAGAAGCCACCCAGGGTCGCCACCACCAGGGCGTAGACGAACAGGCCGACCACGATGGAGGGCGCCGACAACATGATGTCGGTGACGAAACGGGTGGTGGCGGCGAATTTCGAGGTCGCGCCAAACTCCGCCAGATAGATGCCAGCCAGGATGCCGATCGGCGTCGACACCAACGTGGTCACGCCGATGATCATCAGGCTGCCGACAATGGCATTGCGCAGGCCGCCCCCTTCAGTGCCGGGCGCTGGCGTGTCCTGGGTGAAGAAGTCCCAGGAGAGCGCGGCAAAGCCGTTGGAGAACAGGGTCCAGAGGATCCACAGCAGAGCGGCCAGGCCGAAGGCCATCGCGACCATCGACAGGGTGATGCCGATGCGGTTGGTCAGGATGCGGCGGGAATAAAGGTTCATGGCGATCTCCTACTTGCCTTGCTTGGCGATGCCGCGCCTGATCAACCATTGCGAGATCGCCAGCACGATGAAGGTGATGACGAACAGCACCAGGCCAAGGGCGAACAAGGAGGAGCTATGCAGGCCCGGGTCGGCTTCGCCGAATTCATTGGCCAGGGTGGAGGCAATCGAAGTACCCGGCGCGAACAGGCTGCCGACGATGCGGTTGGCGTTGCCGATCACGAAGGTGACCGCCATGGTCTCGCCCAGGGCGCGGCCGAGGCCAAGCATGATGCCGCCAATGACACCGACCCGGGTATAGGGGAGAACGATGTTGGTGACCACTTCCCAGGTGGTGCAACCAAAGCTGTAGGCGGATTCCTTGAGTTCCGGCGGCACCGTCTCGAACACATCGCGCATCACCGACGCCACGAAGGGAATCACCATCAGCGAAAGCACGATGCCGGCGGTGAGAATGCCGATGCCGATGGGCGGGCCGGCGAACCAGCCGCTAATGATCGGGGTATCGCCCACAGCCGCTTGCAGAAAAGGCTGCACATGCTCCGAGAACAACGGCGCGAACACAAACAGACCCCAGATGCCATAGATGATGGACGGTACGCCGGCAAGCAGCTCGATCGCGGTGCCCAACGGTCGGCGCAGCCAGACCGGGCAGGTTTCAGTGAGGAACAGGGCGATGCCGAAGCTGACCGGCACAGCGATAGCCAAGGCGATGATCGAGGTCACTACCGTGCCGTAGATGGCGCTCAAGGCACCGAACTCGTCGTCCGGCACACTCCAGACATCCGTCCAGAGAAAAGCCACGCCAAATTGCCTCAATGCCGGCCTGGCCTCGATGGCCAGGGAAATCAGGATGCCAGCCAACGCCGCCAGAACGATGAAGGCGAACAGCAGGGTAATCTGATGGAAAAACAGGTCCTGCATCCTGAATTTTCTGACCTGCCTGGCGTGCGGATCGACGGCAGAGCCCCCTCTCCCCGGCGGCGAGGGGAGCTTCGAGCTTCCCTCTGGGGAGGTTCCTGGATAGGCCACTTCGCTCATTACGTTCATTCCTGGTTTTTCCGGCATTCTCCGGAAGGCCCCTCGACTAGACAAGGAGGCTTGCGGAGAAAGTTCGGGCGCGGAAGAAACTTCCGCGCCCGAACTGGCACAACAGATTGAACTTACTTGATGTTTTTCATCTCGGCTTCAACCATCTTCACCACGTTGGCGGGCAGCGGCACGAAGCCCAGTTCTTCCGCCATCTTCTGGCCGTGGTTCAGCGAC
>PFJX01000035.1 GCA_002784045.1 Hydrogenophilales bacterium CG_4_10_14_3_um_filter_63_21
CCGACTGAGCAAGACTTTCCAGTGCGGACAAGGGACCAGCGAGGGCGCGCGAGTATTCATGCAATATCCGGGTTAGAGATCATCCCCCTCTGGTGAAGCCTCGCTGGGGTCGATTTTCGCTATCGACGACCCAAGACCGACCGGCTGCTGGCTTGTTTCACGGTAACTGTGGAAGACTGGGAAGAAGAAACCTGGTTGAATCATCCGATATGAAACGACAAGCCAAAACTCATGCCTGGCATCAGCGCCATGTCAACGACTTCTATGTGAAACAGTCGGTGGAGCAAGGCTATCGCTCGCGCTCGGCGTACAAGTTGATGGAGATTGACGATCACGATCATCTCTTGAGGCCGGGCATGGGGGTGGTCGATCTGGGCTGCGCGCCGGGCGGCTGGTGCCAGGTGGCGGCAGAGCGGATGAAGAAGCAGGGGCGCATCGTTGGCATCGATCTGCTGGAGGTGACGGGGATGAACCATGTCACCCTCATCCAGGGCGATTTCACCGAGGCGGCCGGCCTTGCCCAGTTGGAGGCTGTGCTGGAGGGCAACGCGGTTGACCTTGTGCTTTCCGACATGGCCCCCAATATCACCGGGGTCAGCGTCACCGACCAGGCGAGAAGTTACCTGCTTGCGGAACTGGCGCTCGACTTTGCCGCTCAACACCTGCACGCCGACGGCACGTTTTTGGTCAAGGTGTTTCAGGGTGCGGGTTTTGAGGACTACATGAAGGCGATGCGCGTGGTGTTCCGGAAAGTCGCGGCGCGCAAACCGGGTGCCTCGCGTGATCGTAGCCGTGAAGTGTATTTATTGGGCCGTGGACTGAAGGCGAATTCCACGCATGCGCCAGCCTTGATTGAATCGGCCCTGGATTTCGACTAACTTCTCCCCGTTCACGGCAAATTGGCCGCAAAGGAGTCAAATTGAACAATCTCTTCAAGAACGTCGCCATCTGGCTGGTCATCGCCTTGATCCTGATGACGGTATTCAACCAGTTCAACACGCGCCAGACCACGCAGTCTCAAGTGGACTATTCCACCTTCATCGAGCAGGTGAAGCAGGGACGAGTGGCCAAGGTCACCATCGAGAACCACGTCCTGCGCGGCGTTGGCGCCGACGGCCAGCGTTTCACCTCCTATGCGCCTTCCGACCCCTGGTTGGTCTCCGATCTGCTGAAAGCCGGCGTGCAGGTGGAAGCCAAGCCGGAAGAACAGCCGTCGATGATGATGAGCATCTTCGTTTCCTGGTTCCCGATGCTGTTGCTGATCGGCGTCTGGGTGTTCTTCATGCGCCAGATGCAGGGCGGCGGCAAGGGCGGCGCTTTCTCCTTCGGCAAGAGCAAGGCGCGCCTGCTCGACCAGGACACCAATACCGTGACCTTCGCCGATGTCGCCGGGTGTGATGAGGCCAAGGAGGAGGTGGGAGAACTGGTGGAATTCCTGCGCGATCCCTCGCGCTTCCAGAAGTTGGGCGGCCGCATTCCGCGTGGTGTGCTGATGGTCGGCTCGCCCGGCACCGGCAAGACTTTGCTGGCCAAATCCATCGCCGGTGAAGCGAAGGTGCCGTTCTTCAGCATCTCTGGTTCCGATTTCGTGGAAATGTTCGTGGGCGTCGGCGCCGCGCGGGTGCGCGATATGTTCGAGCAGGCCAAGAAACATGCTCCCTGCATCATCTTCATCGACGAAATCGACGCCGTCGGTCGCCAGCGCGGCGCCGGCATGGGCGGCGGCAACGACGAGCGGGAACAGACCCTGAACCAACTCCTGGTGGAAATGGACGGCTTCGAGGCTAATGCCGGGGTCATCGTCATCGCGGCCACCAACCGCCCTGACGTGCTTGATCCGGCGCTCATGCGTCCCGGCCGTTTCGACCGCCAGGTGGTGGTGCCGCTACCGGATATTCGCGGCCGCGAACAAATCCTGCTGGTCCATATGCGCAAGGTACCGATGAGCCAGGACGTCAAGGCCGACATCATCGCCCGTGGCACGCCCGGCTTCTCCGGCGCCGACCTCGCCAACCTGGTCAACGAAGCGGCGCTGTTCGCCGCGCGCGGCAATAAGCGCGTGGTGGATATGGATGACTTCGAGCGCGCCAAGGACAAGATCATGATGGGCGCCGAGCGCCGCTCCATGATCATGCCCGAGGAGGAGCGCAGGAACACCGCCTACCACGAGTCCGGCCACGCCGTGGTGGCCAAGCTGATGCCGAAGACCGATCCGGTGCATAAAGTCACCATTATTCCGCGTGGCCGCGCGCTGGGCGTGACCATGCAGTTGCCCACCGAGGACCGCTACAGCCAGGACCGTACCCGCTTGCTGTCCACGCTCGCGGTGCTGTTTGGCGGCCGCATCGCCGAGGAACTGTTCATGCACCAGATGACCACCGGCGCTTCCAACGACTTCCAGCGCGCCACCGACCTGGCGCGCCGCATGGTCACGCAGTGGGGTATGTCCGATGCGATGGGGCCGATGGTCTACGGCGAGGAAGAAGGTGAAGTCTTTCTCGGCCGCTCGGTGACCACGCACAAGAGCGTCTCGGAAGAAACGCTGCGTAAGGTTGATGCCGAGGTGCGTCGCATCATCGACGAGCAATACGCGCTGGCGCGCAATCTTCTGGAAGAGAACCGCGACAAGGTGGAGCGCATGGCCCGCGCGCTGCTGGAATGGGAAACCATCGACAGCGAGCAGATCGACGACATCATGGCCGGCAATGAACCGCGTCCGCCGAAGCCGGTGGCGCCGCCACCCGCCGCCAATGTCGGCGGCAGTGGGCCGAGTGCGCCGGCACCCACCACCACTCCCGCCACCGATGGTGGCGTGGACTGAGCGCCTTTCCGCGTCACGCCCTCTTTTTCCGCCAACCTTCGGGTTGGCGGAATGCATTCCGGCTCGGGTTTTCCCGGATAATCGCGGCCCATGCCCGCCCCCACCCCCGCCAACAACCCCCGCCTCCTGGCGTCAAATCTGGTCAATGACGTCCTGCTAGAGGGCGTTAGTCTGACGCTGGCACTGGGCGATTTACGCAAGTTGGCGCCAGAGGGCCTGGCCACGGTCCAGAATCTCGCTTACGGCGCCCTGCGCAATGCGGGGCGTTTGCGTTTCTATATCGCCGCCCTCTGCGATCGCCCGCTCAAACCGGCGGCCTTGTCCGGGCATCTGCTGGTCGGCCTGTATGAACTGGAAGCGGGCGTAACGCCGGCGTATGCCGTGGTGAACGAGACCGTGGCCACCGTGGCTGAGCGCTTCCCAGGCGCACGCGGCTTCGCCAATGCGGTGCTGCGCAATTTCCAGCGTCGCCGCGCGGAGCTGGAAGCGGCCGCCGCCGCCGATCTGGAGGCGCGCTGGAATCTCCCGCTGTGGTGGTTGGAACGCTTGCGGGCGCAGTACCCGGATGACTGGCAGGCCATCGTCGGAGCCCAGAACGCGCATCCCCCGATGACCCTGCGGGTGAACCGGCGTCGCGGCAGCGTCGCCGATTACCTGGTCAAACTAGCCGAAGCCGGCATCGAAGCCCGGCAAAGCGGCGAGTGGGCCTTGACCTTGCAACGCCCCGTACCGGTGGGAGAACTGCCGGGCTTTTTTGCCGGCCTGGTTTCCGTGCAGGATCTCGGCGCGCAACTCGCCGCCGCTTATCTCGGCGCCGCCGACGGCGAGCGGGTGCTGGACGCCTGCGCCGCGCCTGGCGGCAAGACCGGGCACCTTCTGGAACTGCATGATCTGGACCTGGTCGCCGTGGACAGCGAGGGCGGCCGCCTCGCCCGGGTGCGGGAAAACCTGGATCGTCTCGGCTTGGGTACCAAACTGAGCACCACGCTGGTCGTGGGAGACGCCGCCGACACGGGGAGCTGGTGGGATGGCAAGCCGTTTGACCGCATCCTGCTTGACGCGCCTTGCACCGCCTCCGGCGTGGTGCGCCGGCATCCCGATGGCAAATGGCTGAAACGGCCCGAAGATGTGCAACACCTGGTTCGCCAACAACGCCGCCTGATGGATGCGCTGTGGCCGCTGCTGAAACCGACTGGCACAATGCTCTACGCCACTTGCAGCCTTTTTCGCGAGGAAAACGCCGATCAGGTGGCCACCTTCCTGGCTCGCCATGGCGACGCGCGCAGTGAGAAAGTGCCGGCAACCCGCGCAGGCCAGTTGCTCCCCGGCCCGGAGATGGATGGATTCTTTTATGCACGTTTGCTCAAGGCGTAATTTTTTGCGGGTGGCCACGCTGGCGATGCTGGTAGCCGCCATTCCGGCCGCCCGCGCCGAAGGCATCCAGGCGCAACAGATCGACGTGGTGCAGAAGGGCGAGTTGTTTCATCTGAACGGCGGTTTCACCATTCAGCTTTCCCCCACCCTGGATGACGCGTTGCGCCGTGGCGTACAACTCACTTTCGTGCAGGCGGTGGAAGCGGAGCGCGCGCGCGAATGGTGGCTGGCCGAGGGGCTTTCCGATCTGGAGCGTAGCGTGCGCCTCTCCTACAACGCCTTGCTGCGCCAGTATTACGTCAGCCTCAGCGGCGTTTCCAGCGCCCATGAAAGCCTCTCCGAGGCCTTGCGCGCGGCGGGTGACCTGCGCGACTGGGCCGTGGTCAACGTCAAACAGATGAAGAAAAAGGCCGAGTACAAGATCTACATTCGCATGTATCTGGACATCTCGCAGTTGCCGAAACCCTTGCAGGTCAATGCGCTGGCCTCGTCGGGTCGCTGGCAGCTCGATTCCGGCTGGCAGGAACAAAGCTTCAGGTACTGATGAAGAAGGCTCAAGGGGCAAGGGGCAAGGGGCAAGGGAAACCACCGCAGCCCGAAAAATCGAGGGGTTCCTTGCCCCTATGATCTACCTCGTCGCCGGCAGCCTGTTACTCGGTTCGGCCCTGATCGGGCTGCTCGCCGCGGCGGCGGGCAATACCGCCTTTTTCGCCAGCAATCTGCCGCTGTTGCTCTGGATCACCGTCGCCACCGCCGCCGGCCTGGTGGTGCTGATCGCCTATCAGGCCCTCCTGCTGGTGCGTCGCATCCGCGCCGGCGTGTTCGGCGCCAAGCTCACCGCCCGCCTATTCCTCATCATCGGCCTCATGTCGCTCGCCCCCGGCCTGGTGGTCTACGGCGTGTCAGTGCAATTCCTGATCCGTTCCATCGAATCCTGGTTTGATGTGCGCATGGAAAATGCGCTGGAAGGGGGCCTCGCCCTGGGCCGGTCGGCGCTGGAACATGTGCGGCGGGAAACCGTGAAAAAAACGGAGCGCCTGGCCCAACAACTGGCCGATCTGCCCCCCACCGTGCAAGCCGAGCGCCTGAATGATCTGCGCGAAGCGGCGGGGGTGCAGGAGCTGGGATTGTTTGACGACAACGGCAACCTGCTGGGATTTTCCGCCTCCGACCGCGGCAGCCTGATGCCCAAGCCGCTGGAGCAAGGCGCCCTTTGGCAGATCCGCCTGCAACAGTCCTGGTCACGCTTGCAGGCGAAGGCGGATGGCGGCATTACGGTGCGGGTGGTGGCGTCGGTGAACATGGCCTCGCTGTCCGAGCGTCCACGCGTGGTGCAAGTGGTGCTGCCGGTGCCGCAGCAACTCGCGCGCGACGCGCAACAGGTGGAGGAGGCGCGCCAGGGCTATCAGGAGCTGCTGCTCTCGCGCTTGGGGCTGAAACGGCTGTATGGCATTTCCCTGACCCTGGCGCTGGCGTTGGCCCTGTTTTCGGCCTTCTCGCTGGCATTCCTTCTTTCCGAACGCCTCGCCGCGCCACTGCGTGCCTTGGCACGTGGCACCCGGGCAGTGGCGCGTGGCGACTTCACCCAGGTGCAAACCGTATCCAGCCGCGACGAACTGGGCATGCTCACCCATTCTTTCAATCGGATGACGCGGCAACTCTCGGATGCGCGCGCCGTCGCCGAGGAAAGCCGCGACAAGCTGCTGGAAGCCAATGCCTATCTGGAAGGCGTGTTGTCCAGCGTGACGACCGGCGTCGTCACGCTGGAGCATGACCTCGCCGTGCGTGTGGCCAACCCCGCCGCCGCCGGCATTCTCGGGGTTGAGCGCGGCGGCCTGGAGGGGCGCTCGCTGCTCGACTGGGGAACCGAGAACGCGGTCCTCGCCGATTTCTCGCGCGACATGGCGCGGCATTTTCATGACAGCCCGACGCGGCCCTGGCGCGAGCAGATCGAATTCGCCACCCCCACCGGGAAACGCAGCCTGCTGGCGCGCGGCACCCCGCTGGCGACCGGTGACACGCCCGATTACGTGCTGGTGCTCGACGATGTCACCCAATTGCTGCAAGCGCAGCGCGATGCCGCCTGGGGGGAAGTGGCGCGGCGCATGGCGCACGAGATCAAGAACCCGCTGACGCCGATCCAGCTTTCCGCCGAGCGCCTGGAAGCGAAACTGGCGGATAAGCTGGAAGGCGCGGCGCGGGAAACTCTGATTCGCGCCACCGCCACCATTGTCGGCCAGGTCACGGCGATGAAGGGGCTGGTGGACGCCTTCGCGCAATATGCCCGGCTGCCCGCGCCGCGCATCGAACGTCTGGACCTCAATGTCCTGGTCAGCAAGGTGCTGCACATGTATGAAGGCGGTGTGCACATCGAGCGCCACCTGGCCGAAGGCTTACCGCCGGTGGCGGGTGACCCCGCCCTTCTCGGCCAGGTGCTGGTCAACCTGATGAAGAACGCCCAGGAGGCGCTGGAGACCACCGCGGCGCCACGGATTTCCGTGACTACGGCCCTGCGCGGGAGTCAGGTAAGCTTGTGTATCGAGGACAACGGCCCTGGCTTCCCCGAGCATCTTCGGGGCCGCCTGTTCGAACCCTATGTCACCAGCAAGCCCCGTGGCACCGGCCTGGGGCTGCCGGTGGTGAAGAAAATCGTGGAAGAACACCACGGCAGCATTGCCGTGGACAATCCGGAATCGGGCGGCGCGCGCGTCTGCGTCAGCCTGCCGGCATTGATGAGTGAGGAAGAGCAACATGCCTGAAATTCTGGTGGTGGACGACGAGCCCGGCATCCGCGAGCTGATGCACGAGATTCTTGAAGAAGAAGGTTATGAGGTGCGCATGGCGGAGGACGGCGGCCATGCGCGTGCCGCCCTGGACGACAAGGTTCCGGATCTGATCCTGCTGGACATCTGGATGCCCGATGTGGACGGCGTCACCCTGCTCAAGGAATGGCGTGCGCAAGGGCGGCTCACCATGCCGGTGGTGATGATGTCCGGCCATGGCACGGTGCATACCGCCGTCGAGGCCACTCGCCTGGGCGCCTTCGACTATCTGGAAAAGCCCATTGCCTACAAGCAGTTGCTGGAAACCGTGAAGAAAGCGTTGGCTTCGCGCCAGGCCAAACCCAGCACCAGCGGCACCTTGGAGGAACTGGGCGGTGGCGAAACCGTGAAGCGCCTGGCCCATCGCCTCAGCCTTGCCGCCAGTGCTGGCCTGCCGGTGTTGCTCCTGGCCGAACCGGGCACCGGCGAGGAGGCGGTCGCGCATTTCCTCACCCCTCCGGATGCGCCGTTCGTGCGGGTCGATGAACCCACCGAACTGGCCAATCATCCCACCGAGGTGCTGGCGCGCGCCAAGGGTGGCCTGGTGTTCGTGCCGGATCTGGGTGAACTCTCCGTCATGCAGCAGCGCGGCCTGATCCTGTTGATCGCGCGGCGTGCCGAATTCGCCGCGCGCGTGCTGACGGTGAGCCGGGAAGACCCCGCGCGCGCGCTAGCGGAAGGGCGCCTGGCACAGGAGCTGTATGAACTGCTCGCGCATGCCGTGGTGGAGTTGCCACCCCTGCGCGACCGCCGTGAAGACATTTCCGGCCTCGCCGCGCGCGCCCTGGAAGCGGCTTGTGTGCGCTTGCGCCAGCCACCCCTGAAATTCACTGAGGCCGCCATGAGCCGCCTGGCGGAACACGACTGGCCGGGCAACCTGGCGGAACTCGAAACCCTGGCCGGGCGCATGGCGCTGGAAGAAGGCGGGGGTCCGATCGACCTGGCGGCGATCGACGCCACCCTCGGTCCCAAGCCCGGCGCGGATAAGACCGGCATCGACCTGATGCTGCACCTGCCTCTGAAGGAGGCCCGTGACGCGTTTGAAAAAGCTTATCTCGAAGCCCTGCTCGGCGAATGTGACTGGGGCATGAGCCGCGCCGCCGACCGCGCCGGCCTCGATCGCACCAACCTGTACCGCAAGGTGAAACAGTTGGGTATCGAGGCGCCGGGGAAAGGGTAGAGCCCACGAAATCAACGTCTAACCAAGCCATGAAAATCATCATCCTCGGCGCCGGCCAGGTCGGCTCCAATCTGGCGGAACACCTCGTTCGGGAAGGCAATGACCTGACCGTGGTGGATCTGGACGCGGAAAAACTGGCGGCGCTGCAAGACCGTTTCGATCTGCGCACGGTGCAAGGCCAGGCCTCCCACCCCGCCATCCTGCGCGCGGCAGGCGCGGACGATGCCGACATGCTGGTGGCGGTGACCCTTAACGACGAGACCAACATGGTCGCCTGCAAGCTGGCCGGCACCCTGTTCAATATTCCCACCAAGATCGCCCGCATCCGCGCGGTCGATTACATGAAGTACCCGCAACTGTTCGATGCGGAGCACTTCGGCGTCGACCACGTGATCGCTCCGGAACAGGAAATCACCGACTACCTGAGGAAGTTGATCGACTACCCGGAGGCCTTGCAGGTGGTCGATTTCGGCGCTGGCCGCGCGCGCCTGGTGGCGCTGCGGGCGCGTGCCGGCGGACCCCTGGTGGGGCACGAGCTGCGCGACCTGCAAAAGCACCTGCCCGGCCTCGATGCGCGCGTCGCCGCCATTTTCCGGCGCGACCGTACCCTCATCCCGGAAGGCCGCACGGTGATTCAGGACAGCGACGAAATCTTCTTCATCGCCGCCACCGAGAACATCCGCGCGGTGATGAAGGAAATGCGCCGCGGCGACAAGAGCGTGCGCCGGGTGATGATCGCCGGCGGCGGCAACATCGGCCAGCGCCTGGCCCGGAGCCTGGAGTCGGATTACGAGGTCAAGCTCATCGACTGCAACAAGAAGAACACCGAGCACCTTGCCCAGACCCTGAAAAGCACCCTGGTGCTCACCGGCGATGCCACCGACGAAGACCTGCTGCGGGAAGAAAACATCGAGGATATGGATGTGTTCTGCGCCCTGACCAACGACGACGAGGACAACATCATGTCCTCGCTGCTGGCCAAGCGCCTGGGCGCCAAGAAGGTGATCGCCTTGATCAACCGCGCCACCTATGTCGACCTGCTGCAAGGCCGCGATATCGACATCGCCTTGTCGCCGGCGCAAGCCACCATCGGGCCGCTGCTCACCCATATCCGGCGCGGCCACATGGCGGTGGTGCATAGCCTGCGCCGGGGCGCGGCGGAAGCGCTGGAAGCCGTGGTGCATGGCGATGCCAAGTCCTCCAAGCTGGTCGGGCGGCGCATCGAACAGGTGGAGTTGCCGGAGGGCGTGAGCATCGGCGCCATCCTGCGCGGCAGCCAGGTCATCATCGCCCACCACGACAACGTCATCGAGGTGGATGACCACCTGATCCTGTTCGTGCCCAACAAACAGCTGATCCCGAAGGTGGAAAAACTGTTCCAGGTGGGCCTGGGCTTCTTCTGATGCGTCGCCGTGTTTTTCCCACCCTGCATGTGCTGGGCATGATCGTGCTCGGGTTCGGCCTGTCCATGCTGGCGCCTTTGTTGCTGTCGGAACTGACCCGCGATGGCGCCCAGAGCGCCTATAACGAAGCCGCGCTGATCACCCTCGGCACGGGGCTGCTCTTGTGGTTGGTCGGCCACCCCTGGCGGCGCGAGCTGAAAACCCGCGACGGCATTCTCCTGGTGGTGCTGGCCTGGACCCTGCTGCCGGGGTTCGCCGCGTTGCCTTTGCTGATCCATATGCCCGGCTTGTCCGTGGCCGACGCCTATTTCGAGGCCATGTCCGGCCTGACCGCCACCGGCGCCACGGTGCTTTCCGGCCTCGATGCGTTGCCCCACTCGATCAACCTGTGGCGCGCACAACTGCACTGGATCGGCGGTCTCGGCGTGATCGTGCTGGTGACGGCGGTGCTACCGCTGCTGGGCGTGGGTGGCCGCCAGATGTTCAAGGCGGAAACGCCCACCCCGATGAAGGAGCAGAAGCTGACCCCGCGCATGGCGGAAACCGCCAAGAGCCTGTGGGCGGTCTATGTGCTGCTCACGCTGGCCTGCATCGGGGTGTTGCGGGCACTGGGCATGTCGTTGTTCGACGCGGTGGTGCATGCCTTCTCGATCATGGGTCTGGGCGCCTTTTCCTCGCATGATGCCAGCCTGGGCTATTTCGATTCACTGCCGCTGGAAATCGCCGTCGCCGTCTTCGCCTTGCTCGCCAGCATCAACTTCACCACCCACTTCGCCTTCTTGCGCGGGCGCGCGCTGGGGTCGTATCGGCATGATCCGGAGGTTCGCTGGTTGCTTGGTTTTGTTCTCGGCAGCGGGGTGGTCCTGGCGCTCCTGCTTTGGCAGCGCGACGTGTTCCTGGATTTTCCCAGTGCGCTGCGCTATGCGCTGTTCAACACCATTTCCGTCGCCACCACCCTGGGCTTCTCCACCACCGATTACGGCCACTGGCCCTTCTTCGCCGGCCTCTGGCTGCTGTTCCTGTGCAGCTTCTCCAGCAGCGCCGGCTCCACCGGGGGCGGTATCAAGATGCTGCGCGCCATCCTGCTTTACAAGCAGGAGTACCGCGAATTGAACAAACTACTCCACCCCAACGCCCGCATCCCGCTGCGCCTCGGCGAGGAGGTGGTGCCCAACAAGATCGTCTATGCGGTGCTGGCCTTCCTGTTCGTCTATGTGGCCGCCATCGTCTCGCTGTCGTTTGTGCTGTCATTCACCGGCCTGGACATCCTTACGGCTTTTTCCGCCATCGTCGCCTGCATCAACAACACCGGCCCCGGCCTGGGCGAAGTGGGGCCGGCGCATACCTACGCCGTACTCAACGATTTTCAGATCATGGTGTGCGCCTTCGCCATGCTGCTGGGGCGGCTGGAGTTGTTCACCCTGCTGGTGGTGTTGACCCCGGCGTTCTGGCGCAAGTGAGGCGATGATCCACCGTCTTCGCCTCTACAACGTGTTCCCCATCCTGCATGTGCTGGGCATGATCATCGCCGTGTTCGGGCTGTCCATGCTGTTGCCACTGGCGGTCTCGGAACAGGGGGGAGATAACGCCCGCCGCGCCTATGACGAAGCCGTTCTGATCACCCTCGCCAGCGGCGTGTCGCTGTGGTTGCTCGGGCGCACCTGGAGGCGCGAACTGAAAGCGCGCGACGGCATTCTGCTGGTGGTGCTGACCTGGGTGTTGACGCCGCTGTTCGCGGCGCTGCCTCTGCTCCTCTATTTACCTTCCCTATCGTTCACCGACGCTTATTTCGAGACCATGTCCGGGCTCACCACCACTGGCGCCACCGTGCTCTCCGGCCTCGACAAACTGCCGGTCTCGATCAACCTCTGGCGCGGGCAATTGCATTGGTTGGGCGGCCTCGGCGTCATCGTGCTGGTGGTCGCCGTGCTGCCCTTGCTGGGGGTCGGCGGCCGCCAGCTATTCAAGGCGGAAACGCCGGGGCCGATGAAGGACGACAAGCTCACCCCGCGTATGGCCGAGACCGCCAAGGGCCTGTGGCGGGTCTACATCCTGCTCACCCTGGCCTGCATCGGCCTCTACTGGGCCTTCGGCATGACGCTTGCGGACGCCACCATTCATGCCTTCTCGGTGATGGGCCTGGGTGGCTTTTCCTCGCATGACGCCAGCTTCAGCTACTTCCACTCCCTGCCGCTGGAAATCATCACCGAAGTATTCGCCCTGCTCGCCGGCCTGAATTTCGCCATGCACTTCATGGCCTTGCGCGGCCGCACCCTGGCGCCGTATCGAACTGACCCGGAAATCCGCTGGTTCTTCGCCTTTGTGCTGGGCAGTTGTTTGCTGCTTGGGACGTTTTTGTGGGCGCGCGGCGTCTACCCGGATTTCCCCAGCGCCCTGCGCGATGCCAGTTTCAGCGTGATTTCCATGGCCACCACGCTGGGCCTGGCCACTGCCGATTTCGGCCAATGGCCGAATTTCGCGGGCTTGTGGCTGCTGTTCCTGTGCAGCTTCTCCACTAGCGCCGGCTCCACCGGGGGCGGCATCAAGATGCTGCGCGCGGTGCTGCTCTACAAACAGGTGTACCGGGAACTGCTGCGCGTGATTCACCCGCACGCGCAATTCCCGATCCGCCTGGGTGAAACCGTGGTGCCGAACAAGGTCATGTACGCCGTGCTGGGATTCTTCTTCGTGTATGTGGCGTCCATCGTCGCGCTGTCGTTCGTGTTGTCGTTTACCGGGCTGGACGTGCTCACCGCTTTTTCCGCCATCGTCGCCTGCATCAACAACACCGGCCCCGGCTTGGGCCAGGTGGGGCCGTCCACCACTTACGCCGTGCTTAACGATTTTCAGACCTGGGTATGCACCTTCGCCATGCTCCTGGGCCGGCTGGAACTATTTACCCTCCTGGTGGTGCTGACCCCGGCGTTCTGGCGAAAGTGAAATGTAGCGCAGGCGTCTCGCCTGCGAATGTACAAGACGCAGGCGAGACGCCTGCGCTACATCCACCACACCCCCCCATCGGCAAACACCAGCGCCGCGCGCACCGGCCGCCCCGGATAAAGCTGGCGGGCGGCCGCGCGGTAGCCCTCGATCTGTTCCAGATAGGGCAGGGCGCGGCGGGCGGGGTCGGGCTCGTCGAGGCCCCCGGTCTTGTAGTCCAACAGCCAGATTTCTTCGCTGAATTCCACCAGGCGGTCGATGCGGAAGGTGCCTCCCGCGCCGTCCAGGAACTCCATTTCATTGTGGGCTCGGCGGTAACAGGCCGGGTCGAAGGCGGCGGCGAGTTCCGGGATGGTAAGGATGCGGCGGGCGGCGGCGGCGACGCGTTCCGCAGTCTCGATCTCCAGGCCGTAGGATGTGGTGAGCTTGCGAACCGTATCACCCGTGGCTTCCGGCACGCCCTCGCTCATCCATTCCAGGCAGGCATGGACGGCGCTGCCGAAATCGGCCTCCGGGTTGGAGGGAGGGCGGAATTGGCCGATGGGGGCGGCGGTTGAGGGGCAAGGGGCAAGGGGCAAGGGGCAAGAAAAACCTGGGGTTTGCTTGATCCTTGCCCCTTTCGCGTGTTTCGGGTGAGGCGCTTCCCACCATGCCATTTCCGGCAACCTCGCCATCTCCGCCTGTTCCAGCGCCGGCTTGAGCGCAGTTTTCAACACTCCCAGCCAATGCGTGGGTTCGTTCTCGGACTCGACCAGGCCGCTGACGAACAAGGCCTGGCGGGCGCGGGTCATGGCGACGTAGAGCAGGTTCAGGTGTTCCCGCGCGGCCTGTTCGGCTTCTCGCGCGAATAGATCATCACGGCCGCCGCCGCGCCAGGCCTTGGGGCCATAGAGGGAGAAATGCGCGGGGCGTGCCTCGCCCGCTGGCCAGTCCATGATTACGCCGCTTTGTTCGTCGCGGCCTTCACCTTCGTCGGCCTTGATCAGGAAGATGATGGGCGCTTCCAGCCCCTTGGCGGCGTGGATGGTGAGCATCCGCACGGCATTGCTGTGATTCGCGGGCGGCTCGTCGGGGGCGTCCTGCCCGGCCTTGTCGCGGAGTTGTTTCAGCTCGTCGAGAAAACGCGGCAGGCTGGGGAAGCGTCCCCCGGAAAGTCCCAGGGAAAGGCCGAGCAGGCCTTCCAGATTGGCCAACACCCCGGCCCGCAGGTGCGGCGCCACGGCGACGCCATAGCGCTCGATCACCTCACCTTCGTGGAAGATGCGGTCGAGCAGGTCATGCACCGGTAGATTCCCGGCGGCGCCATGCCAGGCATCCAGAAGACGCGCGGCGCGGGCAACGTGGGGTGGGGCATTCGCCTCCGCCGCCCAGGTATGCAGGCGCCGCCACCAGCTTTCTCCCCTTCCCCTCTGGGGGAGGGGCCGGGGGTGAGGGAATGCCGCCAAATACTTGAGGTCATCATCGACAAAACCCATAACCGGGCATTTCAAGGTCTGCGCCAGGGCGAGATCGTCGAGTGGGGAGGCCAGGACGCCGAGCAGGGCCATCAGATCCGCCGCTTCCAGGCTGGCCAGCAGGCCGCCACGGCGGTCGCCGATGAAGGGGATGGCGGCCGCCTTGAATGCGGCTTCAAACACATCGAGATCGCGCCGCTTGCTGTAGAGCAGGGTGATGTCGCCATAAGTCGCCGTGCCTGCCTCAGCCAATTCCAGATGGCCGACGATTTCGCTGATGCGTTGCGCCACCCAGGCGGCTTCCTGTTCCCGTTTGTGGGGTGGGCTGGCCGGCGCCTGGGTGAGAGGAGCGCGGAAGGCGATGGCTTCTTCTTCGTCATTGCTGGCCTCGGCGAGGTGCAGTTCGCAATGCCCGGGCAGGGTGGTCTGGTGCGCGCCGTGCACGGCGAACAGGGGATAGTCGGTGCGTCCGGCGAACACCGCGTTGACCCAGGCGACCACGCGCGGCGCGCAGCGGCGGGTTTCGTTGAGGGGAAAGTGGCGTGCCTGGAAATTGGCTTCCAGCCATTCGCCGGCCACCGCGAACAGGCGCGGCTCGGCACGGCGGAAACGGTAGATGGATTGCTTGGGATCGCCCACCAGGAACACCGTGGGGCGCTCGCCATCGGCGCCATAAGCGGCGAGCCAGGACTGCAGGATGCGCCACTGGAGCGGATTGGCGTCCTGGAACTCGTCCAGCAGCAGGTGTTTCCAGCGCGCATCCAGCTTGGACAGGATGGCGGCGGCGGCCTCCTCGTCGCCGAGCAGGCGCGCGGCCTCCAGCTCGCCGTCGCTGAAATCGAGGCCGCCGCGTTCGCTCTTCAGGCGCTGATAGGTGTCCAGATACGCCTGGCCCACCGTCAAAACCAGACGGTTGAGGCGCAGGGCGCGCTGTTCGGCCTGGCGGGCCAGGGTTTGCAGCAATTGCTCGGCCAGGCGGTGATGCAGTTCCACATAGGTGCCTGCGTCGCTGCCGAGGCGTTTGCCGAGGGCATCGCTCAGCTTGCAGGCGCGCACGGTGCCGGCCTGGGTGAGGAAGATCGAATCGTAGGGCGCAACGCCGCAGGCGGTTCCGCCAATCGGTGCGGACATTGCGTTTTCCAGCACCGCCGCCCGCACGACATCCGTCTGCAAACCCATGGCGCCGTTGCGGGCCACCAGGCCCCGGTACTCAGCCAGGCCATCCATAAATTGCGCATCCGCCAGCAAGGTTGCGGCCGGGTCCTCCGCCTCACTCACCCCCAGCCGTGCTTCCAGCGCCGTGCAGGCGGCCGCCACCGGGTCGACATGGCCCTGTCCCGCCGCCCACCATTCGGCGCGGCGGGCCAGCAGGGCATCGAGCAGGCCACGCAAGCTGGACAGAGAGAACTCGCAAGCCAGTTCGCGAAAGGCGCTTTCCGCTGGGCCGCCACGCTCGCGGCCCAGCGTTTCCGCCAGGGCGAACCAGGCTTCTTCGCGCAGCAGCGCGGCGTCTTCCAGCACCTCGCCGGGCAAGCGCAGCGGCAGCGGGGCGCGGGCGATGAGGTGGAAGAACCAGCCGTGGAAGGTGGTGATCATCGGTGGATTCGCCAGCACTTTCTCGATCAGGCCACGCGCGGACGGCAGGGCGGCGCGCGCCGCCGCGCCAACGAGGCCGCGCTGTTCCAGGAAAGCCAGCGCTTCGGCGTCGGGTAGCAGCGCCAGATCGGCCAGCCAGGTATCCAGGCGCGCCTGCATCTCCGCCGCCGCCTTGCGCGTAAACGTGATCGCCAGCAGTTCCGCCGGAGCGGCCCCCGCCAGCAACAGCCGCAACATGCGCGACACCAGCAGCCAGGTCTTGCCGCTGCCGGCGCAGGCTTCCACCACGGCGCAATGGGTCGGTTCGAGGGCGGGGAGGAGGGGGTTGGTGGACATGGGGGGATTGTAGGGGGTGAGCGTGGGAGCGGCTTTAGCCGCTCCCACGCCTCCCGCCAATGGCACAATGGCGGCCGCTGCGATTTTCAAAGGATTGCGATGAAAGGGCCAAAGACTTACGACGAATACGTGGACCTGGTGCACCAGGGGGTTTATGAGGTGGACGAGATGCGCGCCGGCCTCGACTACGACCCGGAGAACGCGGAGCGCTGGTCCGCCATGCTGGACCATCTCGATGGCGTGCTGCGCAAGCTCTATGACGACATGATTTCCGACAAGTACGAATTCCCCACCGGCCACGATTTACCTTACATGCAGTTCGTTAATCGCTGGGGGCGCGAGATTCCCTTCAAGCAATTGCTGTTGGTGATCAACCTGGCCCACAAGAACGGGTTGTCGCGTGACTAAAATCCTCCTGATAGTCGCCTTCACCATCGCCATCGTGCTCTGGTTCAAGCATCAGTCCGGCAAGCGCGATGAATTGCCACGTGAGGAAAAAATGCCGGAGGACATGGTGCGCTGTGTGGTGTGCAAGGTGAATCTGCCGCGTTCCGAGGCGCTCTTGAGCCAGGGCAAGTTCTATTGCTGCGATGAACACCGCCGTCGCGGTGGCTGAAGCTGAAGGCCAGGCGGTGCCGGAAGCATTCTGGCGCTCGCTTGGCCACCTGAACGGCTTCCGCGTCTTCCTGGCCATCGCGCTGGCCGCCGCCGGAATGCTGGCCGACCAGACCTTTCATCGCTTCGACTATCCGCGCCTGTTCCAGGCGACCTGCGCGGTCTACCTGCTGGTCGCGCTGTTGTTCCGCAGCCCCTTGCTGGCGCGGCGCGAGCGCTTCGAGCGGCAGGTCGGCCGCCAGGCGCTAGTCGATATCGTCTGCATCACCCTGCTGATGCAATTGTCCGGTGGCAATTCCAGTGGGGTCGGCCTGCTGTTGATCATCACCCTGGCCGCCGCCGGGATGCTTTCGCAAACCCGCATGGTGTTGTTCTGGGCGGCGGCCGCCACCCTGGCCGTGCTGGGAGAACAGACCGTCCAGTCCATGGTATTCGACGGCGGCGCGGGCGGTTTTGCCCGCGCTGGTTTTCTCTCGCTTGGCCTGTTCGCCTCGGCGCTGCTGTCCCATGCCATGGCGCGCGGCACCCTGGCGGCATCGCGGGTCGCGGCGGAGAAGGGCCTGCAGGCGGAGAGCCTGGAGCGCATCAACGAGCGGGTGATCCAGGAATTGCCCTATGCGGTGATGGCGCTGAACAGCAAGGGCGAGGTACTGCAACACAACGCGCGCGCGGCCGAGTTGCTCGATGTGCGTTTTTTCCCGCGTTGCGGCCTCGGCCATTGTTCACCGTACCTGGCGGAACTGTGGCGGCGCTGGTGTGCCGGCGAGACCCTGCCGGCGCATCCATTTCAGGTGGGCCGCGAGGGGCGGCGCCTGCGCGCGCGTTTCATTGAACTGGAGCCGACCCGCCACGAAGGCGCCGTGGTGGTGCTGGAAGATATGACCGAACTGGAGGCGCGGGCGCAGCGCATGAAACTGGCCTCGCTGGGTATGCTCACCGCCAATCTGGCGCATGAGATCCGCAACCCGCTCTCGGCCATTCGCCATGCCGCTGGCCTGCTCAAGGAAGATGCCCAGGAAGCGCACAGTGCCACCCTCACCAAACTCTCCCGCATCATCGACAGCAATGCCGAGCGCCTGAACTGGCTGGTGGAAGATGTGCTGGCCCTTAACCGGCGCGATCGCATGATGCGAGAGGCGCTGCCCCTGGCGCCTTATCTGAATGCTTTCGTCGAGCAATTCGCGCAGCGCGAAGCAACGCCGCCGGGCTTCGTGGTGGTTCAGGTGGCGGGTGACCCGGTGGTCTGTTTCGATGTTGCCCATCTGGATCAGATCCTCTGGAATCTGTTTCGCAACGCCCTGCGTTTTTCTCTGGGGCGTCCTGGCAGCATTCGCCTGCGGGCCGTGGCGGGAGAGAAGCGGGTGGATGTGGACGTGGCCAACGATGGACCGAGTATCCCGGTGGAACTGCAATCGCGCCTGTTCGAGCCGTTCTACACCAGCGACAAGGCCGGCACCGGTCTGGGCCTGTATATCGCGCGCGAACTGGCCGAGGCGAATAGCGCCAGCCTGCGTTATGTGGATATTCCGGATGGCGCCATGTTCCGGCTGTCCTGCCAGGCGCCACCGTGTTGAGTAGGAGAACCGTATGAAACGCCGCCGTGTCCTGCTGGTGGATGACGAACCCGACCTGCTCGACCTGCTCGAACTGGATTTGGCGCGGATGGGCCTGGACACGGCGCGCGCCGGTACGGTGGCCGAGGCGCGCCGGCATCTGGGCACCAGCAGCTTCGATCTGGCTCTGACCGACATGCGCCTTCCCGATGGCGACGGCATCGAGGTGGTGCGCCATATCGCCGAGCACGCGCCACGCACGCCGGTGGCGGTCATCACCGCTTTCGGCTCGGCGGAAAATGCTGTCGTGGCGCTCAAGGCGGGCGCTTTCGACTATGTCGAAAAGCCGGTGACCACGGAGAAGATTCGCGGCCTGGTGCGCTCCGCGCTCAAGCTCGCCGATCCCGCCAAGCCGACCGATGGGCGCGACGGCGGGCTCAAGCTGGTCGGCGAATCCACGCCCATGCGGCAGGTGCGCGCGCTGATCGACAAGGTGGCGCGCAGCCAGGCGCCGGTATTCATCAGCGGCGAAACGGGTACCGGCAAGGAAGTGGCCGCGCGCATGATCCACGCGCGCGGCAGCCGCGCCGAGGCGCCGTTCCTGGCGGTGAACTGCGGCGCCATTCCGGAGAACCTGATGGAGAGCGAGTTCTTCGGCTATCGCAAGGGCGCCTTCACCGGCGCCGACAGCGAGCGCGACGGCTTTTTTCAGGCGGCCACGGGCGGCACGCTGTTTCTCGACGAAGTGGCCGATCTGCCTTTGTCCATGCAGGTCAAACTGTTGCGCGCCATTCAGGAAAAGCGCGTGCGGCGGGTCGGCGGGGTCGCGGAAGAAGCGGTCGACGTGCGCCTGATCAGCGCTTCCCACCAGGACTTGCAGGCCGCGGTGAGCCAGGGACGCTTCCGCCAGGACTTGTTCTATCGCCTGAACGTCATCGAAATCCACCTGCCCGCGCTGCGCGAGCGGCGCGAGGATGTGGCCGAACTGGCGGACTTTCTGCTGGCGCGCCTGGGTGAAGGCAGGGCGGTACCCGCCCTGGCCCCGTCAGCGCTGGCGGCCCTGGCTGATTACAACTACCCCGGCAACGTGCGCGAACTGGAAAACATCCTGGAGCGGGCGCTGGCCTTGTGCGACGGCGGCCAGATCGGCCCGGACGATCTCAATCTGACCCCCCCGGCGAGCGGCCCGGACAGCCCGGCACGTGGCCTGGCGCTACAGGATCATCTTGACGAAGTGGAACGCCAGGCCATCCTTGACGCCCTGCAACGCAGCGGCAACAACAAGACCGCCGCCGCGCGGCTACTCGGCGTTACTTTCCGTTCGTTGCGCTATCGGATGGAGCGGCTGGGGGTGGAATAGCGTGTGCCGTGTGCACGGCGCACGCTATGGCCTCAGCTCAAGCTGTTTCGCCAAGAATTCATGCATTACTGAAGTCGCTATTCAATATTGCATGACATGATTCCGCGCGCACTCACCCCCCTCGCCCATTGTTGCCGGTGGCGTAAATCCGCACAAATCTGGCGGCGAA
>PFJX01000114.1 GCA_002784045.1 Hydrogenophilales bacterium CG_4_10_14_3_um_filter_63_21
ATAGATCAAACCCTCGTTGTAGAGGCGAACGAAGACTTCGGTAACCGCCTTCGACAGCCCCTCGTCCATGGTGAAACGCTCGCGCGACCAGTCGGGCGAGGTGCCCAGCCTTCTCATCTGCCGGGTAATGGTCGAGCCGGAGTGCGCCTTCCACTGCCACACCTTCTCCAGGAATTTCTCGCGGCCGAGGTCGTGGCGGCTGATTTTCTGTGCGTCGAGTTGGCGTTCCACCACGATCTGCGTCGCGATGCCGGCGTGGTCGGTGCCCGGTTGCCACAGGGTGTTGTCGCCGTCCATGCGGTGGTAGCGGACAAGCGCGTCCATGAGGGTGTGCTGGAAGGCGTGGCCCATGTGCAGCGTGCCGGTGACATTGGGTGGCGGCAGCAGGATGCAGTAGAAGGGCTTGTTCTCTTCGGTCCCCATGCCGAAGTAGTCGGCGCCCTCCCAGTGGGCGTACCAGCGTTTTTCGATGTCGTGGGGTTCAAAGGATTTGGCGAGTTCCATGAGGTGGTCCGGGTAAAAACAAACGCGGTTGCATCGCCTGAAAATAAGCGCGCAACCGCGTTTTCGGGATTGAGATAAGCGGCGGATTATAAAGGTTAGCTGGCCTTCTCCAGTTCATCCCGGATCGCGCGGCGCACGGCTTCTTCCATGCGTAGCTGCTGGCGGATGAACAGGTCGGAGAGACGCTGCTCCACCGCCGATACCAGTTGCTCGAAGTCTTCGCCGGTGGCCGCTGGGCGGGGCGAAAGGGGGGCACTGATCTGGCGGCGGTCACCCAGGCGGCGGTCTTGTATGCGGCGGTGCGTAGAACGGCGTTCCGTGGCCAGTCCCTGGGCTTCCTGTGCCGTTCTGGCCGCTACCACCTCGGTCAGCACCGGGAAATCTTCATGTTCCAGGCCCTTGTCGATCAGCACATCGAGGGCGCGCTTCTCGAACAGGGCGTCGATCTTGCCGAACAGGTCGCGGCTTTCAGTCATGCTTTTTCCGCCAGATCATGGGTTTCCAGTTCGTATCCGCGCCCTTTGTAGAAACGGAAGCGCTGGCGTGCCCGTTCGCGGTCGCCCGCGTCGGTGCTGACGACATCCAGCAAACGCTGGAAGCGACCGAAAAACTCAGGCGGCTCGTCGGCCAGACTGATGAGGACATCCGCCTGATCCAGTTCGCCCGGATCGGCGCCGATCAGAATGGGCGTGTACCGGGCGAGTGGGTGGCCGCAACGCACATGCGGCAGGAAGGACAACTGCTGCGCGGTCCAGAACGCCGCGTCCAGTTCCCGCGCCAGGGCATCGTCGCGGGTATAGACCAGCACATTCTGGCCGGCGTTGAAGGCCTTGGCCGCCAGCTTGCGCGCTACCTCGGCCTTGGCTGGAGCGTTGTAATAGAAGTCGATGCGAGTCATGTGGTGTGCGCGTGTTAACACGTGAGCGCCAAGGTTAGTGCTATAAACCGGGCCACGCCAGCCGGCTTTCAAGAGGAGAACTCCATGAAACAGATCGCGCTTTCCACCACGCTCGCCACCCTCGCGTTCGCGTTTTCCGCGAACAGCCTGGCCACCACTGAAACCTTCAGCATCGACAATAGCCACAGCTTCGCCAACTGGGAACTGCGCCATGTGGTCGCCCGCACCAGTGGCACTTTCCACGACATCAAGGGCAAGGTGGTGCTGGATACCAGCAACATCGCGAATTCCTCGGTGGAAGCCACGATCAGCATCTACAGCCTGAATTCCAGCCACCTGCGCCGTGACGTGCATGTACTCACCGACGAATTCCTGGATGCGCGCAATCACCCGGAGATGAAGTTTGTTTCCAGCAGCGTGGCCCCTTACGCGGCGGACAAGGGCACGATGCGCGGCCAGCTCACCCTGCATGGCGTCAGCAAACCGGTCACGTTGGACTATCAGATTCTCGGCATCGGCGCCGATCCATGGGGGGGGATGCGCGCCGGCTTCAAGGCTACTACCCGCATCAACCGCGCCGATTTCGGGATCGCCAACAAATATGCCGCCAACGGCCCGGTCGGCAACGAGGTGGATATCACCCTGCTGATCGAAGGCATCAAGCTGGGCGCAGATGGCCAGCCATTCAACGCCAAGAAAGTCGCCGAGGAAAAAGCCAAGGTGATTTCCTACCCGATGCCCGCCGCACCGGTGGTACAACCCGCCGCGCCGGTCGCTCAGCCCGTGGCCCAGCCAGCCCCTGCTACCGTCCAGCCAACCCCGGTGGCTCCGGAAAAGAAGGAAAGCACCCAGGAGCAACTCAAGCAGAAGTTATTGAAAAGCCTGTTCAACTAACCCCGTTGTTAACCAAGGAGACCTTCATGAAGCACAGCCTCATTGCCTTCGCCGCAACCCTTTTCATTGCCGCCGCGCCGCTGCAAGCTGGCGCCGCTGACGCCACCAAACCCGCCGTCGAGAAGAAGCTGACAGCCTCGCAGCAGCGCATGGTTGACTGCAACAAGGAAGCCACCGGAAAGAAAGGCGCGGAACGCAAAGCCTTCATGAGCCAGTGCTTGAAGGCTGGCGCTGCCCCGGTCGCCGACGCCAAGATGCCGCAGCAAAACAAGATGAAGGACTGCAACAAACAGGCCGGTGAAAAAGCCCTCAAGGGACCGGATCGCAAGGCCTTCATGAGTGAGTGCCTGAAAGCCAAGTAATCGCGGGTAGTCGAAACAACACGGCGGGCAAGCGTGCAGCCCGCCGTTTTTTAGCCGTGTGGAAAGCGGATTAACTCAGCTTTCCATCCCTTGTGTGGAATGGGAAAATCGCCCCAGTTATTTATTTTGGGGACGGCCATGATCGACAAAGACGGTTACCGGTCGAATGTGGGCATCGTCATCTGCAATGCTCACAATGACGTGTTCTGGGGCAAGCGCGTGCGGCAGAACTCCTGGCAATTTCCGCAGGGCGGCATCAAGCACGGCGAGAGCCCGGAGCAGGCCATGTTTCGTGAACTCATGGAAGAAGTGGGGCTGGCCCCCGAGCATGTGCGTATTCTTGGCCGCACCCGTGACTGGATGCGGTATGACGTGCCGCGCGACTGGATGCGACGGGAATGGCGCGGGCATTACCGGGGCCAGAAGCAAATCTGGTATCTGCTGCGCCTGGTCGGCCGTGAGTGTGATGTGAGCTTGCGCGCCTCCAGCCATCCCGAGTTCGACGCCTGGCGCTGGAACGAGTATTGGGCGCCCGTCGAGGCCGTGGTGGAGTTCAAACGCGAGGTCTATCGCATGGCGCTCTCCGAACTAGAACGTTTCCTGAGCTTGGAAGCGCAGCATCATCAAGTGCGCCATCCTTATTGCCTGAACGCCCGCGCCCATGGCGCCAGCCGCCCCTGAATAGCGAGGAAACCATGACTCGAAGCTACAACCTCATCCCCACTTCACCCCTGCAGAAGGGGGCTACCTTCCACAAGCCGCGCCAGGCGCTGCCAGAACAGGTGAGTGCCGACGACCCCTCGCCGCAGGTGATGACTGATTTCCAGATTGTCACCGCTTACACCATCTTCCCGCTGGAAACCATCGAGGACGCGCGCGCCAAGATGATCCACCGCGGCGTGCACATGTTGCTGGTGGTGGATGACATGAACCATATCCTCGGCCTTATCACCGCCTCCGACCTGACCGGCGAGAAGCCCATGCAAGTGGTGCAGCACCAGGGCATTCGCTATTCCGATGTGCTGGTGAAAGACGTTATGACCCCACGCGAACGCCTGGAAGTGCTGTGCATGGAGGACGTACGGAAAGCCTGCGTCGGCGATATCCTCGCCACCCTGAAGGCGCAGGGCCGTCAGCACGCGCTGGTGGTCGACCGTACTCCGGATCGTGGCCAGAGGCTGCGCGGACTGTTTTCCTTGTCACAAATCGGCAAGCAGTTGGGTACCAGCGTGGAGACTATCGCGGTTGCGAGTACCTTCGCGGAAATCGGCGCTGAACTCGGTCGGTAACGATGCAACTGGCGGCCCGCCGCAACAGCCTGCCCGGCGATGCTGGCCAATGGGGGCAGGGCGGGCCGCTTTGGCAGCGGGTACCCAAGCGCGACGCGGTCGGTCGCCCTTATATCGACTTCATGATGTTTGCGCCGCGCCTTAATCGACGTCCGCCGCATGAACAGGAAAGCGTGGCGCTGCTGGTGCGCGGCGTTCTCACCCGCTATGACGAGTGCGTGGTTTTCGCCGACCTTAATTTCAAGATCAACGTCCTCTGGGTCTCCCTGAAACAGCGGCCAGGACTCCTGTCTGAACTGGTCGCCGCGCTGCGCGCGAAAGTGCCGGAATTCCATCTCGTCGCGCATAACCCGCATACGGGCACATAAGGAGGTTTAGGTTGTTCAAGCGCACCCCCCTTGCACTCTTGAGGAACCCGCCGGTCTGCTGGGTGGGGCTCTTTTCCCTTGTCCTGTCTTCCTGCGCCTGTGCCCAGCAGCCCGTGTCCTGGCCTTGGCAGCCACTACAGCTCTGGGTAGTGCCGGCAAATGGCCAGATTCCCCCTTTTCCTACCCCATTCTGGCTCTGGGGGGCGGCGCCCGCTTCAGCGATGCCATCGCTTGTGCCACCGCTGGCGGTCCCAGTCCCTGATCAAGTGGCCGTCCCGGCTACCACGCCAGCTCCAGAGCTGTTGCCTGGCAACCCGCCCCTTCAGGAAGCGGCCAAAGTGGCGGTACCCGCCGAGCCGCCGGGGGATAAGGGGATTGTCATTCCCACGCACTCCGCCGCGCCCGCCGAAGCCTCGGCTGTGCTCGCCCTCCCCAAGGCTGGGCCGCCGGCAGCGGCCAAGGCGACTCCCGCCCTGAAAAAGTCCGTGAAGCGCCCCACCAAGGCGCCCGCGCGCAAAGCGCGGAAACTCTGTTTCAAGGACGGAAAACTCGACATTTGCCCCTAGCCCGGATATTGCATGAATACTCGCGTGCCCTCGCTGGTCCCTTGTCCGCACTGGAAAGTCTTGCTCAGTCGGGCGTATGAATAAC
>PFJX01000106.1 GCA_002784045.1 Hydrogenophilales bacterium CG_4_10_14_3_um_filter_63_21
TCGACTGGCGACTGCTCGGCGAACGGGCCGAGGCCTTGCGCCTGGAAGGCGCCAGCGTCATGTATCTGGCCGTTGCCGGCCAGGCGGTTGGCCTCGTCGCCGTTTCGGACCCCATCAAGGCCTCCACGCGGGAAGCGCTGGACAGCCTGCGCGCTAACGGAGTGTCCATCGTTATGGCCACCGGCGATGGGCTGACCACAGCAAGCGCGGTGGGTCATGCGCTGGGCATCGACGAGGTGCATGGCGAAGTCAAACCCCAGGACAAGGACGCTCTGGTCGCCCGCTTCCAGGCATCCGGCCGCGTCGTCGCCATGGCCGGCGACGGCATCAACGATGCCCCGGCACTGGCCCGCGCCGACGTCGGCATCGCCATGGGCACCGGCACCGACGTGGCGATGAACAGCGCCCAGGTCACACTGGTCAAGGGCGACCTGCGCGGCATCGCCACCGCCCGCCGCCTGTCGGAGGCCTCGGTGCGCAATATGCGCCAGAACTTGTGGTTCGCGTTCGTCTACAACGCCCTTGGCGTCCCCATCGCCGCCGGTCTGCTGTACCCCTTTACCGGCCTGTTGCTATCGCCCCTGATCGCCGCGTTGGCGATGAGTTTCAGCTCCGTTTCAGTCGTGACCAATGCCTTGCGTCTGCGCAGTTAAGTGGCCCCCTGATAGCGTTCATGCAGTGTTCGAAGAGAAATTGCTGCACAACCATATCGCTGGACTGGGTAAGCAACGCGAAAGAATCCCTGGGCTATGCTGCACACTTCGCTGCAAATATTTTGCTGATATCGAAGGTCTGAATTGGCTCGATACTGCTCCCTCGATGCAGGGAGGAAGCGGACGTTGGTGAATGACCGCTTTCAGGTCAGGGCGAACGGCCGTTATGGCCGATCAAGAGACGCCCACGCCGCCAGCTTTTCCGTCTGAAACGGGTCGAACTGAGACAATCACTCGCCATCAATCAATGGCGCTTTCCAGCATGTTTCTGCCACCGGCACAGCCTGATCGACAGTCAACTAGGGTCGGTGAACCGCTACTCAATCGGGTCAGATGGCGAAGAGTGGATGCACTGCGTATACACCCTACGGGGTTCAGGGCTTCGCCCTCGCGAGACTGACGGACGGCGCCCCCGATGCGAAAACTCGGAATCGTCGCCAACCCCCACCCCTCCCTCACCCCCAATGAATGTCCTCGAATACACCGGCCTCGACATCACCTGCGTCGCCGCTGTTTATCGCAAGGTCAAGGAAGCCATCGCTCGCAGCCCGTAACTCGGCCAGCCGTTTGCGCTGGTAGTTCAGCACAGGCTTCTGATGGGTTTTCAGGCTGTGCACCGATTGCCGTGTGCGGTACAGCAGCATGGCCAGACTCTTCCGCATTGCCAGTAGCTTGTCGACGATGGCCAAGGTTTCCATCGTAACTTCGGCGTTGACCTCGAACGCCCCACGCCGGCAAACACGCTTGGTGAGATGGCCGTTGACCTGCTTCGGCCAGAAGCGGCCAGTTCGAGAACTCTTCTGCCAGACAACCACAACTGGCTCCACCTTGTCATGCCGTTGGCGCCGCCAGAAACGCACGCCCAATTTGCCGTCCATCGGGGGCTGCGCGTAGTACAGCACGTCATCGGATTTCAGTAACAACTCATCGACTTCGGAAAGCAGATTTCCGAGACCGGGAAACAGCGCGAGCCCTTCTTCGGAGATCCCGGCCAGCCAGGCGCGGTGTTCTGTGATCTGTTCCTTGTCACTTGGCGATGTCATTTTCGGGGGGGCTCGGGGACTAATAAGGTCATGTGGTCCGGTTGAGGGGTTTGGTCAGTGGCCAGGCGATGTCCAGCGCGAGGCTGCTATCGGTCGTCTGTTTCGGCCATCAGATCTCCGATGTCGTTTCAAGACAACTTGAGAAGTGCCGAGATTGCCAAATCAATACAGCGTGAACGCCCCCACCGTTGCCGGCGATAGAGCCTCTTTTCACGATCTTGTGTCTGATTGTCAGGCATCGCCATCCCCACCGCCGCTTGTCGGTTTTGCGACAACGACGCATCCCGCCAACCCACTGAAATAACAGGGCTTTCCCCCTGGCATGGGGCTTGCGAATGAGAGGACGTCCTCCACTGTCGTTTTCACTTACGCCACTCCACGCTCATGGCCGAGATCATCAAACGCAACAAGGCGCTTGCCGTCAATCCGCTGAAAGTCAGTCAGCCGGTGGGCGCATCGCTGGCCTTCCTCGGGATCGACCGGGCGGTTCCGATGCTCCACGGTTCGCAGGGCTGCACGGCGTTCGGGAAGGTATTCTTCGTGCGCCATTTCCGCGAGCCGATCCCCCTGCAGACCACGGCGATGGACCAGGTTTCCACGGTGATGAATGCCGACGACAACGTGATCCAGGGCTTGCGGACTATCGCCGAGAAGAACAAGCCGGCTTTGATCGGCCTGCCGACCACCGGGCTGTCGGAAACCCAGGGCACGGATATTCACGGCCTGGTGCGCCAGTTCCGCGGCAAGCATCCCGAGTTCGACGGTATCCCGGTGGTGGCGGTGAACACCCCGGATTTCACCGGCTGCCTGGAATCCGGCTATGCGCTGGCGGTGAAGGCGATGATCGACGTGCTGTTGCCCGAGACCAGGTGTGCGGGCAAGCGCGGGAAGCAGATCAACGTGCTTGCCGGGTCGTTGCTGACGCCGGGCGATCTGGAGCACATCAAGGAACTGATCGAGCTATTCGGCCTGCGTCCGGTGCTGTTGCCGGACTTGTCGGATTCGCTCGACGGCCATTTGTCTTACCGCGAGACCGATCGGGAATCCAGCCCGCTGACGGTCGGCGGCACGTCGGTTTCGGAAATCAAGACGCTGGGCGAAGCCGGCGCGACGCTGGTCATCGGCGCTTCGCTCAACCCCGCCGCCGATCTGTTGATGGACCGCAGCGGCGTGCCCGACTACCGGTTTGATACGCTGATGGGCCTGGAGGCGATGGATGCCTTCATCTCGGCCCTGGCCGAAGTCAGCGGCCAAGCGGTTCCCGAAAAGATCGAACGCCAGCGCGCGCAGTTGCAGGACGCGATGGTGGATACCCATTTCATGCTCGGCTTCGCCCGCGTCGCCATCGCCGCCGATCCCGACCTGCTCTATGCGCTGGCGCAACTGGCCACTGGCATGGGCTGCGAAGTCACCGCCGCCGTCGCTCCGGCGAAAGCGGCGATTCTGGAAAGCGTGCCCGCCGCGCAAGTCAAGCTGGGCGACCTGGAAGACCTGGAACTGGCCGCGCGCGAGCACGGCGTCGATCTGGTGATCTGCAATTCCCACGCCGCTGAAACCGCGCGGCGTCTGGGCGTGCCGTTGCTGCGCGCCGGTTTCCCACAATACGACCTGATCGGCGGCTATCAGAAGCTGTGGGTAGGCTATCGCGGCACCCGCCAAGCCCTGTTCGACCTTGCCAACCTGCTGGTGGAACACGGCCATCACGAAGTGCCGGCCTACCGTTCCGTTTATGCCAGCCGTCCGGGGGATGCCGCGCATGCGACACCTGAAACTCGTCCACTCCACTGAAAAGGCGCCGGCCATGACTGTGAAGATCGCCTTCGCCAGTTCCGACCGCCGCGTGGTGGATCAGCATTTCGGCGCCGCCGAAGCGTTCTGTATCTACGAGCTGTTTGGAAATGATGCGGCGAAAGCCGACGCGCGCTTGGTGGAAGTGGCCGAATTTCACGACAGCGATGTCGTCATGAACAGCTTTACCAACAAACACGAAGGCAAGCTGGCCAGCAAGATCACCCTCCTGGAAGGCTGCGCGGCGGTGTACTGCAACGCGGTCGGCGCTTCCGCCATCAAGCAGTTGCTGGCCGCCGGCATCCAGCCGATGAAGGTCGAGGAAGGCGCGCTGGTCGATGAACTGTTGTGCGGCCTCAATCAAAGCCTGAAGAACGCGCCGCCGGCCTGGCTGGCCAAGCGCATGCAGAGCAAGGACGACGACCGTTTCGCGGCGATGGAAGCGGAAGGGTGGTCGGAATGATTGAAACCCGCGTCCGCGTCGTCTCCGCCGCCAATGGCACTGCCTGGGTGGCCGCCAACCAGGAATCTGGCTGTTCCGCCTGCCAATCGAAATCCACCTGCGGTATTTCCGGGCTGGGCGATTTCCTCTCGAACCGCCGCCCCGATCTGCCGATCCGCCAGGCCAATGCCAAGGCGGGTGACGAACTGCTGCTGTGCGTGGACGAAGCCGAGCTGCTGCGCGCCGGCCTGTTCGCTTACCTGCTACCCACCCTGCTTGCCGTGGTCGGCGCCGCAGTGGCCGATACCAGCGGCGCGGGCGATCTTGCCGCCGCGCTGGCCGCCGTATTCGGCTTCACCGCCGGGCTGATCGTCGCGCGTTTTCTGGCGCCAACGCCCCGCATCCAGGCTCACCCCATTCCTTCTTCAACCATCAGGAGCACCTCATGACCGAAACCCCAGTCATTGACACCCCGCGCGACCCCATCATGGAGACCGATTTCATCAAGGAAATGGTCAGGCAGATGCGTGCCCTCGACAGCTACGGCACCTACGACGGCTGGACCATTGAACGCATCCTCGCGCCGTACATCGTGACCAAGGAACAGCGCCGCCAGATCCCGGTGATCGGCGACCCGGACGAAGAAACCCTGTCGCGCGTAAAGGCCTTCTACAACGGCATCGCGGTGTTGATTGAGAAGGAATGCGGCCAGATTGCCGTGCCCATGCTCAACCTCACCCACGAAGGCTTCGGCCGCGCGCTGATCACCGTCGGCCGGCTGGTGGTGATGGACCGCACCGTGCGCGACATCCACCGCTACGGCTACGACAGCTACTCGAAGATGAAGGACGAGGCCGACAAGTACCTGTCGGTAGCGCTGGAAATCATCGGCAGATACCCGGAAGTGGCCGGGCTTTGACTTGGCGCCGGCATCGCCGCCGGCACGGAGCACGAAGATGACTGAAGACGAACTGAAATATCTCGACCGCGAGGTCAAGAAACTGAAACGCATTTCCAGCGAATGGGCCGCGCAATTACATGATCTGGTGGAAGACAAACTGCCAGCCGGCTACCTGGAAATTCCGGGCATCGCCCAATCCACCTTTGACGCCTGCCAGGCCTGGGCGGATGCCAACGCCCGATTGCAGACCGCGCAAAAGGAGATGGCGTGATGGACGCCTATAGCGCACTCACCCGGGGCGGAACGCCCTACACCCCGACCTTTGTCGTCGCCCTCGATCAGAAGACCTGCATCGGTTGCGGCCGCTGCTACAAAGTCTGCCCGCGCGACGTGTTCGAGCTGGTGGAACGCGACGAAGACGAGGCGAACGAAAACGCGATGGACGAGGACCTCGACGAAGATCAAGTGAGCGTGATGTCATTGAAGAACATGCTCGACTGCATCGGCTGCGGCTCCTGCGCCCGCGTCTGCCCGAAGGGTTGCCACACTCACGAAGCCCTGCCCATAGCCGCGTAAAGCCCCAATTCACCCATCACAATTCGATATTCAAAATGCCTCGTCCCACCAAACACGTATTCATCTGTTCGCAGACCCGTCCGCCCGGCCATCCACGCGGTTCCTGCGCCGAAAAAGGCTGTCGCGAAGTGCTCGACGAATTTCTCTTCCAGTTCCAGCAGCGCCAGTGCTTCGACCAGGTCGCCATCACCACCACCGGCTGTCTCGGTCCATGCGGTACTGGCCCCAACGTGCTGGTCTACCCGGAAGGCATCATGTATGGCCCGGTCAGCAAGGACGACGTCAGCGCCATCTTTGATGAACATCTGCTGGGTGGCCGCCCGGTAGAACGCCTGAAGGTGCCGGCAGACCTCTGGTAAACGATATGGCCCATTCCGTTCTGCCTGATGAAATGGTCGACCTCGGCATCAAGCTGTGCCTCGTATTGAGCCAGGAAGCGCGGCTTTATGCACATGACAAGGCGCCAGCAATTCGCCTGGAAGACGCCAGCTTCACCCGCGTGATCGACCGCACCAACGGCCTGCCTGGCTACGAAGGCGTCTGGCGCGATGCCCGCGCGCAGAAGTGCGGCAGCCTGACCCTCAACAGCGACGGCAGCTACTACGGCGAGTTTGACCTGCTGGTGCCGCAGCCTGGCAAACCGCGCTGGTTCATCGAAGCCGTCACCGTCTGGGGCCGCGACGGCGTGGTGCGGGCAGAGCCGAGATTGCTGGCGGCGGTATGACGCCCGCTTTCCCCAGCGACATGCGCCTGTTGCTGGCGCACAAGCAGAAGACCAGCGCGCGCGTGCGCTTCCTGCGTTTTCCGCACGGCCTTTGCGCTTTCCAGGCGCTGCCGGCGCTGTCGTCGGTACTGGAAGACTCACCCGCCAACCGGGTCGAGACGTATCCCAACCTCTATCTGCGCAGCGCCGAAGCGCAACTTGGCCTGACGGCAGGCAGCCTCGCGCTGGAAGCGGAATTCAGCGCCGGCGTCGTTACCCCTGACGGCCCGATCCGGGTGCGCCTGGCCACTTTCACCAGCATCGAGCCTCCCTTCGACGCCGCCGCGAACCTGGGTGGCAGGTTCGTCGCCATCACCGAGGCACGCGGCTGCGCGCCGGCCGAACTGGAGTTGCTGCGTCAGGCTTACACCGTGCTGATGGGGTAATTGGCCAAGCCCCATGCCGAGCAAGCCACGCCTCCGCGCCGCGACCGAGGCCGACCTGGATGCCATGACCCAGCTAATCGCTCGCCTGTTCGCCCTGGAACCGGATTTCAGCTTCGATCCCGCCCGCGTGCGGCGTGGCCTCGGCCTGCTGCTGTCGAAGAAAGAGGCGGCGGCGCTCTGGGTTGCCGAACAGGACAGCCAGGTCATCGCCATGTGCAGCGCGCAGATCGTTATTTCCACCGCCGAGGGCGGGCCAGTGGCCTGGGTCGAAGACCTGGTGGTCAGACCCGACCAGCGCGGGCGTGGCATAGGCCGCCTGCTCCTCGACGCCGTCACGATTTGGGCGAAACGGCGTGGGCTGACCCGACTGCAGTTGCTCGCGGATTGCGAGAACGAAACCGCCCTGGGCTTCTATCGGCACCAGGGATGGCAAGCCACCCGAATGATCTGTCTGCGCCTGCGGCCTGGAGAGTGAAATGAACCAATTCAACCTGGGCGACCTCATTTTCGCCGCCATCGACCCGCACAACGACCCGCTCGAAGAAACCGGCGAAAGCGGCATTCCCGGCCCCGACGGTAATCTGGCCGAACCCATCGGCTGCCTGCCCGAGGAACTCAGCCATGGCTTGTAGCGAGCGTCGACCGCGGTTGTCGCAAACCCCACCAAGCCCTCATTCAAGTCCACTTATCGACGCGGGCCGGACTCCTGTGCATCCTGGTTTGTTGTTCTTATTCAGATAGATAGCCTAGACCAGCTGATGGCATGACGCTTGCACTAACGCCAGTACCGCAAGTCTCAGGCAAACACCATGACCCGCCGCATCATCATCGACGACACCACGCTGCGCGACGGCGAACAATCCGCCGGGGTGGCGTTCACGCTGGAAGAGAAACTGGACATTGCTCGCCGCCTGGGGGCAATGGGCGTGCCGGAACTGGAAGTCGGCATCCCGGCGATGGGCGGGCGGGAATGCGAGAGCATCCAGGCGGTTTCCAATCTCGTCTCCGCTCTCGGCCTGAAATCGAAGCTGGTGGTGTGGAGCCGGATGCGGGTGGCCGACATCGAGGCCTGCCGCCATCTGAAGGTGGACCTGATCGACATCTCGGTATCGGTATCGGACATCCACATCGCCAGGAAGCTGAAGAAGGACCGCGCCTGGGTGCTGCGCAGCATTAGCGAGATGGTGCCGCGTGCCCAGGATCTGGGCCTCGAGGTGATCGTCGGCTGCGAGGATGCCTCGCGCGCCGAACTGGATTTTCTCCTGCGCGTGGCGGATGCGGCCGAACTGGCAGGCGCGCGGCGGTTGCGCTATGCCGACACGCTCGGGGTGATGGAGCCCTTCGGCGTCCATGAAGCCATCGCCTGCCTGCGGTCCGTCTGCGGCCTGGAAATCGAGATGCACGCGCATGACGACCTCGGCCTGGCTACCGCCAACACCCTGGCCGCCTGCCGCGCCGGCGCGACCCATGTGAACACCACGGTAAACGGCCTCGGCGAGCGTGCCGGCAATGCACCGCTGGAAGAGGTCGCGCTGGGACTGGCCAAGCTCTACGGCATGGGAACCGGGGTCGATCTGAGCCTGTTCCCGGCGCTGTCGGACGCTGTCGCCGACGCCTCCGGCCGCCCGGTCGCCTGGCAGAAGAGCGTGGTTGGCGCCGGTGCGTTCACCCACGAGGCCGGCATCCACGTCGACGGCCTGCTGAAGGATCCCGACACCTACCAGGCCTTCGACCCGCGCGAAGTGGGCCGCAGCCACACGCTCGTGGTGGGCAAGCATTCCGGCGCGCACGGCATCATGAACGCTTATGCACGCATGGGTCTCGCCCTGAGCGCGACCGAGGCACGCGAACTGCTGCCGGATATCCGCGCCTTCGCGGAACGCGCCAAGCGTTCGCCGGCGGACCACGAACTGCTGTTCCTGTATCAACGCCTGATCGGCCGCGAGGTGGTGGGTGTGATGGCAGGCTTGCTGCACTGAGGAGGGCAGGGTGAACAATCCCATACCGGCCCTGGTCATGAAAGATAGGGAGTCCGAAGCTCCCGGCCTCTTCACCCTGCTCGGGGAGGACGTCGCCTGCGTGTTCCAGCGCGACCCCGCCGCCCGCTCCCACTTCGAAATCCTCACCACCTATCCCGGCGTGCACGCCATCCTGCTGCAACGCCTCGCGCATCGGCTATGGAAGGCGGGTCTGTGCTATCCGGCGCGGCTGCTGTCCTGGTTCGCGCGCCTACTCACCAATATCGACATCCATCCCGGCGCGACGCTGGGCCGGCGCTTCTTCATCGATCACGGCGCCGGGGTGGTGATCGGCGAAACCGCCGAGATCGGCGACGACGTGACCCTGTATCACGGCGTCACCCTGGGCGGCACCACCTGGAACAAGGGCAAGCGCCATCCCACCCTGGGCAACGGCGTGGTGATCGGCGCCGGCGCCAAGGTGCTGGGCGCCATCACCCTGGGCGACCAGGTGCGGGTGGGTGCCAATTCGGTGGTGGTCAAGGACGTGCCGGCGCATCGCACCGTGGTCGGCATCCCCGGCAAGGTGGTGCTCCGTTCCGACGAGGCCGGGCCAGGCGCCCTCGGCATCAATCTCGATCACCACCTGATCCCCGACCCGGTCGGCCGCGCCATCGCCTGCCTGATGGAACGCATCAAGGTTCTGGAAAAGGCCCTGCGCGCCCGCGGCGAACCGGTGGACGGCCAATGCAGCCTCTGCGAGGCCGATGGCCTGTGCGGGACGCAGGTCGCCCATACGATGAAACGCAAGCCATGAAAAAAAGCTGAGGACACCATGGATTTGATGCAATTCGACCAGACCACGCTTTACTTCGACGACCCGTTGCCGCCCGAAATCGAGCGCCTGCTGCTCAATGCCGGCGCCTGTTACGGCGATGGCGAAGCGGAAGCCATCCTGCTGCGCGCCTATTTTCTGGCGCCGGAACAGCTCATGGTCCTGGTCGCGCTTTACCGCTACTACTTCTACCAGCACCGCCTTGATGATGCCCTGCTGGTCGCCGACCGTGCGATGGACGTGGCCGGCCGCCGCCTCGACCTGCCAGCCAAATGGCAGCAACTGCACCCGGAACACATCGGCCATGCCGTGCTGCGTTCGATGGGTCTGCTGCGTTTTTATCTGATGGTGCTGAAAGCCGCCGGCTACATCCATCTGCGCCAGGGCAACGCGGCCGCTGGCCAGGCCATGCTGGAGAAGCTGGTGGAACTGGACAGCCATGACCGGCTCGGGAGCAAGGCCCTGCTGGATGTGATTGTGGAGGCGGTGGCCGACCGCATCGAAGCTGCAGCCTAATTTTTTGTGGAGAGATGAAATGGACGACCTGACCCTGGACGAAGCAATGGACGAGCTGGAATCCGCCGAGGACTTCCTCAACTACTTCGGCGTCGCCTTCGACCCCGCCGTGGTGCACGTCAACCGGCTACACATCCTGCAGCGCTATCACAACTACCTGGCCCAGGCCGGCGCGCTGCCCGAGTCCGAAGCGGCGCAGCGAGCGGTTTTTACCGCCCTGCTCACCCGCGCCTATCAGGACTTCGTGGAATCCGACGCGCTCAGCGAAAAGGTGTTCAAAGTGTTCCACATGCATGAGCCGCAGACCGCCTTTGTGCCGCTTTCTTCCATCACGATCGCGGCCACCCCGGCGCCCGTGACCGGTGGTTGCGGCTGCGGCGGCACGGGCGCCTGCCACAGCTCCGAGGCGGCTCTGCGCGGCTGACCGCCATGCAACAACGCTTCGACTTCGGCGAGGCCGTAAGGCTGACGCGCAATGTGCGCAACGACGGCACCTTCCCCGGGCTGGACGTGGGCAATCTGCTGATCAAGCGCGGCAGCGTCGGTTACGTGATGAACGTCGGCACCTTCCTGCAGGACCAGATCATCTACACCGTCAACTTCCTCGACCAGGGCCGCGTCGTCGGCTGCCGCGACGAGGAACTGATCGGCGCCGACGAACCCTGGGTGGAAAGCCGCTTCGAAACCCGCGAAAGAGTGAGAGCACGACTAGCGCTTTCGCTGCGTGGCGAAGTCGTGGTCCCGCCCGGAAGCGAAGGCGAAGTCTTCAAGGTGCTACGCGACCTGCCGGGCAACGTGCAATACCACGTGCATTTCACCGGCGGCCGGATGCTGCAGGTGCCGGAAACCCTGCTCGACAGTCCCCAGGAGGAAGCACCCCATGCCTGAGCCCGCCACCCTCGCCTACCTCGAACTGAAAACCGCGCAGAACCTGTTTGGCAAAGCGCCGGCGGAACTCCCCGAAGAACAGCTCGGCAAGGTACGCCATCTTGCCGACCGGCAATACGGCCTGGAAGGACGCGTCCTGCGCACTCCGGAAGCGCGCGATGCGATGGTTCCGGAAGCCAGCCTGCAGGCGGCGCTGGAGGAAATCCGCAAACGCTATCCGGAAGAAGAGGAGTTCTATGCCGACCTGGCCCGCAACGGCCTCGACCCGGACGGCTATCTGCAAGCGCTGGAACGCGAGCTGAAAGTCGAAGCCATCCTGGAAAAAGTCGGCGTCAACGCGCCCCGGGTTTCCGAAATCGACGTCAAACTCTATTACCAATTCCATCCGGACCAGTTTCGCCGCCCGGAAACCCGGCGCGCCCGCCACATCCTGGTGACGCTCAACCCGGAACTGCCCGACAACACCGCCGCAGCCGCCCTGGCCCGCGTCGAAGCCATCGCCACGCGCGTGGCCAAGGATTCCAAGCGCTTCCAGGAACAGGCGCTGAAACACTCGGAATGCCCCACCGCGCTGCAGGGCGGCCTGCTCGGCGACATACCGCGCGGCCAGCTCTATGCGGAACTCGACGCCGCCCTGTTCGCCCTGCGCGCGGGGGAGATCAGCGGCGTGCTGGAGTCGCCGCTGGGCTATCACCTGCTGCTGTGCGAGACCATCCAGGCGGAGCGCGTACTCAGCCTCGAGCAGGCGCGTGCGCCCATCCGCGGCATGCTGGAACAGCGCCGCAAGCGCGTCTGCCAGCAGGCCTGGATGAAGCAGATACAGACGAGTTGATCATGTTGCTCAGCCGCGCCAGCCAGTACACGCTGCAAGCGCTGATCTACCTGGCCCGGCAACCGGAGGGGCGCATGGTCCTGGTGAAGGAGATGGCCGACGAACTCGGCTTGCCCGTGTTCTACCTGGCCAAGCTGATCCAGCCGCCCACTCGCGCTGGCTGGCTGGCCACCGCGCGGGGACGCGGCGGTGGCGTCAGGCTCAACCCCGGCGCCGAAGCCATCACCCTGCTCGACATCCTGCAGCTCACCGACGGCCACCGCGTTACCCGCGAATGCCTGCTCGGCTTCAAGGCCTGCGAGGACGAAACCGCCTGCGTGATGCATGGCCAGTGGAAACCGATCAAACAGGAACTCAGCGAAGGGCTGGGCGGCTACACCCTGGCCGCCCTTGCCGGCACCGCGCTGCCGGCATGGCTGCTTGGGGAGATGGACAGCGGTATGTCGTAGGGTGCGTGTTCGCACCCTTTGCAGGTCCGATCGTCCGCACGGCGTACCCTGCAAGGTCAATCGTCGTCATCCTCATCCTCCATCTGCCGGCGCGGCACGGTGGCGGGGTCGGCGGTGATGGGGCGGTAGATCTCGATGCGGTCGCCGGCTTTCAGTTCAGCATCCAGTTTCACCAGCTTGCCGAAGATACCGACCGCGCGCTCGGTCAGATCCAGGTCCGGAAACTGGCGCAGGAGGCCGGATTTGATGATGGCCTGTTCCACAGTGGCGTCTTCAGGCACTTCGATGCGCAGCCAGACCTGCTGCGTGGGTTCGGCGTAGGCGACGGCGACTTGCATGGTGTTCTTCCTCTCAGCCTGCCACGGGTTCAGGCGTGGCCACCGGCGTAACGCGCCGTTGCGCCAGGCGCTTGTCCAGAATCCGCTTGCCGGCGAGCAGAAAGCCTAATACCAGGAAGCCGCCCGGCGGCAGGATGAACAACAAGTAGCCCCGGTAATCCGGGATGACGGTGGTCTCCAGGAAGGCGAAAGCCGGCCCGAGCAGCAGGTGGGCGTTGGCGAACAGGGTGCCGCCGCCAATCACTTCGCGGATGCCGCCGATCAGGGTCAGGGCGAAGGTGAAACCCAGGCCCATCATCAGGCCGTCCATGGCCGCGGGCAGCATGCCGACTTTCTGCGCGTAGGCCTCGGCGCGGCCGAGAACCGCGCAGTTGGCGACGATCAGGGCGATGTACAGGCCGAGAACTTTGTACAGGTCATGCGCCCAGGCGTTGAGGCTGACGTCCACCAGCGTCACCAAGGTGGCGATCAGCACGATGTAGACCGGGATGCGCACGTCCGGGGTGACCACGTTGCGCACCATCGACACCATCGCGTTGGACGCTACCAGCACCGCCGTCGTGGCCAGGCCCATGCCGAGGCCGTTGGTGGCGCTGCCGGTGACGGCCATGGTCGGGCACATGCCGAGAATCTGGGCGAACACGATGTTGTTGTCCCACAGGCCGTCTTTGGTAATGCGGGCGTAGTTCATAGGGATGCTCCGTGGTTGGCCGTAGGAGCGGGCCGCGCCCGCGACCCGCCAGAATCGCGGACGCGGCCCGCTCCTACGAGGGGTTCATCAAGCAACTGGGGTTTTTCTTTCGCGAAAAACGCCAGCCCGCCCTTCACCGACTTCACCACGGCGCGCGGCGTGATGGTCGCCCCGGCGAATTGGTCGAACACGCCGCCGTCCTTCTTCACGGCGAACTTCTCGGCCACCGGATTGCCCAGCGACCGGCCTTCGAAGCCGTGGATCCACTCGCTCTTGGCCGGTTCGATCTTGTCGCCCAGGCCCGGCGTCTCGCGGTGTTTGATGACCCGCACACCGAGCAGCTTTCCGTCCCGATCGACGCCCATCATGCTCACCACCGGGCCGGCGTAGCCGCGCGCCTGGACCTTGAACACCACGGCCACCACCCGGCCAGCTTGGCGGGCGCGGTAGACCGTGACGCCACCCTCCGGGCCAGGCATCACCACGGTGTCCTTGAGCAAATCGTTTTCATACTTCCCAGGCAGCACCTGGGTCAGCGACTGTTTCATGTCCAGGTCCTGGGCCGCCTGGATGTCATCCAGCGTGGCGCGGTCGGCCAGGGCCAGGGCGCCGCTGGTGAGCAGGCCGATGCCGCCAAGGACAGCGCCGGGATAGCCCAGTTTTTCGCGCAGTTGCTCCAGCTTCATCGCGCGTTCTCCTTCGCTTCGAGTTGCAGGGACTTCCCCTTGCGGTCGCGGCCGTAGATGCGTGGCTTGACGTAGCGGTCGATGATCGGAGCGAGCGAATTCATCAGCATCACCGCGAACGCAACGCCTTCCGGGTAGCCGCCCCAGGTGCGGATGATCCAGGCCAGCAGGCCGCATAGCAGGCCGAAGACGAACATGCCGGCCGGGGTGTTGGGCGAGGTCACCGGGTCGGTGGCGATGAAGAAGGCGGCCAGCATCAGCCCGCCCGAGAGCAGGTGCGGCAGCACACCCAGGTAATGCGCCGGGGAGAGAGCATGGGCGAGCAGCGCGGGCGCGGCCACGCCCAGCAACATGGCGACCGGCGCATGCCAAGTGATGACGCCACGGACAATCAGGAAGAGGCCACCGGCCAACAGCAGCAGGCCGGCGCTTTCGCCCAGGCTGCCTGCCCGGTTGCCCCAGGCGGCATCCATCAGGCCACCCTGCACGGCGGCGAAGTGCGCGGGCAGGCTGGAGGCGAGATCGACGCCGCGGGTGAACTCGGTCTTGACGTGGCCGAGCAGGGATGCGCTGGCCATGCCGTCCGCCGGGTTGGCCCAATCGGCGCCGCCGAAGGTGATGGCGAGGGATTGCAGGAAGCCGGGGGCATGGCCGCTGGTGATCGGCAGGGGCGCCGCCCACATCGTCATCTCGACAGGAAAAGAGATCAGCAGCATCACTCGCGCCGCCATCGCCGGGTTGAACACGTTCTGGCCGAGGCCACCGAACACCTGCTTGGCGATGACGATGGCGAAGGCCGAGCCGATGGCGGCGACCCACCAGGGCGCGAACGGCGGCAGGGAAACGGCGAGCAGCCAGGCGGTCAGGGCGGCGGAACCGTCCAGCAGCGCCGGCTTAGCGGCGCGGCCTTGCAGAAACAGAGATGCCGCTTCAGTGAGCAGCGCCGTAGCCATCGCCACCGACCACAGGAAAAGGGCCGGCCAGCCATACAGCCAGAACCCATAAAGCGTGGCGGGAACCAGCGCCAGCATCACCGTGGCCATGATCTGGCCGACGGCCATGGGTGCATGGGCGTGGGGGGCGTGGGTGAGGGAGATCATGGCGTGTCCTGTTGATTAGTCTCGATGTTGTTCATCGAAAGCGCGAAAGCGACGCTCGTAGCGCTGGCATCCTTGCCGGCTCGCTTTCTCGCTGGCCACGAAGAGCCGGCAAGGATGCCGGCGCTACAGTCGGAGCCTGGCCCATTGTGGAACGCCGTTTCATGCCACCACCTCCGCTTTCTCAGCCGCTGTTTTTGCCGCCTTGGCAGCCTCGGCGGCGGCCTTCTTCGCAACGCGCAGGCGAGCGGCTTCCTCGCGTTCGCGAACGACGCGCGCCATGCGTTCGTTGCGGCTATCGGCCAGTTTTCGGGTCGCATCGGTGCGCAACTTGGCCTTCTCCAGCGCCGCCAGTTCGCCCTTGGCGTAATTAAAGTAATGCACCAGCGGAATCTGGGCCGGGCAGACGTAGGAGCAGGAACCGCAGCCGATGCAGTCCTTCAACCCTAAGCCGACGGCGGAGGAGAGGTCGGCGGCGCGAATGTGGGCGGCCATTTCCAGCGGCAGCAGGCCAGCCGGGCAGGCGCGCACACAGGACGAACAGCGGATGCAGGGGGCGGGCGAGTTTTGCGCAACTCGCAAGCCGATTTCCTTGCCGGTGAGGGCCAACAGGCCGCTGCTGCCCTTAACCATAGGCACGTTCAAGTGCGGCAACTGGGTGCCCATCATGGGGCCGCCCAGCACCAGACGCGCCGGGTCCGACAGCAGGCCGCCGCAGGCCTTGATCAAATCGGCCGCCAGGGCGCCGATCGGCACTTCCAGATTGCCAGGGGCGGCCACCGCCGCGCCGCTGACCGTGACCACGCGCGAGACCAGCGGCCGGCCGAAACGGATGGCCTCGCGCACCGCCCAGGCGGTGGCGACGTTGTGCACCAGCACGCCGATTTCAGCACTGCGGCCTTCCGCCGGAACTTCCTTGCCGGTCAGCACCTGGATCATCCGTTTGTCCCAGCCCATCGGATACATGGCCGGAACGACCCTGATTTGGACCTTCGTGCCCGCCGCCGCTCGCCGCATGGCGGCGATGGCTTCCGGCTTGTTGTCTTCGATGCCCACCAGCATCTCCTTGGCGCCGGCGGCATGGGCAATCAGGAGGATGCCCTCGACGATGCCGTCGGCGCGCTCGCGCATCAAGCGGTCGTCGCAGGTGAGATAGGGCTCGCACTCGCCGCCGTTGACGATCAGCGTGGCGATGCCGCTTTTGCGCGACAGGTTGAGCTTCACCGCCGACGGGAAAGTGGCGCCGCCCAGGCCGACGATGCCGGCCGCACCCACCCGCGCCGAGATTTCCTCGGGCGACAGGCTGAACGGGTCATCCAGCACATCGGCTTCGATCCAGCGATCCTCGCCGTCCGGCGCTATCGTGACCGTGGCGCTGGGCAGGCCGGAGGGATGCGGCGAGGGGAAGTCGCCGATGGCCACGACCCGCCCGGAGCTGGGCGCATGCACCGGCGCCGAGATGTTGCCGCCGCTGGCGCCGATGAGTTGGCCCTTCAAAACAAGATCGCCGACCACGACCGAGAGCCGAGCCGGCGCGCCAACATGTTGTTGCAAGGGCACGAACAGCAGCGGCGGCATCGGCAGGAGGCGGATAGGCGGTTCGGCGGACAAATCCTTGCGGCCGTCCGGATGAACACCACCGCGCGCGCGAAAACTGGAGAACAGGCTGGAAAGTGGATTCATGCCGGCGTTCCTTGCATGGCGGGCTTGCTCCAGTACCAGGACTGCAAAGTCACCGGCACGGGAATCAGGCGAGTCGCCTCGGTCGGACAGACCTCCACGCATTTGCCGCAGGCGGTGCAGGCTTCCCTGAACACGGCATGGATCTGCTTGGCCGCGCCCATGATGGCGTCGGTCGGGCAGGCCTTGTAGCACTTGGTGCAACCGATGCAGAGATCCTCCTGGACTTCCGCGATCCGCGGCACGGCGTTCTTGACCTCGGAGAGGTTGACCTCCACACCCAACTTGGCCGCCAGCAGCGCCGCTACCTCGCGCCCGCCCGGCGGGCACAGGGTAGCCGGCGCCGCGCCGTTGGCGAGGGCCCGCGCCGCGCCGGCACAGCCGGGAAAGCCGCACTGGCCGCATTGCGAGCCGGGTAGGATGGCCTGGATTTCCTCGACCAGCGGATTACCCTCCACCTTGAGTCGGCGCGCGGCGTAGCCCAGAAACAAGCCTAGCGCGCCGCCCAGGACGGTAAGGCTGAAGATGGCGATGAACATTTACGTGTCTCCTTCTCAAGCCAGGCCGGCGAAGCCCATGAAGGCCAGGGCCAGCAGGCTGGCAGTGATGAAACCGACCGGCGCACCGGCGAATGCGGCGGGCACCTGGGCGATGGCCAGCCGCTCGCGCAGGCCGGCGAACAGCGCCAGCACCAGCGAGAAGCCGACCGCCGAGCCGAAGCCGTACAACAGGCTGTGGACGAACGGCAGCTTTTCCTGGGTGGTGAGCAGCGGAATGCCCAGCACCGCGCAGTTGGTGGTAATGAGCGGCAGGTAGATGCCGAGCACCTGATAGAGAGCGGGATTGGTCTTGCGCACCACCATCTCGGTGAACTGCACTACCACCGCGATCACCAGGATGTAGACCAGGATGCGCAGATACAGCATGCCCAGCGGCGCCAGTAACCAGTGCTCCAACAACCAGCAGGAAGCCGAGGCCAGGGTCATCACGAAGGTAGTGGCCAGGCCCATGCTGACGGCGGTGTCCACCTTCTTGGAGATGCCCATGAACGGGCACAGGCCAAGAAATTTCACCAGCACCACGTTGTTGACGATGGCGGTGCTTAGAAGCAGTAACAGATATTCGCTCATGGATTCCTTTTCTCCTGGGTGGTCTTTCGCAATCCCTGTGCCAGGCCTGACAAAGCCCGCGATGCACGGAAAATCAGGGTCTTGCCGCGTTTGCGCACCAGGACGGTGCGAACTCTTTTTGTCGCGGATGGGGTGGTTGGCGGGCGTTGTGTGGGGAATGCGACAAATGTAGCGCCGGCTTCCAGCCGGCTCATTCGTCTGATCAGAACTACGAAGCCGGCTGGAAGCCGGAGCTACAGGGATGCCCACCTCGACTGATGGGCAATCCGGGTTCCCGCTACCGCGGGGATGGCGATGTCGTGGGCATGGATATTGCGTGGAAACCACCGACCCCTTGCCCAAGCGACCCCCATGTCCATCCCACCCGACCTCCCCCACCAAGTCTTCCGCCAAGCCGTCGAGCAAGCCGCGCTGGCCATTTCCATTACCGATGCCAAGGCCAACATCCTTTACGCCAACCCCGCGTTCGAGCGGGTCACCGGCTATAGCCAAGCGGAAATCGTGGGCCATAACGAGTCCCTCCTGTCCTACAAGGCCACCCCTGGGCTGGTGTACGCAACCCTGTGGGCCCAGCTCAAGCGGCAACGCGCCTGGAACGGCCTGCTGGTCAACCGCCGCCGTGACGGCAGCCGCTATCTGGCCGATCTCACCATCACCCCGGTGGTGGATGAGGAGGGCCACACCAGCCACTACCTCGGCATGCACCGCGATGTCACCGCGGTACACCGCCTGGAACGCCAGATACAGAACCAGAAGGCGATGATTGAGTCGGTGGTCGATGCCGCCCAGGTGGCGATCTGCCTGCTCGACGAGCGCGACCGCGTGGTGCTCGACAACCAGGAATACAAAAAATTGATCGGCGACCTCGGCCGCGAACCCGCCGCCATCCTGCTGGCCCATCTACGCGAGCGGATGGGCGCCGAGTTCGACGCCGCTCGGGACCGCGGCCGCGCCATTCATCACCGCGAGGTGAAGCTGGAGCGGCCGGGCCGCTCCAGCCTCTGGTTCGCCTGCGCGGTGTCCTGGTTCGAGGAACAGGACGTCAGCGCCGACGCCTTCTATGAGCCGGTTCGCCGCCACTACCTGCTGCTGACCGCGCAGGACATCAGCGAACTCAAGCGCCAGCAGGAAGCCATCCGCCTCAACAGCCTGGCCGCCCTGCTGGCTGAACAGGAGCATATTCAGAGCCTGCGCGAGACCCTGGCCGGCGCGGTGTATCAACTGGAAGGCCCGCTCAATACGCTGGCCGCGGCGGTTCGCCTGCTGGAGCGCCGCCGCGAGGGGAACAGTGAGGAAACCATCGACGCCGCCATGGAAGAAGCCCTGCGCAATAGCCGCGCCGCCCTGGACACCTTGCGCGCCTGCATCCCGGATCAGGCCGCGGAAGCCATCCAGCCGCTGAATCTGAACGAAGTGCTGCGCGACGTATTGAAGATGAGCATCCCCGCCTTGCTCGCCGCCGGCGTCGTGGTCGAATGGAATCCAGCACCGGAATTGCCGTCTGTCAACGGCGGCGCCACCCAGATTGCCGCGCTGTTCCGGCAACTCCTGGCGAATGCCATCGAGGCCATGAACGAACGCCGCGCGAGTGAGCGGGAGCGGGTGGTGCGCCTGTTCACCCAGTCAATTCCAATAGAGGTATGAGTCTGAGCTTCCGGTTTTGACCTTCGAATTTCGAATCAAAACGGCT
>PFJX01000053.1 GCA_002784045.1 Hydrogenophilales bacterium CG_4_10_14_3_um_filter_63_21
GATTACGAGGCCCTCGTCGTTCAGCGCAATGCCCCTCGTTGGATCAAGATGCTCGCCAAACACGGATACCTCCCCGCCGCCGCTTAAACCGCTCTTCTCACTTTGCTTTGCGCACCGGCTTGCGTCACGCCAGGTACCGCCTCGCCCTTGGGGTGGGTTCTTTCACGTTAACCTTATTCATTGGGGTGGGCGACGGCTCAACCAGGCGCCCGGTGACAAATTTGTGAAGTACGCTAGCTATAAGTGTTTGATAAGGAATGGCTTCTTCGGCAGCCCTGGCTTGAATACCGGCATCTACTGGAAAAGCGCCTACCTGTTCCATCCCATGAATGTGGGTTTAGGTGTCGCGTTGCAGCCTAAGTTTCTGGGAGTTCCTGGCGCGAAAAAAGCCATGTAGTTCATGAAATGGGATGGGTTTGCCATAGATCGGCACGTCCGGCGGCAGGATGCCGCGTTTCGCGATGTCCGCGCGGCTCAGGCTGCTGACCACGATGATGTTGGTTGTGGCTAGTGCCGGATTGCCGTGCAGGGCGCGCACCAGCTCGAAACCGTCCATCCCGGCCATGGCCAGGTCGACGATGAAGACGTCTGGGGCCCGCCGCCCGACCACCAGCAGGGCGTCGAAGCCGTTGCTGACAATTTCGATGGACAAAGGTAGCTCCCACCCTTCCATCGTCTTGCGGTAAAGTTTTTGCAGATCCGCATCGTCCTCGGCGATCAGCACCGACAGCCCCCCCTCGTTGTTAACCGGCGTCCCCTGCGCGCCACCTCGCCTGGCGAGCATGGCCATGACCGATTCGCGTTTGATACGGCGGTGGCCACCCGAGGTTTTCCAGGCATCGAGCACACCTTCTTCGACCATGTTCTGCGCCGTGCCAAGCGAGACGCCAAGCATCTTGGCGGCTTGCGAAGTGCTGCAATAAAGACGCTTCGATTCAAGAGAGATGGGGTCCATAAAGATCGCCAAAGTTGTCACATTTATCAAAATCGCAGCAAGTATAGCCGGTGAGCGCCCGGTAAAATCCGAGAAATACCCGCATGTGCCTTAAGTCAGCCCGCTTCCAGGTATCACGGCGGACCAGAATCAGACCTTCTCCATTTTCTGAATCTAGTAGTATCTTCGCGTCCTTGTTAAACCATACCCGTTGGGGGAGACACCATGTCACGTCGCGCCATAGCCATCGCCCTGATCTGTTTCTCTACCAGTGCCCTGGCGCTGCCTCCCACCGCGAAGGACAACCGCATCGCCATTCAGATCGGCCCAAGCGAACGCAATCAGGTGCTCTATGAGATGCGGGAATTCCTGCACAGCCTGTTCAACATGCACAACGCCCTGGCCAGCAAGGACATGAAAGCGGTCGCGGTTTCCACCAAACCGATGGCCGGGATGCTGGATCGCATCCCCAATAACATCAAGGACAAGCTGCCGGAAGAATTTACCCAGATGGCCATTGCCATGAACGAAGCGCTGACCGTCATGGCACGCGACGCGGAAACCAAGGCCGACATGAGCCTTACGCAAAGCCAGATGGCTGAGTTGATGACCTATTGCTCAGGCTGCCACGACACCTACCGATTCGAGATTCTCCCGGCACGAGTGCGGCATTAAGGAGCCGAGAAACAATAAGTTGAACATTCTGGCCGCGCCAGTGAGCGCGCTGCCGCGTTGCACCCGCATGGGGCACGCCGGATTCGTAAGCCGCTGAAGCGGCAACGACTCCTGCCGGGCGCTTGCAGGAAATGGCCATGCGGCGCGACCGGCGCCTTGCATCGCATCCCGCCAACACACCCATACTCGTCCCCCTTATTATTTCTCGGCTCCTAAGGTCTGTATTCACACCGCCAACCTGATCGCGTCCTCCACATCCACCACCACCGGGCGCGAAACACCTGGTTCCGGCATGGTGACCCCAACCAGGTTGTGCGCCATTTCCATGGTCAGGCGATTGTGGGTAATGAACAGGAACTGGGTTTGATCGGACATTTTGGCAACCAGAGCGCAATAGCGCTCGGTGTTGCTATCGTCGAGCGGCGCGTCCACCTCATCGAGCAGGCAGAACGGTGCCGGGTTGAGGCGAAAGAAGGCGAACACCAGGGATAGCGCGGTAAGCGCCTTCTCACCGCCAGAGAGGAGGTGAATGGAACTGTTCTTTTTGCCCGGTGGTTGCGCCAGCACGGTAAGGCCGGCATCAAGAATTTCCTCGCCGGTGAGCAGGAGTTGCGCTTCACCCCCACCGAACAGTTCGGTGAACAACGATTTGAACTCGCGGCTGACTTTGTCGTAGGTTTCTTTCAGGCGAGTGCGGGTTTCCGCGTCGATGCGGCGAATCGCTTCTTCCAGCGTGCTGGCTGCGGTTTCCAGGTCTTCCGCCTGGTCGTCGAGATACTGTTTTCGCTCCCGCGCAGCGGTGAGTTCGTCCAGCGCGGCCATGTTCACCGAGCCAAGGACGGTGATCTCGGCTTCCAGGCGGGTGAGTTCGTTCTTCAGCCAGGCTTCACCATGGACCGCCAGGCCGGCGTCCTGGGCGTCGTTTTCCAGTAAAGCTTCGGCCACACCTTCCAGTTCCTCTGTGTAGCGGGCCTCATTGAGCCGGGCTTCCTGAAGTTTCAATTCCAATGCAACTTCACGGGCTTTCAGGGGCTCCAGGGCACGCTCGGTCGTGATGCGCGCCAGGTCGAGATCGCGCAGGGCGGAGTTGCTGCCTTCCAGAGCTTCGCGCGCGGCGGCCAGCGCCGATTCGGCCGTCTGGCGGCGCGCCAGGGCGGCATCCAGGGCGGCCAGCGTGGGCGATTCCTGCGCTTGCGCCAGTTCGGCCTGCAAACGCTCGAACGCCACCGCCAGTTCCTGCTGGCCACGCGTGGCGCGTTGCCGACGTTCGTCCAGTTCCTTTAGGCGGGCGGTTAGGGAACGCAGCATAAAGGCGGCTTCCTGGGCTTCGCGCTCGGCCTGGCGCTGGCTTTCGCGCATGCCGTGCAGTTTCTGTTCGGCGGCCTGGCGGGCGGCGCGCGCCGTGTCCAGGCGCGCGCGTGCTTCCTTTTGTTGCTGCTCCGCCTCGCGCTGACGCTCGCTGGCGTCGTTCCAGGCGGCTTCGTCCACGGCCATCTGGCCGTAGAGTTCGTTCAATTCCTTTTCGATCTGCGCACGCCGTTCCGCTACCCGGCGCGCGGCTTCCTGCACCCGCACCAGGCTGACCTGCACTGCGTGTACCTGGTTCTGCGCCTGCGCCAACTGCGCCTGCAAGGCTTCGCCCTGGCGCCGCGCGGTGGCTAGCGCGGATTCGGCCTGGATGACTTCCTCGGCCACTTCCTCGACGGCCGCCTGCGCCATTTCCTGCGCCTGTTCCAGGCGCTCGATTTCGCGGGCGCGGGCAAGCAGTCCCTGGTGCCCCTTCTCCGGGGCGTTGAAGATCAGGCTGTCGCGCGTGACCCGATGGCCGTCGCGGGTGGTAATGAAACCACCGGGCGGCAAGCTGCCGCGTTCGGCGATCGCGTGCCGCAGCGTGTCGGTGGCCCAGGCCAGAGCCAGGCGGTCGGCGAGAAAGCGGGCGATCAGGGGGTCGTCCGTGTGGATGAGATCGGCGAGAGGGTTCAGGTCGCCCTCCCCACTTGGCGGTGAGATTAGCGAAGTAGGCGCGCCTACAAAGGGGAGCAGGAGCTCGAACCTGGCTTCCGGCGGTTGCTCCGTCCACGATTCCTCGGCCTGCGCGGCCAACGCCGCCAGCGCTTCACCCAGGGCCGCTTCCACCGCGGTTTCCCAACCCGCCGCCACGCGGATGCGTTGCCACAGGCGCGGCACCGATTCCAGCCCGAGGCGCTTGAGCCAGGCCGCGCCTTCGCTTTCCGCCTGGTGGGCGCTACTTTGAAGTTTCTTCAGGGCGCCGGCTTCCGCTTCCAGGCGGTGCAGTTCGCGATTGGCGGCGTCCCGCGCCTGGCGCGCTTGCGCCAATCGCGCCTCGTGTTGGGGCCATTCACCACGCGCGGTGTCCAGGTAATCGCGCAGGCGTACCACCCGCTCCTGTTCGGTTTCCAATTCCCTCTGCTGACGTTCAACTTCGGCCTCGTCGCTTTCAGCCAGATGTTCCCGCTCCTGCAACATTCTGAGTTCGCGCGCCTTCAACTGGTTGATGGCGCGCTCGGCGTGGGCGGCGTGGGCTTCTTCCAGTTGCGTGGTCTGCTCAAGTTGTGCGATATCCCGCTGCGCCTCGGCGACCACGGCCTGCGCCGCACCCCAGGCAGTATCGGCTTCCGGCAGGTTCTCACTGGCCTGGGCGGCGCGCTCGGAGAGGATTTCCGCCTGTTCCTCGGCCTGTTCCAAATCGCGGCGACGTTGTTCGATCTCTTCTTCGGCCGCCCGTTGTTCCACCTGGGTGGCCGCTTGCCGCTCGCCGGAGAGGCGGATGTCCTGCGCCAGACGTTCGCGAGTGGCGTGCAGGTGGCGCAACTCCTGTTCCGCCCGCGCCACCTCGCCGCTTTCCGCGTAGAAGTGCGCTTGGCACTGGTTGAGGGCTTCGGTGGCGTTGAACTGGCCGAGTCGCTGTCTTTCCAGTTCGGCTTCCAGACGGCGCAGTTCGGCGGTCTTGGCTTCGATGTCGTTGCGTGCGGCTTCCCTCTGCCGCGCCAATTCGGCCTGGCGCGCCTGCGCCTCGCGTTTGTGGGTGAGCGCCAGAAAACGGGTCTTCAGCGTGCGGTCGGCATCCAGCCCGATGAATCGGCGCGCCACTTCGGCCTGCGCGGAAAGTTTTTCCAGTTGCCGGCCGAGCTCTTCACGGATGTCGAAAACCCGATCCAGGTTTTCCCGCGTGTCGCGCAAGCGGGATTCAGTTTCGCGGCGCCGCTCCTTGTACTTGGACACCCCCGCCGCTTCTTCCAGGAAGCCGCGCAGTTCTTCCGGCTTGGCCTCGATGATGCGCGAGATCATGCCCTGCTCGATGATGGCGTAGGCCTCTCCCCCAAGCCCGGTGCCGAGGAAGAGATCGGCCATGTCGCGCTTGCGAACCTGAACATTGTTGATCCAGTAGCTGGAATCGCCACCGCGGGTCAGCACCCGCTTCACCGCGATCTCGGCGTATTGCGACCACTGCCCCGCCGCCTTGCCATCGCTGTTGTCGAAGAGGAGCTCGACCGAGGCCCGCGAGGCCGGCTTGCGCCCGGAGGAGCCGTTGAAGATCACGTCCTGCATGCTGGCGCCGCGCAACTCACGCGCCTTGGATTCGCCCAGCACCCAGCGCACCGCATCGATCACGTTCGACTTGCCGCAGCCGTTGGGGCCGACGATACCAGTCAATTGCGCGCTGGTGGGGAGCGTCACCGGATCGACAAACGACTTGAAGCCGGCGATGTGAATGTGTTTGAGGCGCAAGAGAGGAAAAAAGCCAGGAGGGGGGATGTCTATAATTCGCGCCGCATTCTACTTTTTTCTCCCCATCCCCATGCCTACCCAACCTAGCAAAACCCTGGAAACCTTCGCCAACCCGAATCCCGGCCGCGATTACCACATCCATATGGAAATCCCGGAGTTCACCTGCCTGTGCCCGAAAACCGGCCAACCGGACTTCGCCACCCTGTTCCTGGACACCATCCCCGATCAGCGTTGCGTTGAACTGAAGAGCCTCAAGCTCTATATCTGGTCGTTCCGTGCGGAAGGGCATTTCCACGAAGATGTCAGCAACCGCATCCTTGACGACCTGGTACGCGCCACCGATCCGCGCTTCATGCGGCTGACCGCCAAGTTCTATGTGCGCGGCGGCATTTTCACCCATGTCGTAGTCGAGCATCGAAAACCCGGCTGGGAGCCGGCGCCGCGCGTCGAGCTCAGCCAGTTCCCAACGAACTCCAATACGCGCGGCTAACGATCATGGCCGGATGGCCTGATGAAGCCCCTCCCCTTCGGTAACCCGAGACAATGAAACCCACCGTAGGAAGGGCGGTTGCTTCACGTTAACGCGCAGCCAACCCGGTGTTGCTTGCCACACTTCCCGCCCCCCCCCGCGCATTCACCCCACCCACTTCCGCGCATTCCTGAACAGCCGCAGCCATGGCCCGTCTTCCCGCCACTCATCCGGGTGCCAGGAGTGTTGCACGGCGCGGAAAACCCGTTCCGGGTGCGGCATCATGATGGTGAAGCGGCCGTCGGGGGTGGTCAGGCCGGTGATGCCTTTGGGGGAGCCGTTGGGGTTGAGCGGGTAGGTTTCGGTCTTGCGGCCGCGATTGTCGACGTAGCGCAGGCAGACCTCGGCGTCCTTTCGTTGCGCCTTGCTGTCGAATACCGCCCTGCCCTCGCCGTGGGCGACGACGATGGGCATACGGGAGCCGGCCATGCCGTCGAACAGGATGGAGGACGTTTCCGGGACTTCGACCATGACGAAGCGGGCTTCGAACTGTTCCGAGAGGTTGCGTTCGAAGCGCGGCCAGTGGTCGGCGCCGGGGATGATGGCTTTCAGCCGGCTCATCATCTGGCAGCCGTTGCACACGCCCAGGGCAAAGCTGTCGGTGCGCTCAAAAAAGGCCTGGAATTCATCGCGGGCGCGGGCGTTGTGCAGGATGGAGGCGGCCCAGCCGCCGCCGGCGCCGAGCACGTCGCCGTAGGAGAAGCCGCCGCAGGCGGCAAGGCCTTTGAAGTCCTTGAGTTTCACGCGGCCGAAAAGGATGTCGCTCATGTGCACGTCCACCGGGGCGAAACCGGCGCGGGCGAAGGCGGCGGCCATTTCCACCTGGCCGTTGACGCCCTGCTCGCGGAGGATGGCGATCTTGGGCTGGACACGTTTTTTCTTCACCCAGGGCACGGCCACCTCCTCGTTCAGATCGAAACTCAGTTCGGCGTGTAGGCCGGGGTTGTTCTTCTTCGCCAAGCCCTTGAATTCCTGTTCCGCGCAATCCGGGTTGTCGCGGAGTGTCTGCATGTGGGCGCTGGTTTCCGCCCAGGCTTTGAGTAGACCGACGCGGGCTTCGTCGAATACCGAAACGCCTTCACGCAGGATGCGGATGCGGTCATGCTGGTTGGTACTGCCGACGATGTAGAACTCGTCGCGCATCCCCGCTTCCATGCAGGCGTCCATGACCGCTTTGCTGTCGCCACGGCGCACCTGGATCACCGCGCCCAGTTCTTCGTTGAAGAGGATGCCGAACAGGCGGCTGGTATAGGGCTCGTGCGGGTCGGGGGCGTCTTCCACGTCATTCATGATGTCGTCGTGGAGACGGTGGTATCGCAATTCATCCACATCGAGGTCAACGCCGCAGCGGCCGGCGAAGGCCATTTCACAGATCGTGCCGAACAGGCCGCCGTCGCCACGGTCGTGGTAGGCGAGCAGCCGGCCTTCGCCATTGAGCTTCTGGATCAGGGCGAAGAAAGCTTTGAGGCGCGCCGGGTCGTCGAGGTCCGGGCAGGTGTCACCCAGTACACCGTAAACCTGTCCGAGGATGGAGCCACCCAGGCGATTCTGGCCACGTCCGAGGTCGAGCAGGATCAGGTCGGTGTCACCCGCATCGGCTTTGAGTTGCGGCGTCAGCGTGCGGCGCGCGTCCGGGCTGGGGGCGAAAGCCGTGATGATGAGGGAGAGCGGCGACACCACGGCCTTTTCCTTTCCCTCCTCCTGCCAGCGGGTAGCCATCGACAGGGAGTCCTTGCCCACCGGAATGCTGATGCCGAGTGCCGGGCACAGTTCTCGGCCCACGGCGCGCACCGTGTCGAACAGGGCGGCATCCTCGCCGGGAGCGCCCGCAGCGGCCATCCAGTTGGCGGAAAGGCGGATGTCGGAAATGTTGTTTACCGCCGCCGCCGCCAGGTTGGTGATGGCCTCGCCCACCGCCATGCGGCCGGAGGCGGCGGGGTCGATCAGCGCGATGGGGCTGCGTTCGCCCATCGCCATCGCTTCGCCGAGATGGGTTTCATAACCCATGGTGGTCACCGCCACGTCCGCCACCGGCATCTGCCAGGGGCCGACGAACTGGTCGCGCGCGGTATAACCGCCCACAGTACGGTCGCCGATGGTGATGAGAAAGGACTTGCTGGCAACGGTCGGGTGGCGCAGCACGCGGTAGGCGGCTTCGTTCAGGTTGAGCCCCCCGGCGATGAAAGGCTTGAGTGTGGGCGTTTGGTGCACAACATCGCGGGTCATGCGCGGCGGTTTGCCGAGCAGGACGTCCATTTCCATATCCACCGCTTTTTTGCCGAAATGGCGGTCCGTCACGGTCAGGTGGCCATCATCGGTGGCGGTACCGACTACCGCGAACGGGCAGCGCTCGCGTTCGCACAGCCTTTTGAATAACGGCAAGCTTTCCGGGGCGATGGCCAGGACATAGCGCTCTTGCGCCTCGTTGCACCAGATTTCGCGCGGGCTCATGCCCGGCTCCAGGCTGGGCACATCACGCAGTTCGAATTTCGCGCCTAACCCCGCCCCGTGGGCCAATTCCGGCATGGCATTGGAGATGCCGCCGGCGCCCACGTCATGCACGGAGAGAATCGGGTTGGCTTCGCCCCTCTGCCAACAGCGGTCGATGGCTTCCTGCGCGCGGCGCTGGATTTCCGGGTTGCCGCGCTGCACCGAATCGAAGTCCAGGGCTTCGGCGTTGCTGCCGGCGCCCATGCTTGAGGCGGCGCCGCCACCCAGGCCGATCAGCAGGCCCGGCCCGCCCAACTGGATCAGCAGGGTGCCGGCCGCGAAGCGCTGCTTGTGGATGTGGCGTTCCTGGATGTTGCCGAGGCCACCGGCCAGCATGATCGGCTTGTGATAGCCGCGTACCCGGCCATCCGGTGTGTGCATCTCGAAAGCGCGGAAGTAGCCGGTGAGGTTGGGACGGCCGAACTCGTTATTGAAAGCGGCGGCGCCGATGGGGCCGTCGATCATGATCCGCAAGGGCGAGACGATGCGGCCAGGGCGGCCGATGGGTTTGCCATTCTCGTGTTCCCAGGGTTGCTCGAAGCCGGGAATGTGCAGGTTGGACACGGTGAAACCGCACAGGCCGGCCTTGGGTTTTGACCCCTGCCCCACCGCGCCCTCGTCGCGTATCTCGCCGCCGGAGCCGGTGGCCGCGCCGGCAAATGGGGCGATGGCGGTGGGATGGTTGTGGGTCTCCACTTTCATCAAAATGTGGGTGGGTTCGAGGTGAAAGCGGTAGACGTGCTTCTGGTCCGGGTAGAAACGGCCAATGGTGGCGCCCGCGATCACCGAAGCATTGTCGCCATATGCAGACAGCGTCTCTTCGGGGCGCACGTCATGGGTATGGCGAATCATGGCGAACAGCGATTCGGCCTGCTTCTCACCGTCAATCACCCATTCCGCGTTGAAAATCTTGTGCCGGCAGTGTTCCGAGTTGGCCTGCGCGAACATCATCAATTCCACGTCGGTGGGGTTGCGCTTGACCCGCTTGAAGTTCTTCACCAGATAATCGATTTCGTCCGGCGAGAGGGCCAGGCCCATTTCCGCGTTGGCCTGTTGCAGCGCTTTTCTGGCAACCTCGGTGCCACCCTTGAGAATGTCCACCGTGGCCAACGGTTGCGGCGCGACATGATGGAACAGCTTTTCCGCATCGCGTGCGTCGAACAGCACGCTTTCCGTCATGCGATCATGCAAATACGGCAGCGCGGCGCGAACCCCCTCGGCCTTCACCGGCCTGCCCTTCTTGTCCAGCAGGCGCCAGCTAACGCCGTGCTCAATGCGCCTGACCGCGCTCAAGCCGCAGTTGGCGGCAATGTCGCTGGCCTTGGATGACCAGGGCGACACCGTGCCCAGGCGCGGCGTGACCAGAATGCAGTCACCCTCGGGCTGGCGCGGGTCGGCATGAAGCAATTCACCCAGGAAATCGAGATCGTCCGGGTTCAGATCATCGTCGAGTTCGACGAAGTAGCGCTGTTCCGCCCGCACCTCGGCGACGCCAAGAGGGCCGATGGCCTCCAACAACTTGGTTGTACGGAATTTGGAGAGGGCTGAACCGCCCTTGAGGAACAGGACGCGGGACATGGGCCGGGCTCTGATACGGGAAAACGCGGATTTTATCGTGAAACAAGCTCACGTCCCTCCTGTAGCGCCGGCTTCCAGCCGGCTTCATGGGCCTAATCAGAAAGACGCCGGCTGGAAGCCGGCGCTACTAATGCGCTCGGTTTCATCATCCAGGGTGGTCGCAACCCATGCCAGTTGGCATAAAACGACGCACCGACTTCCGTGGGGCGAGCCGTGTGATGCGGTTCGCTGTGCTCTGCTGAAGCCCCTACCCTTTGGTAACCACATCTACGATTGCTGCGATGGTCCGCCTCAGACAGCCGCCCACTCGCCCGCCGGCTTGAGCGCGGCGCGCAGGGCATCGCCGACACGCCCGGCGTTGAACGGTTTGATGATGTAGCCCACCGCGCCAAAGCTCACCGCCTCGCGCACTGTGGCCATGCTGGCATCGCCAGTGATCATCACCACGCGTACCCCGGGAAATTTCTCGCGCAGGATTTTCAGGGTATCCAGGCCTGAGATGCCCGGCATATTCACGTCCAGACAAACCGCATCCGGGCGTCGATGTTCCACCTGAGCAATGCCGGCCCGGCCATCCATGGCCTCGCCCGCCACCGCGAAGCCTTCGCTGCGCAAGATTGCTTTGAGCACTTCGCGCATGAGGGTGTCGTCATCGACCACCAACACCCGTTGCTTTTTTTCCTCGTCCATTTTTTCCATCCAAAAATATGCCGGCCTGTGTCTCCACCTCAGCCGGCATATTCATCGACCAGAAAGCGGAAAAACTTTAGCCTTCATCCGCCTCTTCGCTGTCCGTCTTCCGCAAATATTGCACGCCGCAGTAATGCGCCACGAACTCCTCGCCCTCCGCGCTGGCCAGCAGGGCATCGGCATAATCGTCCATGACAGCATCGCAATCCAGAGTGGAACAGGCATCATCCAAGGCGCAAGCCAGCAACTTGCCGCCGGCAGTGGTAATGGGTGTGGTATTAGGCGCTTCCATAGCAATCTCCTTTATGGTGGCTGTAATGTTTCTTATAGCTCTATGACGAGGAAAGGAAACCATGCGAGACATACGGTTGAATACCCTTCCCGCCCGGCTATCGCCGCGTCCGCTCGATTGCAACAAGGGGGATTTCGGTTCGGTTGCGGTGATCGGCGGCGCGCCGGGGATGGTCGGGGCGGCACTGCTGGCGGCGCGCGCGGCTTTGTTCTGCGGCGCGGGAAGGGTCTATGCGGGAGTGCTCGACGAGCGCATAGGCCTCGATCCGGCCACGCCGGAATTGATGGTCGCCCACCCCGCCGCGCTGCCGCCCCTGGCGCAGCCCGCCTGCCTGGTAGCGGGTCCGGGGCTGGGACAAGCCGCCGCCGCGCGGGGGGCTTTGGCCGCCAGCCTGAACGTGGAGTACCCGCTATTGCTGGATGCCGACGCGCTCAATCTGATCGCCGCCGACCCCGCCCTGCGCGAGCAGGTGCGTGCCCGCGGCGCCGCCACCGTGCTGACGCCGCACCCCGGCGAGGCCGGTCGCTTGTTGGGGCTAAGCAGTGCGGAAGTGCAGCGTGACCGTCCAGGCAGTGTGCGGCGACTGAGCGAGATATTCCATGCGGTGGTGGTCCTGAAAGGCGCCGGCACCCTGGCCAAGGCACCGGAAGGAGAAGTCTGGCGCAATACCAGCGGCAACCCCGGCCTGGCCGCGCCAGGGATGGGCGATGTCCTGGCCGGCATCATTGCCGCGCTGATCGCCCAGGGCATGGCGGTGGAAGCGGCCGCCGTTTACGGCGTCTGGCTGCATGGCGTGGCCGCCGATCTGGCAGTGAAGGCGGGGCTGGGGCCGCGCGGCCTGACCGCCTCGGAACTGCTACCCCACGCCCGACGGCTACTCAATTCGGCTTGAGCACGGAGCGAAGTTATCGGCCCGGCGCTACAGGAGCGCTACGAACTGCACGAGAGCATCGAGCATCCCGGCCGGTTGCGTGCCCAATCCGGGCGTTTTTCCGCATAGCGCGCGTACTCGGGTTGCTCGTCGTAAGGCCTGCGCATCACCTCCAGCAATTCATGCACGCGGGAGATATCCCCCTGTTCGGCCTGGTCGATGGCTTCCTGGGCCAGATAATTGCGCAACACATAGCGCGGGTTGACGTCGTTCATGCGCTGTTTGCGGACTTCCATCGGCTCGGCATCGGCGCGCGCGCGCGCGGCATAGCGCGCCAGCCAGGATTGAAAGGCGGCTTCGTGGCTATGCATCAGGTCGTCGCGATAAAAAGCCTCGCGTAGCGGTTCCAAAGTCGCCGCGGCTGGATCGATCATGGCCAGGGCGCGGAAGAACAGTGTCATGTCCACCTCCGCCAGTTGCAGCAGGCCCAACGCTTCCGCGATCAACTCGCCATCGTCATCACGCAAAGCGGCGAAGCCGAATTTCGCGGCCATCATGGGGCTGTACTCGCCGCTGTAAACCTGGATGAAGCGCTCCAGGCCAGCCTGCAATGGCGCCTCGCTGGAAAATAGTGGCGCTAGTGCTTCGGCCAGGCGGGCCAGGTTCCAGTGCGCGATCTGCGCCTGCTGGCCAAAACGGTAGCGGCGGTTTTCCTCGTCGGTGGTGTTGGGCGTCCACTCCGGGTCATAGTTGTCGATCCAGCCATAGGGGCCGTAGTCGATGGTCAGGCCGAGAATGGACATGTTGTCGGTATTCATCACGCCATGCACGAAGCCCACCCGCATCCAGTGGGCGACCATGAGCGCGGTGCGCTCGCACACCGTGGTAAACCAGCGGGCGCGTTTTTCTTCCGTGTCGCCACCGAGGATGTCCGGGAAATCGCGGCGAATCGTGAAATCCACCAGGCGCGCGAGCAATTCGTGGTCACCGCGCGAAGACGGAATCTCGAAATGGCCGAAGCGAATGAACGAAGGCGCCACTCGGCACACCACGGCCCCCGGCTCGTGGCGCGGATTGCCGTCGTACATCATGTCGCGCAGCACCGGCTCGCCAGTGGCCGTGAGGCACAAAGCGCGCGTGGTCGGCACGCCGAGATGGTGCATGGCCTCGCTACAGAGGAATTCGCGGATCGAGGAACGCAGCACCGCGCGGCCATCGGCGCGACGCGCATAGGGCGTCGGACCGGCGCCCTTGAGCTGCAACTCCCAGCGCTGCCCGGCGCGGTTCACCACTTCGCCCAGGCTGATCGCGCGGCCATCGCCCAACTGCCCCGCCCAATGTCCGAACTGATGCCCGCCATAGCAGGCGGCATAAGGCTGCATACCTGGCAACTGGCGGTTGCCAGTGAACACCTCGGCGAACTCGCTGCTGACCACCTCCTCGGCGGCAAGATCGAGCAGGGCCGCCACTTCCGGCGACCAGGCCAGCAAGCGTGGCGCCGCCACCGGCGTCGGCAACACCCGCGACCAGCAGGCGCCCTGTACCTGACGCCGCCGTGGCCCCTCCTCGGAGTCGCCGGGCAGTTCATTGACGAAGCGGTTATCGAAATGGAATGTCAGCATGGCGTGGCGGCAATCTGGACGCCCAGATCCTCCCTGGAGCAGCCGGGATTGGGGGCATTCATGCGCAACTCCTGAAATGGGGCGCGCAGCATAGGGATGGCGTGGCAAAGCGGTCAACCCTGCGCTCCTTAGTGGTTTTAGTCGCGCCGGCGCCTTCCTGCGCCGCTCAGTCGGGTAGTCGTTCGCCTGCCGCGCGCAAGGTCTCCAGCGCCGCCTCGAAATCGTAGGCTTCGATCTGGCGGCGCAGTGGTTCCACCGCTTCGCCCAGCGCGCCACGCAATTCCGCGGCCATTTCGCGCAGCATGGGAATGGCTTGGGCGTCGCCGCTTGCCAGCAAGGTGGCAAGGTGGCCGAGGTGCTCACGCAGCCTGGTCTGGTCCGGCGGCGTAGCGCTGGCACCGAACGCGCTCGGCGGCGCCACCAGGCTGGCGCGCACGGCGGCATTGAACGCTTGCTGCGCCTGTGCGAAGGCCTCGATGGACGCCGCGATATTCGGTTCCGCGCGGCCTTCGCCGAGGGCCGTTTCGAGTTCCGCCGCGAGCCCACTCAAACCGGTCGCGCCCACGCTTCCCGCCGCGCCCTTGAGGCTGTGCGCCAGACGCTTGGCTTGTTCACGGTCGCCTGCGGCCAGGCAGGCACGCAAGCGCGCCATATCCGTCTCGTGGTGCTCGACGAAGAGGCGCAGAAGGGCGGCATATTTCTCCGTATTACCGCGCGTCATGCGCAGGCCGGCCTTGGCGTCCAGTCCGGCAATGGTGGCAAACCCGGTGGCAAAACTTGTGGCCAAGTCCGCGCCAGGAGCGTGCGGCCGCTTCGGCAACCATTTCGCCAGGGTCGCGAACAGGGCATCCGGGTCCACCGGTTTGGCGACATGGTCGTTCATGCCGGCGTCCAGGCAACGCTGCCGGTCTTCACTGAAGGCGCTGGCGGTCATCGCCAGGATCGGCACCCGCGACTGCCCGGGCAGGGCGCGGATCGCGCGGGTCGCTGCGAGGCCGTCCATCACCGGCATCTGCATGTCCATGAGAATGAGGTCATAGGGCTGTTTGGCGGCCGCCTGCCTGACCTTCTCCAGCGCCACCAAGCCGTTTTCCGCGAGATCGGCGGCAAGACCGGCCTCGCGCAACAGCTCCAGCGCGACTTCCTGGTTGATCGGGTTGTCCTCGCATAGCAGCAGGCGGACGCCGCCGCAATCGCCACCCAGGCGGATGTCGGCCAGCGTCGCGCTGGGGGAGGTAGTGACGGCGCCAGTCGCGACCCGCGGGGAACGGCCCAGACGGGCGCTGAACCAGAACACGCTGCCGTGCCCCGGCCGGCTTTCCACGCCAACCTCACCTTGCATCATCACCGCCAGGCGTCGGGTGATGGCCAACCCCAGGCCGGTGCCGCCATAGCGCCGGGTGGTGGAGCCGTCCACCTGCTCGAAAGCCTGGAACAGGCGCGGTAGCGCCTCCTGGGCGATGCCGATACCGGTATCGCGTACCTCGAAACGCAGCAGCAGATCGGTGGCGGTTTCCTCAACCACACGGACACGCAGAACAATGTCGCCAGATTCGGTGAATTTGACGGCATTGCCGGCGTAGTTGAGCAGCGCCTGGGTGAGCCGGGTGGGATCGCCGCGCAGCCAGCGCGGCAGGTTCGGCGCGCTGTCGACGACCAGTTTCAGGCCCTTCTCCCGCGCCTTGTCCAGTACCAGATTGGCGACACCGCCGAGCAGCGGGTCGAGTTCGAAATCCGTGCTTTCCAGGCTGAACTTGCCGGCTTCGATCTTGGAAATATCGAGCACATCGTTGATCACCGAGAGCAGGTGGCGCGCCGAATCGGCGATCTTGCGCAACTTGTCCAGTTGTTCGGGATTCTGGCTGGCGACTTGCAAGAGATGGGTGAGGCCGACAATGGCATTCATCGGCGTGCGGATTTCATGGCTCATGTTGGCCAGAAAGGCGCTCTTGGCCTGATTGGCCGCTTCCGCCTCCCGCTTGGCCTGCGCCAGTTCGCTGGTGCGGTCGCTCACGCGCTGTTCCAGTTCCGCATTGAGCTGCTGGATTGCGGCTTCCGCGCGCTTGCGTTCACCGATGTCCAGCAGCGAGGCGATGACGAATTTCACCTGGCCGTTTTCGCGGAAGCAGGACACGGTGAGATGGGTGTAGACGATCTCACCCAGCTTGGAGACGAAGCGTTTGTCCAGCTCGTAAGCATCGATTTCGCCGGCCAGCAGGCGCTCGAACTGGGCCACATCGGCGGCGAGGTCATCCGGATAGGTCATCGCGGCCCAGGTCATGGCCTGCAACTCGGTCTCGTCGTAGCCCAGCAGGTCACACAGGTAAGGGTTGATACGAAGCCAGCCCTTCTCCGGCGAGGTGATGGCGATGCCAAAGTTGCCCCGATCGAACTGTGAACGGAACAGAAACTCGTTCTCGCGCAATGCCGCCTCGGCCAATACCCGTTCGCTCACGTCCTGCGCTGTGCCAAAAGATCGCAGGGGGCTGCCGTCGGCGGCGTAATGGGTTTCACACCGTTCATGCACATACTTGATGCGCCCGCCCGGCAAGCGCAGGCGATGCACGAGGTCATAGGGCGTCTTGCTGGCGACGGAGTCCTGGTAAGCCTGGTTCACCCGCGCGCGATCATCCGGGTGAATGGCATCGAGAAACGCCGGGTAGGACGCGCCAAACTGCCCGGAATCGAGCTCGAAGATGCGGAAAATTTCATCCGACCACCAGAGATGATCGCGGACCAGGTCAAGTTCCCAACTGCCAATATGGGCGACGCGCTGGGCATCGCGCAGACGCGCCTCGGAAAGCCGCAGCGCGGTTTCCGCCGCTTTCTGCTCTGCCACCAGGTTGAGCAAGGCCAGGCGGGATTCGTCAGCGCGCGCCAGCAGCCCAGCCGTTTCCGCCTGCGCGGCGCGAGCCTGCATTTCCGCGGCTTCGCGCTTGGTCTCGTTTTTCTCCAGGGCCACCAGCATGTGGTTGAAAGTGTCGCCCAGGCGGCCGATTTCATCCTTGCGCCGGAAGGTGAGCTGGAAACCGCGCTCGCTCGCCGCCACCCGCGCGACACCCTCGACCAGACGGCGCAGGCCGCGGGTGAGGCCATGCGCTATCCCGATGGCGAGCAAGGTCCCCAGGGCGATGCCGGTGAGGGCGAAGAGCAGCCCGGCGCGGCGGATTTGATCGAGATTGGCGGCCACCGCCTCGCGCCCGAGGCCAACCCGCGCCCAGCCGAGCAGGCGGCCGTTCGCCAGAACGGGCGCCGCCAGGTCGATCACCTGGCGCTCGCTGGCCAGAATCGTGAGCCGCGCCGGCGCGCCCAGCAGGCGGCGGCTGTTCACGTCGGTCAGGTACAGGCCGACGCGGGCCGGATCGCTGTGCGCCAGCACCCGGCCGTCCGGGCTGGCCAGCATGGCATAGCGCACGTTCGCTTGGTGCGCCACCGACTGAACGACCTCCTGCAGGCCCACCACATCGTTGGCCAACACCCAGGAAGTACTGCTCACCGCCAGGGTAGTGGCCAGGCCATGCGCCTGTTCCTGGCTGTTTTGCTCAAGGAATTCGCTTTGCCGAGAAACCAGGTAAGCCACCAGCAGGCTCATCAAGAGCGTCAGCAGCAGGACGATGCCGAGGATCAATTGCTGGCGGATGGAGAGATCACGCAGACGGCGGCACAGCGTATTCATGGTTGTTCCGGCAAAGGCCGCACGTTCTTGCTGAAACGCGCGATGAAGTCGCGTACCGGCCGATAAGTGGCCGCGTTCGCCGGCTCGAAGCGAGATAGCGGCAGACGCGCGAGCAGGGCGCGGCCCTCGGCGCTTTCGTGCAAAGAAAACAGCATTGCGGCAACCTTGTTGAGCAGCGCCGCTGGGAAATCGTCGCGCGCCACCAAGCCGTTGTTGGGCAGCGACTCGGTACTCCATTGCAGCTTGAGCTGCGCGGCTTGCGCCGGATGGTCCTTCTGGAAAGCGATCCACGGCGGCGGCCAGGTGGCGCCAGCGGCGGCATCGCCCAGGTAGACGTTCATGATCGAAGACTCCTGCGAGCCGACATAGCGCGCCTGGTAAGCACCGACGGCCACGCCATGCTGCTGCAAAAACTGTTGCGGCAGCAGGGTGGCGGCCAGAGCGGTACTGGCGGGAAAACTCACCACCTTGCCTTTCAGATCGGCGACCTCGCGGATGGGGCTATCGCGGCGCACCAGGAAGATGCCGCGAAAGCGCTCGTCTTCACCCATCTTGCCGAACACGCGGTAGCCATGGCGCAGAGCGTTGACCGTCTGATAGGGATTGGGCAGCGCCAGATCGAACTGGCGGGCATACAGCTTTTTTTCGAATTCCTCGTAGTTGCGCGAGGCTTCCAGGGTGAAATGGGCCTCCGGTATGGCGGCGTTGAGGCGATCGACGAGAGGGCCGTAGACCGCGAATAGCCGCTCAGGGTTATGCAGGGGATGCACGGCAAAGCGGTATTCCTTGCGCGTCGGCGCACTCGCCGGCCGCTGGCCAAACTCCGGCTGATAAGCCGCCCGCTGCTCGCCGTCGCCGCAGCCGGTGAGCAGGAAGAGCGCGCAAGAAAACCAGATTGCCAGGCGGGTCATGGCCGATCAGCCGGCATCGCCATAACGCTCGGCGATGGCCACGAATTCGTCGAAAACTTGCAGGAAAGCCGCAACGACGTTGGGATCGAAATGGCGCCCGCGCTCGCTTACGATAATCTCGCGCGCTTGCTCATAAGGCATGGGGGGCTTGTAGACGCGGCGCGAGATGAGGGCATCGAAGACATCGGCCAGCGCCATCAGGCGCGCCGAAATCGGGATGGCATCGCCGGCCAGGCCATCCGGGTAGCCGCCGCCACCCCATTTCTCGTGGTGCCAGTGCGCGATTTCCTTGGCGATGGCGAGAAACGCCACCGGCTTGACCGCATCGCGCTCCGCCTGCTCGATCGCCTCGGCCCCCCGGCGCGCGTGGGTCTTCATGATTTCCCATTCCTCCGCCGTGAGCTTGCCCGGCTTCAGCAGGATGTGGTCGGGAATGGCGACCTTGCCAATGTCATGTAGCGGCGCGGACTTGGCCAACAGGTCGATGGTGTCGTGGGTGAGCCAGGCGGAAAAGCGCGGATGTGTACGCAAGGAGACGGCCAGCGCCCGGACATAGGATTGCGTGCGCAGAATGTGGTTGCCGGTTTCCGGATCGCGCGTCTCGGCCAGCCGCGCCAGGGCCCGAATGCTGACTTCCTGGATCAACTTGATTTCGCCCATCCGCGCGTCCACTTCGGATTCCAGCACCGCGTTCTTGTCCTTCAGCCAGTCGCGCGCCTGTTTCAGCTCCAGTTGCGCCTTCACCCGAGCCAGGACGATGGGCGGTCGGATCGGCTTGGTGATGTAGTCCACGGCGCCGAGATCGAAGCCGCGCTGCTCGTCCTCCACGGTGGTCAGCGCGGTGACAAAAATCACCGGCAACTCGGCGGTGGCGGGATTTTCCCGGAGTTGCCCGAGGACAGCGTAGCCATCCATGTTCGGCATCATCACATCGAGCAGGATCAGGTCCGGCCTCGGCTCTGACCGCGCCAGGCGCAACGCGCGCGAACCGGAATTGGCCACCAGCACCCGATAGGAAGGCGCCAGCAGTTCGGCCAGCACGGCCAGGTTCTCCGGAATGTCATCCACCACCAGCAGGGTGGCGGTTGGCAGAATGGCGGTTTGAGGCGTGGCGAACAGGGGGGCCATGGCGAAGGGAAAGGTTCGGGCAGTCAATTCCAATAGAGGTATGAGTCTGAGCTTCCGGTTTTGACCTTCGAATTTCGAATCAAAACGGCTGGCGCCTGTGGGGCTT
>PFJX01000005.1 GCA_002784045.1 Hydrogenophilales bacterium CG_4_10_14_3_um_filter_63_21
AGTGAATTTGAGCGAAATGCCCGTGGTGACAGGGATTGCGACCAGCTACCTAGTCTCATCACTACTTAATGCGAACTGAGCCATTTCATTCTCCGCTGGCGATTGGCCGTGAGGGATCGCGAATCCACTCGCTCCAGGAACCAGGATAGAGGCGCGAGCCGGGCAGGCCGGCAACTTCCATCGCCAGCAGGTTGTGGCAGGCGGTGACGCCGGAGCCGCAAGTATGGATAACCTGCCAGGGCGCGCGGCCTTTCAGCAGGGATTGATAGTTCTCGCGAAGAGCTTCGGGCGGCAGAAAAGTACCGTCGATATCGAGGTTCTCGTCGAACGACCAGTTGATCGCGCCGGGGATATGGCCGGCGACGGTGTCGAGCGGCTCGAATTCACCGCTGAAACGGCGTTCCGGACGGGCGTCGATGATCAGGGCATCGCCGGTTTGCGAGGCGCGCAATACCTCGTCGGCGTGGGCGATTTGGCTGGGTTCTGGCAGGCAGGCGCAATGGCCCTTATGGAGCTCCGGCAGATCGGCCGTGAGCGGCCGCTGTTCCTTACGCCATTTAGGAAAGCCGCCGTCGAGCAGGGCGACACCGGGATGGCCGAGCCAGCGCAGCATCCACCACAAACGGACGGCCATCGCGCCATAGCTGTCGTCATAAACCACAACTTGCTTGTTGATACCGACGCCCCAGCGGCAGAGCCTTTCCGCCAGTACCTTTACATCGGGCAGCGGGTGGCGACCGGTGGTTGCGGTGACCGGCGCGGACAGGTCTTCATCGAGATGAATATAGCGCGCGCCGGGAATGTGATTCTTGAGATAAGCCTGGCGCCCGGCTTCCGGGTCGGTCAGGGTGAAGCGGCAGTCGAATACGATCCAGTTGGGGTCATCGAGATGCGCGGCGAGATCCGCTGTGGTGACTAGGGTGTTGATGAACATGGTTTTAATACAGTCGGCAGTGCGTAGGGTGGGTTAGCGAAGCGTAACCCACCCTACAAATCAATAACCGCCCTTGCCGTAAGGCTTGGTCAGGCCGGACACACGAGCGGCCTGGCGCGCGGGCTGGCTGGGGAAAAGCTCATAAAGCTTCTTCTTCCAGTCGGTTTCGGGGTGCATCTCGTCCAGCTCGGCCACCATGGCGCGGAAGTTGGGGGTATGGCCATCTTCGCGGTACTTGTCGCGCAGGTAGTTGATGACTTGCCAATGCTCGTCGGTCAGGTTGATTTTCTCGGCGGCTGCGATGATCTCGACGATTTCATCGCTGAAGTTGGCTTCCAGCAGAAAGTCTTCTTCACCCGTTTCCAGCTCTTCGCCGTTAAGAATGTAGCCCACAGTTTCTCTCCTATTTCACAGGTTAAAAAACAGATGACCGACTGGTTCACTCAGACGGTCGACACTTCCTTGATTGACTTGTGCGGTATGAAGATGCCGCAACCCCAGACGCGGTGCAGCCCCAAGCCCTGCTCTTGCACGGCCAGTGAATGCACCAGGCTGAGGTCATGCAACATCAACGAATGACCACTGATCTCCCCGTCGGGGGCGAGCATTTTATGTCGCATCCCCGGTATCAGTCCGCACGGGATGCCCATTTTGTCCAGTTGCCGACGCACTTCCAACAAAATGGCCGCTTCATCCGCCGTCCCCAGGGTGACGAAATGGGAATACAGCGTACCAAATGGCGTCAGATTTTTCTCTTTCATGGCGCCGACAACCAAGGTGCCCGCGCCCGGGTCAATGTGCTTTCCGACCAGTGCGCGCGCTGCTTCCAGACGGGCAACCGGCAGGCGCAATACCAGTTTCACCCGTCGATTGACCACTAGGTTGGCATTGCGTCCACTAGGCGCGCCATGAACCGGATGCACGGCGGCACCGGGAGTGTCCGCCAGCCAGGGTAGGTGGCGTAGAAGCTCGGCGTAAAGCGCGGGGCCGTGGTCCGCGGGGATTTCACTGCCTGACAAGTCATAGTGAAGATCCAGCACGCTAGGGGTGAACTTCAGATTTTTCACCGCTTCCCATTCCGGGCTGTACATGCGCATCGGGTCAGTCCTCGGCAGGTGGGGGAGGGAGGTGGGGGGGCGGGTTGTCGGCGGCCAGCGGCGTGGCCCACTTCAGCATCGCTTCCGCCCAGAATTTCGCGGTCGCGGGATCGATGTCGAAAATCGTGAAGCGCGCCCCACGTTCACGTATCCGCAGGCGCAGCATTGGCGTGCCGCCGGCTTCATACACCGCCTGTTGCAACTCGATTTCCTGGTTGCCGTAGGGATTGCGGAATTTGATAAGTGAGGTGATCTGGTCCATAGATGGTTAGTATATTAAAATATGTTAATTGTTTAATATTTTCTGCCAGCAAGTGATGTGGGATTTGGGTGCTGGATACGCAGTCCTCAACCTACCCGTTCGGGTAGGTAAGTGCTACCCGATTGATATACCCGGTTACCCCATCGGAATAATGGCAAGCTCGATAAGCGCTCCCTAATATGACCTGACTCGTCCCGTACAAGCAGACTGCCAACGGGCTAGTGCGGTAAGTTTGTGACGACATGATGTTGTTCAAGATTTCAAGGAGAAAGACAGATGGCTAAGCAAATGATTGATACGCCGAACCTGGACCAACTCGAGACTGGCCCGTGGCCCTCGTTCGTTACGGGTCTGAAGCGCCTGGCTAAAGACAACGACATGATGGTCGACCTGATGGGCCAGCTGGAGACTTCCTACCAGACCAAGTCCGGTTACTGGAAGGGCGGTACCGTTGGCGTGATGGGTTACGGCGGTGGCGTGATTCCCCGTTTCACCGAACTAAAAAATGCTGATGGCACTCCAAAGTTTCCCGAGGCGGCCGAATTCCATACCCTGCGCATCATGCCGCCTGCGGGGATGCACTACACCTCCGACCTTCTGCGCCAGATGAGTGATGCCTGGGTAGAAAACGGGGGTTCCGGTCTGATCGCTTTCCACGGCCAGTCTGGTGACATCATGCTGCAAGGCTGCAAGACCGCCGACGTGCAACGCGTTTTCGACAAGTTTAACGAAATGGGCTTCGACCTTGGCGGCGCCGGCCCCGCTCTGCGCACCTCCATGTCGTGCGTGGGTGCCGCGCGTTGCGAAATGTCCTGTTATGACGAAGCGCGCGCTCTGCGCATCGTCATCAATAACAACCTGGACGATATGCATCGGCCGTCTCTACCGTACAAATTCAAGTTCAAGTTCTCCGGCTGCCCGAATGACTGCATGAACTCCATTCAGCGTTCCGACATGGCCACCATCGGCACCTGGCGCGACAACATCCGCGCCAACGAGAAGCTGGCGCGTGATTGGTACACCGCCCATAGCATGGAAGACACCATCAATATGGTTGTCAACCTTTGCCCGACCAAGGCCATCCAACTGAAGAAAAACGATGGCGCCGCGGTAGCTGAAGGCGTGACCAAAGTGGTGCTGTCTGACGCTAACTGTCTGGAAATCAACAACCACAACTGCGTCCGCTGCATGCACTGCCTGAACGTCATGCCGGGTGCTCTGCTGCCCGGCAAGGATAAGGGCGTGACCATTCTGGTTGGTGGCAAAAGCGTGCTCAAGATTGGCGCCAGCATGGGGACCGTGGTGATCCCATTCATGAAGCTTGAGTCCGACGAAGACTTCGAAAAACTGAACGATCTGTCCCGCACCATTCTCGATTTCTTCGCGGAAAATGCGCTGGAGCACGAGCGTACCGGCGAGATGATTGAGCGCATCGGTCTGGTTAACTTCCTGGAAGGCATCGGCCTGGAAATTGATCCCAACATGATCAGCCAGCCGCGCGCCAACCCCTATATCCGCATGGATGGTTGGGATGAGGAGGCCGCCAAGTGGTTCGAGCGCAAGCAGGCCGCTGCCTGAGTTAACGGTCTCTTTCGAGGGCGGCCCGGTGGGTCGCTCTCTTGATCCGCAGTGAAGATCAAATGAAGGTTTAACGATTTCACCCTTTGGAGATAGCAATGGCTGAAAGAACTCACGAAACCATTGAATCCGGTGCGCCGGATCCAATGCCCTACATGCACCCGGTGATGAAGGATAACTATGGGAAGTGGGTTTTCCACTCACATCCCAAGCCTGGCGTGCTCTACCACCGTGCCGAGAACGGTGCCGAGATATGGACCGTCAAGGCGGGTACTCAGCGCCAGATGGACTCACTTACGATCAAGAAGCTGGCTGATATTGCCGATCAGTTTGGTGACGGCTATGTGCGTTTCACCACGCGTTCCAATATTGAGTACATGGTGTCTGACCAGACCAAGGTTGATCCCCTGATCAAGGCTCTGAGTGGTAGCGGTTTCCCCGTCGGCGGTACCGCCAACTCGGTTTCCATGATCGCCCACACCCAGGGCTGGCTGCATTGCGACATCCCGGGTACCGATGCCTCTGGCGCCGTCAAGGCTCTGATGGATGAACTCTATGAAGAGTTCATCAAGTGCGAGATGCCCAACCGCGTCAAGTTGTCTACCTCCTGCTGCGAGATCAACTGCGGCGGCCAGGCTGACATCGCCATCGTCATCCAGCATACCAAGCCGCCGAAGATCAACCATGATCTGGTTGCCAACGTGTGTGAGCGGCCTTCCGTTGTCGCCCGCTGCCCGGTTGCCGCGATTCGTCCCGCACTGGTGAATGGCAAGCCGTCCCTGGAAGTGGACGAAAAGAAATGTATCTGTTGTGGCGCTTGCTTCCCCCCGTGCCCTCCGATGCAGATCAACGATCCTGTAAATTCCAAGTTCGCGATCTGGGTTGGCGGCAAGAACTCCAACGCTCGCTCCAAGCCGACCTTCCACAAACTGGTCGCCGCTGGCATTCCGAACAACCCGCCGCGTTGGCCCGAAGTCAGCCAGGTCGTCAAGACCATCCTGGCTGCCTACAAAGCCGATGGCCGTCCGTGGGAACGCATGAACGATTGGATCGACCGTATCGGTTGGCCCGCCTTCTTCGAGAAGACGGGTCTGCCATTTACCAAGTATCACATCGACAACTGGCGCGGTTCCCGGACCACGTTGAACGCTTCCACGCATATCCGCTTCTGATTGCGCAGTTGATTTGATCAGTAGCCCGGCCCCAGAGCAGCGGGGCCGGTGCGATTCGGATATTCGGAGATAGGGATATATAAATGAAGATCGGTGTATTAGTAAGCGAAGGGCCTTACACCCATCAGGCCTCTGATAGCGCCTACAACTTTGTCAAGGCCGCCATCGAAAAGGGACACGAGATCTATCGCGTGTTTTTCTATCACGACGGCGTGAACAACGCGACGCGTCTGACCGAACCCCCGCGCGACGATCGCAATATCGTCAATCGCTGGAGTGAGCTGTCCAAGCAGCACAACCTCGATCTGGTGGTGTGCATCGCCGCCGCGCAACGGCGCGGCATCATGGACGCAAACGAAGCGAAGCGGCAGGGCAAGGATGCCGACAACCTGGCTGAAGGCTTCCGCATTTCCGGCCTGGGTCAACTGGTCGAAGCCGGCATCCAGTGCGATCGTCTCGTGACTTTTGGCGATTAAGGGGAAAACGATGTTCACATCAAGCGAAAATATCGATCCAGACGACGAGGGCGGCGTCATCAAGAAATTTATGTTCGTAAACCGTAAGGCTCCTTACGGGACGATTTATGCGCTGGAAGGCCTGGAGGTCGTGCTGATCTCCGCCGCCTTTGAGCAGGATGTCAGCCTGGCCTTCGTCGACGATGGCGTTTACGAGCTGAAGAAGGGCCAGGACACCAAGGCGCTTGGCCAGAAGAATTTCTCGCCGACCTATCGCGCCCTGGAGGGTTACGACATCGAAAAGCTCTATGTCGAGCGCGAGTCGATGGAGTTCCGTGGCCTGACCGAGGATGACCTGCTGGTTGACGTGCAGATCGTTTCCGCGGCGGAAATGGCGGACCTCATGGTTGAGCAAGACGTTGTGATCAGCTTCTAAGGGGAGAAACGAGATGCTGCATATCGTTAACAAATCGCCGTTCGATCGCAACTCCTTGGAGAGTTGCCTTCGTTTGGCGAAAAAGGGTTCTGCGGTTCTGCTTATCGAGGATGGCGTATACGGCGCCACCAAGGGCAGCAGCGTAGAGGTGAAAGTCCAGGGCGCAATGGCCAATCTGAAGGTTTACGCTCTGGGCGCTGACCTCCAGGCGCGTGGCGTAGCCGATCGTGTACTGGATGGCGTCACTGTCGTGGATTACGGCGGTTTTGTGGATCTGGTTGCGGACCACAGCAATCTCCAGTCCTGGTTGTAAATTTTATTAAGGAGTAACGCTATGCCTATGGTTGAAGTTGCCGGCAAATCTTTTGAAGTTGACGAGGAAGGCTACCTGACCAATCTGGCCGATTGGAACCAGGACATTGCCGCGTATCTGGCGCAGGAAGAAAAAGTTGAACTGACTGATTCCCATTGGGAAGTGATCAATTTCCTGCGTGAGTACTACGAGGAGTATCAAATTGCTCCCGCCGTGCGCGTGCTGACCAAAGCTATCGCCAAGAAGCTGGGTGCAGACAAGGGCAACAACAAGTACCTGTACGAGTTGTTCCCTTACGGCCCCGCCAAGCAGGCCTGCAAGATTGCTGGCTTGCCCAAGCCAACTGGCTGTATTTGATGTGATGTCTGGCCAGGTTGGGGTTGTCTCCCTTCTGGCCTGGCTCACGGCTGTTGCTGCCTGATGTCGCAATAGCCGGGAGTCGAGAGCCGAAAGTGGAATTTCGACACTACTGATGGCTCTCGACTCTCGACTCACCACTCTCCACCGTAGGTAAGACGGATGACTTCGCTGACGCTTTTCTACACTGGCCTTTATTACTTCGCCGCGATTGTGCTGGTCGCGGGCGTGGCCTATCGCATTGCCGAATACAGCCGCACCCCAGCGCCGCTCAAGATTCCCACCACCCCCGCGCCGACCACCAATACTGGCGTGGTGCTGCGGATGGCACGCGAGGTTGTGCTGTTCGAATCCCTGTTCAAATCTAACAAGTGGATATGGGTCTTTGGCTGGATGTTTCATATCGGCTTGGCTCTGGTTCTGCTGCGCCATGTGCGGTATTTCCAGGAACCCCTGTGGTTCGTGGTCGAATTTATCCAGCCTTATGGCAAGTACGCCAGCTTCGCGATGGTCGCCGGCCTGCTTGGCCTGTGGGCGCGTCGCTTCCTGGTGGATCGTGTGCGTTACATTTCCACCCCCTCAGACCACCTGATGTTGGCCCTGCTGCTGGGCATTGGTGTCTCCGGCATGATGACAACGTTTGTATCTCATACCGACATTGTTGCGCTGAAGGCCTTTGCGCTAGGGCTGGTGACTTTCGACTGGCACCCCGTGCCCAGCGATGGGCCACTGCTGGTGCACCTGACTCTGGTCGCCTTGCTGATGATCATCTTTCCGGTCAGCAAGCTGCTGCACGCGCCGGGCATCTTCTTTAGCCCGACCCGCAACCAGGCTGACAATCCGCGCGAAACCCGCCATATCGCTCCCTGGGCGGCGGCGGCTGAGCGCAAGTAAATAGTTAAGTTCGGTTCGCCCGAGATACCCGAGACGCAAGGAGCTACTGTGGCTGGTCCTGAATTCGAAGTTCCCAAGCTGACGGAATACACCGATGTCCCCAAGATCATGGAAGGGGCGATGGCTCACTCCAAGAGCTTCCCGGCCCCACAGGCCAGCCAGACTAGCCTGGGTTATCCCTGGCAACTGACCGATGACTGGCATGACCGTGCGATTAACCGTATGGGTGAGTTGCTTGGCAAGTACCGCAGCTTGCGCGTTTTCATGGATGCCTGCGTGCATTGCGGCGCCTGCACCGACAAGTGCCATTACTTCCTCGGTACCGCGGACCCGAAGAACATGCCGGTCGCGCGCCAGGATCTGATGCGCAAGGTGTATCGCCGCTACTTCACTCTGCCAGGTAAGGTTGTCCCCTGGCTGGTGGGCGCGGAAGATCTCACCAAGGAAATCCTCGACGATTGGTACAACTACTACCATCAGTGTTCCGAGTGCCGTCGCTGTTCCGTGTACTGCCCCTATGGCATCGACACCGCTGAAATAACCATGGCCGGCCGCGAAATCCTCAATACGGTGGGCATGGGCCAGAAATATTCCAGCGAGATTATCGCCAAGGTTTTTAAAATTGGTAACAACCTCGGCCTGCCCGGCCCCGCCCTGGAAGACACCCTGCTGGGTTTGGAAGAAGACATTGAAGCGGATACCGGTGTCGCGGTGAAGATGCCGCTGGATGTAAAGGGCGCGGAAATCCTTCTGATTACCCCTTCGGCCGACTTTTTCTCCGAGCCGCATGTGGAATCGCTGATTGGTTATGCCAAGGTTTTTCATGCCGCCGGTGCTTCCTGGACCCTCTCTACCCATGCCTCCGAGGCGGGCAACTTCGGCTTGTTCAACGGCAATTACGAAACCATGAAGAAGGTCGCCATGCGTATTCGCGATGCCGCCCTCGAACTCGGCGTCAAACGCATCATCGTTGGCGAATGTGGCCATGCCTGGCGCGTCGCCTACAGCTTCTGGAATACCCTCACTGGCATCGGTTACGGTGGCAATGACCCCTTCTCGATCGAGTTGCAGAAACAGCTCGACCCACGTTTTCCTCAGCCCATGCACATATGTGAATACACATGGGATCTGATCCAGAAGGGCCAACTCAAGTTTGATAAGTCGTTGAACGATGACCGCGTCATCACCTTCCACGATTCCTGCAACGTGGCGCGTGGTTCGCGCATGGGTGACGAGCCCGGCGGCCAGTTCACCATTCCGCGCAACATCATCAAGGCGGTCGCCAACCACTACCATGACATGGCGGCGGAGACCATCGGCGAAGCCACGTTCTGCTGCGGTGGTGGCGCTGGCATTCTGACCGATGACCTGCTCGAAGTGCGCGTGAAAGGCGCGTTGCCGCGCATGAATGCGTTCAACAACGTGGTGCAGAACAATGGTGTGAACTTCCTGGCTTTGATCTGCGCGATTTGCAAGGCGCAGTTCACCAAGGTGGTCCCGTATTACGGATTTGATCGGAGCATGGTTGGTGGCGTGCATCAGCTCGTCAGCACGGCCATCAAGTTGGATTGAGGCGGTCCGGCCCGCGGGCCGGATGCGCATTTGTGTTAATTAGGCGTTGGACATGCGGTACTGCCGCACGATTCTTGAGATAGGAGAGCGAAGATGTCGGTCACTTCCAAAGATGTAAAGAAGACTGAGGGTGTCACATGGCGTCGTTACAAGGACGGCGAGACGGAGGCAGACTACCGTCGTTCCCAGGAGATGATTTTCCAGGCGAGCTGGACCCACAAGTGCCCAGAGTACGTGCATTCCACGCCGCCCTGCCAGGCCTCCTGCCCGGCCGGTGAGGACATTCGCGGCTACCTCAACATCGTGCGTGGTATTGAGAAGCCCACTGGTGGGCAGAGCTGGCAGGAATACGCCTTCCACCGCCTGACGTCCGCCAACCCCTTCCCCGCCGTCATGGGTCGTGTCTGCCCCGCCCCCTGCGAATCCGGCTGCAATCGTAACCAAGTGGAAGAGAACGTCGGTATCAACTCCGTCGAACACTTCCTCGGCAACTGGGCGTTGGCCAACAATATTGGTTTCGAGAAGCCAGCCAGGGAAAGCGGCAAGAAGGTCGCCATCCTCGGCGGCGGTCCCGCCGGTCTGGCCGCCGCCTATCAACTGCGTCGCATGGGCCATGGCTGCACGATTTTCGACAATCACGCCGAGCTCGGCGGCATGATGCGCTATGGCATTCCCGGCTTCCGTACCCCGCGTGATGTGCTTGACGGCGAGATCAAACGCATCGTCGACATGGGCGTGGAAACCCGCCTGAATATTCGCGTTGGCACAGATGTTCCGATGGAGCAGATCGAGCAGGAATTTGATGCAATCCTGATCGCCTTGGGCGCACAGGGCGGTCGTTCTCTGCCAGTGCCGGGCGCTGATGCCCCCAACTGCGTCCCGGCGACCGCTTTCCTGCGCGCCTTCAACGAAGGCCGCCTGCAACATGTCGGCAACAAGGTTGTGGTTATCGGCGGTGGTGATACCTCGATCGACGTGGCGACCGTCGCCCGTCGTCTCGGCAAGATCACCAATGCCTCGACTACCGACCTGCCCGAGATGGTGTTGGCCGGCCACGCTGCCCACGATGTCGCCAGCATCGCCGCGCGCCAGGGCGTCGATGTGGTGCTGATCTCGCGCGCCAGCATCGACAAGATGGCCGCGAACAAACACGAAGTCGAGCAGGCCAAGGCAGAAGGCATCGAGATCATCGGCGGCATTACGCCGGTCGCCGTGATCAAGGGCTCCGATGGCCGCGCCACCGCGCTACGCGTGGCCGAGTTTGAAGTGGTTGGCAAGGAAACGAAGATCAAGGAAGGCACCGAGTTCGACATTACCGGGGATCTGATCGTCTCCGCCATTGGCCAGGCCGTTGATTTCACCGGACTGGAGAGCTTCAACAACAACAATGGCCTGATCCGCGCCGACAAGAACTACCGTTTCCCCAACAAGCCCAACATCTTCGTGGCGGGCGACGTGATTCGTCCTCATCTGCTGACCACGGCCATCGGCCATGCCCGCATCTGCGCCGATGGCATCGACGCCTACCTTAAGGGTGAAGAGGCGGACAAGCGTCCCAAGGTCGACGTAGCGCATTGGGACGAGGTACGCAAGTGGGTGGAATCCGGCCACGAGTACAAAGAGCACCACGGCCCGGAGTGGGGTACTTCCGAATGGAAGGACGTTCTGCATAACTATGACGACCGTTCCGGCCGCTATGTGATTCCGTCCACCGAAATGTTTCTCGGCCACTTCATGAACACCCCGCGCAACCAGCGCGGTGTGACCGTGCTTAACGCTGATTCGGCGTTGGGTAACTTCGAAGACCGCCTGCACCCTCTGGATGAGAAACAAACCGTGGCCGAAGCCAAACGCTGCATGTCCTGCGGCCTCTGCTTCGAGTGCGACAACTGCGTGATTTACTGCCCGCAGACCGCCGTGTTCAAGGTCAAGAAAAAGGATGGCCCCACCACTGGCCGTTATGTGGACACCGACTACAGCAAGTGCATCGGTTGCCACATTTGTGCCGAAGTGTGCCCGACCGGCTACATCATCATGGGCATGGGCGAGTAAGAAAAAGGATGAATGGCATGGCAAGAGTGGTCAACCAGCCCGGTCTGGGCAAAGGGTTCCGCCTCGCCGCCTGCCTGGGCGCGATGGCCTTGTTGGCCATCCCGTCGATGCCGGTGGTGGCGGGAGTCGATCTGCCCAAGCTGGAACACGCCAAGGGCGACAAGTGTGTGGACGAGGGGGGCTATATCCGTCGTCACCACCCGGAACTGCTCAAGCACCATCGCGACGAAACGATGCGCAAAGGCATACGTACGACCAAGTACAGTCTGAAAAAGTGTGTCGAGTGCCATGCCGGCAGCAAGACCGGCAGTGTGGCTGCCTCCAAGGAGGATTTCTGCATTGCCTGCCACAGCTATGCTGGCGTCAAGCTGGATTGCTGGGATTGCCATGCCACGAAACCGGGCAAGCGCCCCTCACATCAGGCCGCGCAACCCGCGGTTCCTTCTCTCATGCCCTCCAATGGAGGCAGCCAATGAGTGAATCCATGAACTCCAAACTCGAAGATCGCCGCGACTTTCTCAAGGCAAGTGCGCTGGTTGCCGGCGTCGCTGTCGGCCCTGGTGTGCTGTTTTATGGCATCGCTCACAGCCGTAGTCCTGAAGAAGGCGCTTCCAGCAAACAACGCTGGGGCATGTTGATCGACACCACCAAATGTGCAGTTGGCTGCAACGACTGCGTCACGGCCTGCAATACAGAAAACGGCCTCTCCGGCAAAACCGGCGAGCAGGATTCGCAGTGGATACGCAAACTGAATATCAAGCACCTGCAGACCGGCGTGGAGCACAACCTTCCCATGCTCTGCCAGCATTGCGAGAATCCGCCCTGCGTGGATGTCTGCCCCACCGGTGCCTCCATGAAACGTGCCGACGGCATTGTGCTGGTCGATCGCCATATCTGCATTGGCTGCCGCTACTGCATGATGGCCTGCCCCTACAAAGCGCGCTCGTTCGTGCATGAACCCCTTACTGAGCAGAATCCGGAAGTCCCACGCGGCAAGGGCTGTGTCGAGTCCTGCACATTCTGTGTCCAGCGCGTGGATCGGGATGAAACGCCGGCCTGCGTCGAGGCCTGCACGGCCTCTGGCCATCAGGCCATGTTGTTCGGCGACCTGAATAATCCGGAAAGCGACATCGCCAAGGCCATGAAGACGGTCGCCACGACCGAAGTGCGTGCCGACCTCGGTCTGAACACCGGCGTGCGTTATCAAGGAATCTAGACCATGGCTAACAACATCTGCTTGAATCAGAAAGAATGCGGCAAGTCCACCGGGTTTTGGCTGTTGCTGACTCTCGGCGGCTTGGTGATGCTCGGTACTTTGTCGGCCTTCTTCTTCCTTGAACATCATGGCCACATCAAAACCGGGATGACCAATCAGATCGTCTGGGGCCTGCCCCACGTCTTCGCGGTGTTTCTCATCGTTGCCGCGTCCGGCGTGCTTAACGTAGCCTCAATCGGTTCGGTATTCGGCAAGAAGATGTACAAGGCGCGCGCGCGGCTGTCCGCCCTGCTGGCCCTCACCATACTGAGCGGCGGCCTGGCCGTGCTGGTGTTGGACCTGGGTCGTCCAGATCGTCTGATCGTGGCGATGACCTACTACAACTTCAAGTCCATCTTTGCGCTCAACATGATCTTCTACAACGGCTTCTTCGCCATTGTGGGGCTGTATCTGCTGACCATGATGGATAGGAAGTTGAAACCCTGGTACAAGCCGATCGGCATGCTGGCCTTTCTCTGGCGCCTGGCGTTGACTACCGCTACCGGCTCCATTTTCGGTTTTCTGGTGGCGCGGGCTGGCTACAATTCCGCCCTCTACGCCCCGATGTTCATCATCTACTCATTCGCTTACGGCCTGGCCTGCTTCATCGTCGTCCAGGCGGCGATGTACAAGTGGAATGACATTGAGATAGACGAGGCTGTTCTCTGCCGTCTGAAGAACCTGCTGGCCACTTTTGTCGCCGCGGCGCTTTACTTCACCGCTGTGCTGCACCTGACCAACCTGTATTTCGCCAAGCAGTGGGATTTCGAGCGTTTCCTTCTGTCCGACGGCGGCATCTACACCCTGCTGTTCTGGGGTGGCCAGGTCATGCTTGGCGGCTTTTTGCCCTTGCTCCTGATCTTCAGTCCTGGCGCCAGGAAACAACCGGCGATACTGTTGATCGCCGCGCTTCTGGTCATTATCGGTGGGCATGCCCAGATGTACGTCACCATCGTTGGTGGACAGGCTTTCCCACTCGATATGTTCCCGGGATACGCCGAGTCCAGCAGCTTCTTCGACGGTGTGGTGCACGCCTATTCGCCCTCCGTATGGGAAATGATGCTGGCGGTTGGCGGCATCGCCACCACTTTTCTGATTACCACCGTGGCCGTTCGCGTCCTCAAGTTCCTGCCGGAGGATGAAATAAAGGATCCCTCTTCGACAGTCGGTCAGCACTGACCCCAACCCGTCCAACGGGTAGGGCGAGGCGTAACGCAAAAAGCCGACTAAATTTGTCGGCTTTTGCGTTACGGCTGATAAACTATTCTAATGTCCACTCTCTACCTCTCCGCCGCCCACAAATCTTCGGGCAAGACCACGCTGACCCTGGGTTTGTGCCGTGCCTTGTCGAATCGCGGAATGAAGGTGCAGGCGTTCAAGAAGGGGCCGGACTACATCGATCCTATCTGGCATGGCCTGGCCGCCCAGCGGCCCAGCTACAATCTGGACTTCCACATGATGCGCGAGTCCGAGATCGAAAATCTTTTCGCGCGCCATGCCGGTGATTCGGATATTGCCTTGATCGAAGGCAATAAAGGTCTGTACGACGGGATGGACGTGGAAGGTTCCAACAGCAACGCCGCACTTGCCAAATTGTTGGGGGCACCGGTCGTGCTGGTACTGGATACCATCGGCATGACCCGTGGCATCGCGCCGCTGATCCTGGGTTATCAGGCTTTTGACCCGGCCGTGAACATTGCCGGCGTCATTCTCAACAAGGTGGGCGGGCCGCGCCATGAGGGCAAGTTGCGGGAGGTGATCGCCCGCTATACCGATGTGCCGGTGTTGGGTTCAGTCTATAAAAGCGAACGCATGGCCATCGCCGAGCGCCATCTAGGTCTGATGCCAGGCAACGAATCGTCCGATTCCGATGCACGCATCGAGGCCATCGCGGAAATCGTCGAGTCGCAGGTTGACATTGGCCACTTGCTGGAGATCGCCTCTGCCGCGCCCCCCCTTTTGGGAAAAATGGGGGGCGGGTACCGCGGGGTAGGGTCTTGGAAAAGGGGGAGTGGTTTGCGCATCGCTTACGCGCATGACCGCGCCTTTGGTTTCTACTACCAGGAAGACCTTGATACGCTGCTTGAAGCCGGTGTCGAACTGGTGCCTCTGAATACCCTGGAAGAGCCTCACTTGCCGCGGGTCGATGGCCTTCTGCTGGGTGGGGGTTTCCCTGAGATATTCATCGAGGGACTCGCCGCAAATGCCGGCCTGCGCCGCGACATCGCTTGCCAAGTCGCGTCAGGGTTGCCGGTCTATGCGGAATGTGGCGGCCTCATGTATCTGGCGCGCTCGCTTCGCTGGGGCGAGCGCCACGGCGAGATGGTTGGTGTGCTGCCCGGAGATGGGGTCATGGGCGAGCGTCCGGTTGGCCGTGGCTATGCCGAATTGCAGGAAACGCCTGATGCGCCCTGGATGCCCCAGGCTAACCTCATTCCCGCGCACGAATTTCACTACTCGCACTTGGAAAACCTGCCCAGCGGCCTCAGGTACGCCTACCGAGTGAAACGTGGCCACGGTATGGATGGCCAACGCGATGGCTACGTGTATCGAAATCTGCTCGCCGCCTACTGCCATCGACGCGGTTCTGGCGATCGCGGCTGGATTGCACCTTTCCTGGAGAAAGTGCGCGTGTATTCCAGATCGCTCAATCGACTTGCCGCTTAACGGCCTTTGGCCAGACGCTTACTTAACCTGGGGCACAGCCTCGCTACTGCAAGGAAACGAATCATGATTAGCTTGACCAAGGAAGCGGCCGAACAAGTTCGTGCTTCCGCACAACAAGCCGGCGCCGATAACCTGGCCTTGCGCATTGCCGCGCGCGTCAACCAGGCCGGGATGCTGGAATTCGGCATGGGTTTCGACGATGAGCGCAGCAACGACGCCATCGTCGATTCCTGGGGCGTGACCCTGTTGGTCAACGCCGAAAGCGCGCCGATGCTGGATGACGTCACCATTGACTTCTCCGAGGTTAATCCCGGCGAACACCGCTTCGTGTTCATGAAGGCCAGCGCTCAGGGGGAAGGCTGTTCCACCGGCGGCGGCAGCGGCGGGGGTTGCGGTGGCTGCGGCGGCGGCTGCGGTTCCTGATAGTAGGAGTCCCGCTAGCGGGCCGAACCACCCACACCTGGACGTGTAATTCGGCCCGCGAGTGGGCCTCCTACCGCACATGGGATGTATCGAAACATGGACTACTTACCGATTTTCCTCGACCTGCGCGGTCGCAAGGGCCTGGTGGTCGGCGGTAGCGACACCGCCGCGCGCAAGGCCTCTCTCATGCTCAATGCCGGCGCTTGGGTGCATGCGGTTTCGCCCACGCTGTCCGACGCTTTCAAGCTGCTGGCCAGCAGCGACCGTCTGATTCACCTCGCAACTGCCTTCGAGGAAACGCATCTAGACGGCATGGATGTGGTGTTTTCCGCCAGCGGCGATGTTGATCTGGATCGTGCCGTGCATGATGCCGCGCGTGCGCGGCATATTCCTGTGAATGTGGCGGACAAGCCCGAGGTGTGCTCCTTCATCATGCCTTCCATCATCGACCGCTCGCCGGTGATGGTGGCGGTTTCCAGCGGTGGCGAGGCGCCGGTGCTCTCGCGCCTGCTACGCGCCCGCCTGGAAACCCTGATTCCCGCCGGATACGGGCGGCTGGCCGCGCTTGCCGGCCGCTTCAAGAAGGCAGTGCGCGGCCGTTTTACCACGACCGAGCAACGGCGCAAGTTCTGGGAGAAGGCATTTCTGTCGCCGATCGCGGAAATGGTGTTTTCCGGGCGCGAACAGGAGGCCGAAGCCAGTCTTCAGGCCATGCTCGATGATACCGGTAGCGTGCCCGCGGTCGGCGAGGTGTATCTGGTTGGCGCCGGCCCGGGAAACCCGGATCTCTTGACCTTCCGCGCCTTGCGCCTGATGCAGCAGGCCGATGTGGTGGTTTACGACCGCTTGGTTTCGCCGCCCATCCTGGACATGTGCCGGCGTGACGCCGACCGCCTATACGTCGGCAAGGAACGCGACAACCACGCCGTGCCGCAGGATGAAATCAACCTGGTGCTGGTGCGCCTCGCGAAGGAAGGCAAGCGGGTGCTGCGCCTGAAAGGCGGCGACCCCTTCATCTTCGGGCGCGGTGGCGAGGAAATCGAAACGCTGCGCGAACACGGCGTCCCATTCCAGGTGGTGCCGGCGGTGACGGCGGCGGCGGGGGTGGCCGCTTACGCCGGCATTCCGCTCACCCACCGTGACCATGCTCAGGCGCTGATCCTGGTCACCGGCCATCTCAAGGACGGCAGCATGGACCTGGATTGGGACATGCTCTGCCGACCGCGCCAGACCATCGTCATCTACATGGGCCTGAAAGGCCTGGTGACGTTGTGCGAGCAGATGAAACTACACGGCATGCCCGGTGACACTCCCGCCGCCATCGTGCAGCAGGGCACCACGCTGAATCAGAAGACCGTCACCGGCACGCTGAACACCTTGCCAGCGCTCGCCGCCCAGGCCGAACTGAAGCCGCCAACCCTGATCATCGTCGGCAGCGTGGTCAGCCTGCACGCCAAGCTCAACTGGTTCAATCCAGAACCGGCGGCCGACGATCACTGGCATACCCTCCTGGATCGGCCGGCGAGTATGTGAGGGCTTGATTGGTAGGGTGTGCCGCGCGCACCGTCGCGCGTCGAATCGTGCGCGCGGCGCATCCCACCCATGCCTCGCCTAAATGGCCCGCGATCACGCCCGTTCCGATTCCATGACTCCACGCACCAGCGCCAGCCAATGGCGGGCGGCGTGGTCGCTGGCGCCTTACGTCTGGCAGTACAAAGGACGTGTCATCGCGGCGTTCGCGCTATTGCTGTGCGGCAAGATGGCGAATGTCTCGGTGCCCCTGGTGCTCAAGGAAATCGTCGACCGGGTGGGGAAGGTGGATTCGGCGACGCTGGCGCTGCCGATTTTCTTCATCGTTCTCTATGGCCTGCTGCGCTTCGGCAATACTGCGTTCAACGAATTGCGCGACGCGCTGTTCGCGCGCGTCCTGCAACGCGCCATGCGCGGCGCCATCCATGACGTGTTCAAGCACCTGCATGCGCAATCCCTGCGTTTCCACCTGGAGCGCCGTACCGGTGGCCTGGCGGTGGACATCGAGCGGGGCGCGCGGTCGATTCGTTTCCTGATCAACTTCACCCTGTTCAACATCGGCCCCACGCTGCTGGAAATCCTCATGGTCGCGGGGGTGTTGTTTGTCAAATACGACCCCTGGTTCGGCGCCATCACCCTGATCACCCTGGTGGTCTACGTCAGTTTCACGATCGCCATCACCCACTGGCGCCTGCAATACCGCCGTGCCATGAATGAGAGCGACGCCCGTGCCAATGCCCGCGCGGTAGACAGCCTGCTCAACTACGAGACGGTGAAGTATTTCAACAATGAGCAGTATGAGTCGGACCGTCTCAAGGCCGACCTGCGCTGTGCCGAGGACGCCACGGTGCAAAGTGAAATCACGCTGGCCTGGCTCAATGTCGGCCAGGCTTTCATCATCGCCGTGGGGGTCACCGCGATGATGGGGTTGGCCGCGAAGGGCGTGGCGGACAAGCGCATGACCCTGGGCGACTTGGTGCTGGTCAACGCCTACCTGATCCAGTTGTTCATTCCGCTCAACTTCCTCGGCACCATTTATCGAGAAATCCGCAATGCGCTGACTGACATGGAAAAACTGTTCGGCCTGTTGCACCAGCCGCCGGAAATCGTCGATGCGGCGGGTGCGCAAGAACTGGCGGTCAAACACGGTGAGGTGCGTTTCGAGCGGGTCGGCTTCGCCTATGATCCGCGCCGGCCGATTCTGCAAGACGTCAGTTTCACCATCCCCGCCGGCCGCAAGCTCGCCGTCGTCGGTGCCAGCGGCGCGGGCAAATCGACGCTGTCACGCCTGCTATTTCGCTTTTTTGAGGTGGCCTCCGGGCGCATCCTGATCGACGGCCAGGACATCCGCGTGGTGACCCAGGCGAGCCTGAGAAAACAGATCGGCATGGTTCCCCAGGACACCGTGCTGTTCAACGAAAGCCTCTATCACAACATCGCCTACGGCCGCCCCAATGCGAGCCGGGAAGAAGTGCTGGAAGCCGCCCGCGCGGCGCGCCTGGATCAGTTCATCGCCAGCCTGCCGGACGGCTACGACAGCGTGGTGGGCGAGCGCGGCCTGAAACTCTCGGGCGGAGAAAAACAGCGCGTCGCCATCGCCCGCGCCATCCTCAAGAATCCGCCCATCCTGGTGTTCGACGAAGCCACCTCCTCGCTGGATACCGCCACGGAACAGGCCATCGGCCAAGAACTCGCGCGCATCGCGGAAAACCGTACCACCCTGGTCATCGCCCATCGCCTCTCGACGGTGGTGGATGCCGACGAAATCCTGGTTCTGGAAGGTGGCCGTATCGTCGAGCGCGGCAACCATGCTGAGCTACTGGTGGCGGAGGGCCGCTATGCCGCAATGTGGCACTTGCAACTCAGGGAAAAGAAGGATGGCAGCGCGGAGTAGTCACCCACGCTCAAGAAATTCGTCCCCTTGAGGGGAGAACCGAGCGTAGCGAAGGTTTTCGGGGAGGCTCATCTGCGCCGGAACCAGCCGGTCAATGACAGGCGTTGGCGCTTGGCGGGTACTACTTCGTGCCAGAAGCGGTAGGAGAGAAAGACCACCAGAGTGCCACCCGCGGGCAAAAATTCCAGCGGCACGGTTTCCGGGTCCGGCCAGAAGCGCAACAGGCCACTATTGTGGACCCCGTTTTCAAGACACCAGATTAAGCTGCGCGATGGCATAAGGGATGAAAAGCGATGAGCGAAGCGAAGAAGCGG
>PFJX01000082.1 GCA_002784045.1 Hydrogenophilales bacterium CG_4_10_14_3_um_filter_63_21
ACCCACCGGGGCGATCATGAATTCCTGCAGGTCGGTGCCTTGCCAGTTGGCGTGGGCGCCGCCATTGAGGATGTTGAACATCGGCACCGGCAGGCGGCACGCGGCTGCGCCGCCCAGGTAGCGGAATAGCGGCAGATTGCAGGCGGCGGCGCCGGCGCGCGCCACCGCCAGGCTGACGCCGAGGAGGGCGTTGGCGCCCAGCCTGGTCTTGTGGGAAGTGCCATCCAGCACCAGCATGGCCCGGTCTACCGCGCCCTGGTCGAGGGCATCCAGGCCGGTGACGGCGGCGCGAATCTCGCCGTTGACGTGGCTGACCGCCTTGCTGACGCCCTTGCCGCCATAGCGTGCCGGGTCGCCATCGCGCAATTCCAGCGCCTCGTGGATGCCGGTGGAGGCGCCCGAAGGCACCGCCGCGCGGGCAAAGGCGCCGCTGGCCAGAGTGACTTCGACTTCCACGGTGGGATTGCCGCGAGAGTCGAGAATTTCGCGGGCGTGAATCGTCTGGATATGGGTGTTCATGGATTACTCCTGAGTCGATGAAAGGGAAGGGGCGCCGCGCAGTGCCCACAGCGGCAGCAGGATCGCCGCGGTCAGGGCACAGGCGGCGGAGAACGCGAAGGCGGTCAGCGCGCCGGCTTGTTGATACAGCTCGCCGAAGATCAGCGAGGCGGGCAGCAGCAGGATGCCCGCCGTCAGGTTAAACCAGCCGTAAGCGGTGCCCACCCGGTCTTTCGGGGCGAGGTCGGCCACCAGGGCCTTTTCCACCCCCTCGGTGGCCGCCATGAAGATGCCGTAGAAGGCGAACAGGGCGAACAGCAGGAACGGCGTGTCCGGCGGCATGAGCCCCAAGCCAAGATAGAACAGGCCATAGGCGAGCCAGCCGGCGACCAGAAGGCGGGTGCGCCCCACCCGGTCGGACAGGGCCGACAGCGGCGTCGAAAACAGCATGGCGATGGCCGCTACTGCCGCCCAGGCCAGCGGCACTTGCGCCTGCGGCAGGCCCAGTTCGCGCGCCCGCAGAAGCAGGAACATGTTGGACGAGTTGCCCAGGGTGAACAGGGCCAGCACCGCGAGATAACGCTTGAAAACGGGTGGCAGGCCGACCAGGCGCCAACTGAACGGTGGCCGCGGGCTGTGGCTGCCGTCCTGGCGCGGCTCGCGCAGCAGCAAAGCCATGATCAGACAGAGCACGGCCGGCAGAAAAGCGAACAGGATGACGTCATGCAACGACCAGCCCAGGCCCAGCAACAAGGCGGCCGTGAGCGGCCCCACCACCGCGCCGGCGTTGTCCATCGCCCGGTGCAGGCCGAAGGCGAGGCCACGCACCGCGGGGTCGACGCTGTTGGCCAGCAGGGCGTCACGCGGCGAGGTGCGCAGGCCTTTGCCCACCCGGTCGGCGAAGCGCAGCAAAAGCACGCCCAGCCAGCTTGTGGCGAAGGCAATCAAGGGCCGGGCGAAACCGGCCAGGGCATAGCCCGCCACCACCCAGGGCTTGGCGCGGCGGGTGCGGTCCACCACCACACCGGAGAACAATTTCAAGAGACTCGCGGTCGCCTCGGCGATGCCCTCGATCACCCCCAACACACGCGGCCCGGCCATCAGCACCGAGGCCAGATACAGCGGCACCAGCGGGTAGATCATTTCCGAAGCCGAGTCATTGAGCAGGCTGATCAGGCCGATCAGCCAGACGGTGCGGGGGAGGGAGAAGAGCGTTTTGAGCATACCCGACCAAGTATAACCAACCACGAAGCCCAGCTTCGCGGCCAACGACTTCAAAGTCCGAGCTTGCGTACTCGCCGCCACAGGGTCGTGCGATCCACGCCCAGCATCTTCGCTGCTGCCGCCTTGTTGCCGTTGCAGCGCTTGATGGCGAACATGATCTGGCCGCGCATCTGGCTGTCGGAGGTCTCGTGGGCCGAAGTTGGCGCGCGCGGCGGAATGCCCTGGCCGTGATAAGCGCGGATGTCCTGAGGCAGGCTGTCAGGACGAATATCCCCATCGATGGCGCAGATCTGCGCATGTTCCATGGCGTTTTCCAGTTCGCGCACATTGCCCGGCCAGGGATACTCGATCAGCATGCGCAGCGCCTCGTTGGACAGCACGGCCTTTTCATAGCCGCGACGCCACAGCACCCCCAGGAAACGATCAATAAGCAGGGGAATGTCAGCCTTGCGCTCGCGCAGCGGCGGGATGTGCAGCGTAATCACGGATAGGCGGTAATAAAGGTCAGCCCGGAACTGGCGTGCGTCCACCGCGTTCTTGAGATTACGGTTGCTCGCGGAGACGATGCGCACATCCACCGTCTGGCTGTGGTTCGACCCCACCGGCTCGAAGCGGCGTTCCTGCACCGCTTTCAGGAACTTTGCTTGCAAATGCAGCGGCACCTCCCCCACCTCATCGAGGAACAGCGTGCCACGATCGGCGGCGGCGAAGCGGCCGGCGCGATCGGCGCTCGCCCCGGTGAATGCGCCACGCACATGGCCGAAGAATTCCGATTCATGCAACTCGCCGGGCACCGCGGCACAATTGACCTCGATGAGCGGCCGGGGCGCGCGGGGGCTAAGCCGGTGCAACTGGCGCACCAGCACGTTCTTGCCTGTGCCCGATTCGCCTTGCATCAAAACATAGGCCTCGGTCGGCGCCACCTGTCTGAGCTGGCGCAGCACCTCCTGCATGCGCGCGTCACGGGTGACGAAATCCTCTGGCGCCAGGCCATCGGCTTCCTCGCGCAGGCGCTTGAGATCGGTGATGTCGCGGAGGGTGACGAGGCGAAACGGCGTGGCGCGTTCCCGCTCGATTAGCCCGGTGCGCAGGTGAATGCAGCGGCTGCCGCCGGGCAAGGCAAGCCAGCGTTCGAACTCGACGATGTCCTTCTGCCGACGGCTCACCGCATCGTCAAAGCCGAGGTCGATCAGGCCGCGGGTGATCACCAGCTTCAGATTTAACCCCCCCACGTTGCCGAGTTGCACGATGGGGCTGTCTTCGGGCACCTCCAGCAATTGCCGCGCCGCGGCGTTGCAGAAGACCACGCTGCCGTTCGTTTCGGCGATCAGGATTCCCTCGTCCACACTGGCGAGGACGGCTTCCAGAATGTTGCTTTCCCATAGGCTCTTACCGACCGACATACCCCCCCTTCCCAGCGTTGCACGTTGTGCAACAGCAACATATATAGACAACCTATTGTTTCATATAACAGTTTTGTGAATATGTGAAAAGCCTGCAACGCCAAAATGCAACAGACTGAACTCGCAACTCCCTGGGTTCTCCAGAAAATCAAAGGGTTGCGTTTTGGCACGGCGCTTGCTCTTCATTTTTCGCGGGGGTTGTCCCCGCGCCCTTGATCCCCAGGAGGAAAACAATGGCTGATTTGAGAAAAGCGATGAGCATTCCCGGCGCCTTCGCCGCGGGAGAATTCTCACCAACCGGAGAACTATTGAATTACACCGGCGACATCAACATCCAGGCCGCCAAGATGGCCGCCCAGATGTGCGCCGCCAACATGATGATGGGGCGGATGCAGGCCTCGGGCTGGACGTCCTACACCGGCAAGGAGGGATTCGAACCGGTGACCGGCTTTGCCGTCTCCGGCCCGGAGAATTCGGCTTTGATCGTGGGGCACGTCGGTGTGTTCGTGCGCAACAAGAATGCGGACTTCGACAAGACCTTCGAAGTCCTGGCTTCACTTTGATCAAAGGAGACGACCATGACTGACCTGAATGCCCTGCTGAAACTGAAAGGTGTGTTTGCCGCCGGCACTTTCTCCGACGACGGCAAGCTCACCGGCTACGCCGGCGACCTTACCGAGGATGCGGCGGCGATGGCCGCCGCCATGTGTGCGGCCAATATGCACATGGCACGCATGCAGACGGACGGCTTCACCGCCATGAGCGGCGAGTCCGGTTGGACACCCGCCACCGGCTTCTCGCTCGCGGGACCCAAGTTCGCCGTCTGTGTGATGGGCAACACCGGCGTATTTGCCCGTGTTGGTGAAGCTTCCTTCAATCAGATTTTCAAAGCCATGCCGGCGGCGAAATAAGGCCACTCGCCGGCCGCTATCTCCGGCCGGCTTTTTTCAAGGAAATGCCATGGATAATTTTCTGACCGCCGAATGGGTCGAGCGCTATCGCCTGCATTGGAACGAGCAGAGCGAGCTACTTCAGGGGCTGAAGGGGTTTTCTGCCCTGATCGAATATGGCTGGGAAGATGGCTCAAAACCCAGCGCTTTCCTGCTCGTCGAGGACGGTCGGGCGATCGCCGCGGGTTGGGGCGAAGCCCCCGGCAAACCGGTCTTCGTGATGAAGGCCAGCGCGGAGAACTGGCGGCGGCTGCGCGAAGGGACGCTTTCCGGCCGCGCCGCTTTGCTGACGAAAAAACTGAAATTCCAGGGCTCCATGATCACCGCCATGAAATACATGGGGCCATTCGAAAAAAGCATCGCGCTGCTCAGCGCGGTGTGAAGCCACCCCGAGTAAGGGCTTCATCAGGTCGCAATCCATGCCAGTTAGCGAAGTAATTGGCCCGAGCCGCAAAGCGCGCAGAAAAAACACGGCCGGCGCTCCATGGCATGCGGAACACTGGAGATCAATAAATTTGGAGGCACTTCTCAAGCGTTGGCGGCAAGCATGCCGTTGCCGGCGGCCTGGGTGAAATCGTCCAGCAGCTTGGCGACGAAAGCTTCATCCAGGTCGGCGGTGATGAACACGAAGCGGCTGCGCTGGTCCGCATCGGGCCAGGCCGGCAGTTCGGTGGGCGGGTAGAAGAGGTGTTGCACGGCGTGCAGCACCACCGGATTGGGCTTGCCTTTCACGTTGACTAGGGCCTTCATGCGCAACAGGTTGCGGGCCTTGAAGGCTTGCAACATGTCCAACGCGGATTGCACGCCGGCCCAGTCCAGCGGCTCATCGAAGGTGAGACTGAAGGCGCGGATGCGGTCATCGTGCGGCGCCGCTTCGGCGGGCCGCGGCTTGCCGCCCAGCGGGGAACGCAGCGCTGGCCGGTAATTCGGGTGCGCCAGCCAGCGGGCGACATCGGAATGTTTGCCGGAGGCGCTGAACAAGCCAAGGCCGGTGATCAGTGCCGGATCGACGACGCCGTTCACCACCTCGAGGACGGGTGCGGCGGGATTGAGTTCAGCCAGTCGCGCGTGCAGGGCGGCGAGCGCGGCGCGATCAGCCTGGTCGGTCTTGGTCAGCAGCAGCCGGTCCGCCACCGCCACCTGGCGCACGGCTTCGTAATGGCTATCCAGTTGCCCGCCGCCCAGCACCGCGTCCACCGTGGTGACGACGCCATCCAGCTTGTGCCGCGCGGCGATCCAGCGGCCACTGAGCAGGGTATCGAGGATCGGCGCCGGGTCGGCGATGCCGGTGGTCTCGATGAGGATGCGCTCATAGGGCGGTAGCTTGCCGTCGCGCCGCCCCATATAGAGATTCTTGAGGGTCGGCGCCAGCGCGCCCTGCACCTGGCAACAGACGCAGCCGCCGGAGAGCAGCGCCAACGGCCCGCGCGTCTCCTCCAGCAACTGATGATCCAGGCCGATTTCGCCGAACTCGTTCATCACCACGGCGGTGAGCGGCAGATGTCGCAACAGGTAGTTCAGCAGCGTGGTCTTGCCGCTACCGAGAAAGCCGGTGAGCAGGGTGACGGGGAGGCGTTCTTGAGCGGCCATGAGTGGGGGCGGTGCGGGTGAGGGCAGAAAAAAAGCCGGGCGAACCCGGCTTTTCATGCCTTGAAAGCCCGGCTTACAGGGACAGAATCCAGTGGACCAGCTTCTTGGCGTTGTCGTCAGACACTTGCGGGTGCGGCGGCATGGGAATCGGACCCCAGACGCCCTTGCCACCCTTCTTGATCACGGTAACGAGATGATCGGCCGCCTTGGCGTCACCTTTGTACTTCTTGGCGACATCCTTCAAGGCGGGGCCAACTACCTTCTTGGCCACCTGGTGGCAGCTCAGGCAGCCGCTTTTCTGGGCTAGAGCCTGGTCGGCGGAAGCGACCCCGGTGGTCAGGACCAGCGCGGCGGCGGCGGCGATAACGATAGCTTTCATGTGGAAATCTCCTTTTTTGCGCAAAAGGCTACTTTTCGTAGCGGCACGCATCTTACGCAGGTGTTTGCGCGATGAGAATGGTTAATAAATCGGGCAATCGAACTATTTACGGCAGACATTTGCCGCTGTTGAAACCCGGTTTCAGACCTAGTCCGAACATGCCGGCACACCGTCATTGTCTTGCCTGCAACGGAATAGAAACAGAACCCCCCATACCGGTGCATCGTGCACCTATCCGGTGCGCCGCTTCCGGGCAAGGTGCGCCAATTGGCTGATTCATAGCCTTTTTGCACCTGGCACGAGCATTGCTAAGTGTCTATCAGGCCTCTCTCAAGAAACACGCCGGGCCGTCCCTGGTGTTTCTTGGCCCTTTTCGGGGGGAACGTCGCGCAGCGGCATTTTCGGGGGCGCTCTCAAGAAACACGCCGGGCCGTCCCTGGTGTTTCTTGGCCCCCTCGGGGGGAGAACGTCGCGCAGCGGCGTTTTCGGGGGCGCTCTTCTCTGAGCTATCCTGGACAACGGCGTCCTCCCCCAACGGGGTGGATGCCGTTTTTTTTTCGAAGGAATACGCATGGCACGCATGAAACTGGTACTGGTGGGCAACGGCATGGCCGGGATGCGCACTCTGGAGGAGCTGCTCCGCGCGGCGCCCGATCTCTATGACATCACGGTATTCGGCGACGAGCCGCATCCCAGCTACAACCGCATCATGCTGTCGCCGGTCCTGGCCGGCGAGCAGACGGTGGAGCAGATCATCCTGAATCCGCGCGACTGGTATGCCGATCGCGGCATCACCCTCTACACCGGCAAAAGAATCGTGAAGATCGACCGCAAGCGCCGCACGGTCGAAGCCGACGACGGCAGAGGGGGCAAAACCGTGGCCGCTTACGACCGCCTGCTGCTGGCGACCGGTTCCAAGCCCTTCATCCTGCCCGTTCCGGGCGCTGATCTGCCCGGCGTGGTCGGTTTCCGCGACATCGCCGACGTGGACGCGATGATCGCCGCCTCCACGCATTACCAGCACGCCGTGGTGATCGGTGGTGGCCTGCTTGGCCTGGAAGCGGCGAACGGCCTGAAACTGCGCGGCATGGACGTTTCCGTGGTGCATATCGGCGGCTGGTTGCTCGACCGGCAACTGGACGAACCGGCCGCGCGCCTGTTGCAACAGAATCTGGAGGCCAAGGGACTGAAGTTTTTGTTGAAGAAGCAGACCGCTGAACTGATTCAGAGCGCAAGCGGGCGCGTCGGCACCCTCCGCTTCAAGGATGGTGAAGAAATCCCCGCCGACCTGGTGGTGATGGCCGTCGGCATCCGCCCCAATACCGCCCTGGCCGAATCCGCCGGCCTCTATTGCAACCGTGGCCTGGTGGTCAACGACACCCTGCAGACCTACGATCCGCGCATCTATGCCGTAGGCGAATGCGTCAACCATCGCGGCATCGCCTACGGGCTGGTCGCGCCGCTGTTCGAGCAGGCCAAGGTGTGCGCCAACCATCTGGCGGAACATGGCGTCGCCCGCTACGGCGGCTCGATGACCTCGACCAAGCTGAAAGTCACCGGCATCGACCTGTTCTCCGCCGGCAATTTCATGGGGGGCGAAGGGCTTGAGGAAATCGTGTTCCAGGACGTCGGTCGCGGTTCCTACAAGAAGCTGGTGCTCAAGGACAACCAGTTGGCCGGCGCCGTGCTCTATGGCGATACCCTCGATGGCGCCTGGTACTTCGAGCTGATGCGCGAGCACACCGACGTTTCCGGCTTCCGCGACAAGTTGCTGTTCGGCCGCCACCATATCGGCGACAGCGGCTGCGGCGGTGGACTGGGCGACGAGAAGGCCCGCATCATGGCGATGTCGGACAGCAGTGAGATTTGCGGCTGCAACGGGGTGTGCAAGGGCGACATCATCAAGGCCATTCGCGAGAACAAGCTGTTCACCCTGGACGAGGTGCGCGCCCACACCAAGGCTTCCGCCTCCTGCGGCTCTTGTACCGGCCTGGTGGAAACCATCCTGGCGGCCACCGCCGGCGGCGACTATTCCGTGGCGCCTTCGAAGAAA
>PFJX01000105.1 GCA_002784045.1 Hydrogenophilales bacterium CG_4_10_14_3_um_filter_63_21
CTCAATCCATGCCCGTTAGACCTGACCCTGTGGCGTAACGTAACCGGTTTGAAACCGGCATGCCCCTATACATGGAATGGAATAACAGCGACATCCCGTCCTGGGTGCCGTAAACCTTATGCAAGGAGATCACAATGAAACGCACGCGTCTGATTTCCACCCTGGTCGGCCTCGGCATCCTGTTGGCGAGTGCGGCGGTGGCCGCCGCCGGCAACGCCCAGGAGGGATCGGCCAAATCCATGTTCTGTTCCGGCTGCCACGGCGTCGATGGCAACGTCACCTATCCTAGCGTCCGCTTGGCCGGTCAAGCCACGCAGCGGCTCAGCCAGAGTCTGATGGACTTCAAAACCGGACGACGCTTCCACCCGGTGATGAACATGCTCTCGTTGGGTTTGACCCAGCAAGACATGGATGACCTCACCATGTTCTATGCCGCGCGGAAGCCACTCAGTCTGGAACACGCCAGCCTTTATTGGCGCTTGGGCGGGGTGGACGCCATCAACGCGGCGGTGGATGAAACCATCAAGGTTTCCAAGGCCGACCCGCGCCTGGCCGGACGCATCACTGGCGCTTGCGCGCCCAAGCTGAAAGAGCAGCTCTGCGCCGCCAGCGGCGGGCCGTGTACTTACACAGGCCGCGACATGAAGACCGCACACAAAGGCTTGAACATCACCGAAGCTGAATTCGGCGCCGTGGCGCAAAACCTGGTGAGCGTTCTCGACGCCTTCAAGGTGCCAGAAAAAGAGAAAAACGAACTAGTCGGCCTGATCGCGCCGATGCAGGGAGCCATCGTCGGGCAATGACGAGAATTGCGGCAGCCGCGCCTGTGTGGCCAGCCGCAAGAGGCCCGCGCCGGGCCGGATGGCAAGTTTTCCGGCCAGCGCCGTTTCGGTTTCGCGAAACAAGGTCAGCACACGGCCCGGATAGCCCAGTTTCAGATAGCACGCCATCAAGCGTTCCGCCGTGCGCTCATCCAGCGGGTCGAGGGCGTGGCCGCGTTCCAGGTAGGCCACGGCCTGTTCCAGTTCTTCGCGAATAGCAGCCTGGTCCGCCAGGGTGCGGGCGAGGCTGAGGAAGGTTTCGCGCAGGCGTTGGCGGTAGTCGCTGATCCAGAGCTCGCGCTCGTCGCCGGCCAGGAAATCGTCTTCGTAGAGATCGAGGGCGCGCAGCAACGCTTGCATATCGGGCGGATGTCCACGCAGGGCGGCTTTCGCGCTTTCCTGGAAGATGAGGGCGTCGACACCGGCCACGCCGTTGGCCAGGGACAGTTGGCCGTTGTGCAAGAGCAGCCAGGGCAGCGCGGTTTCTCCCTGTTCCGTGCCCAGGTGGCGCAGGCGCCAGACCGCTACTTTCAGGTTGTTGCGCGCCTGGTCGCCGTCGGCATCCGGCCATAGCAGGTTCGCCAGCGTTTCCGCCGCGACCTTGCGCCCACCCAACACCACCAGCGCCTTGAGCAGGCTCTTCGTGCGCTCACCGCGCCAGTCGCGGTCGTAAAGCAGGTGCGCGCCCACCCGCACCCGCAACTCGCCGAGGGTGTGGATGGCGACCGGATACCGCTCACAGGGCAGATCGGCCGCCTTGCCCGCAGGCAGCAGCAAGGCGAGCAATTGCGCCAGGTAGTCGGCGGGGCGGTGGAACAACACCAGGCTCTCGCCGCGCGGCAGCAGGCGGCGGGCCTGTTCCAGCGCGGCGCGGGCGCGGTCGGGCTGGCCCTGGCGAACATGCGCCACGGCCATTTCCACTGCTGCGTTGCTGGCGATGCTCATGTGGCCCACTGCCTGCCACTTCGGCAGCCAGGCATCGGCCAGGGCCAGGGCGCCGTCGTTGTCGCCCATGTCCACCCGCGCCTGCACCTCCAGCAAGACCGGCATGTATCGGGCCACCGGGCTGAAGGTCGGCTGCCCCAGGGTGCGCGATTCGCGTGCATGCGCCAGGGCAGTGGCCGGCCGCCCGAGCAGCAAATCGGCCAGCCCCAGGCTCAGGTGCAAATAGGCGTGATAGAAGGCGTTGCCCGCCGCCACCAGGCGTTTGCGCATGCGCGCGCCGAGTGCTTCTGCCGCGATTTCGTCGCCCTCCAGGGCGGTGGCATACACCAGATTGGAAAGCGCGGTCAGCCAGGGAATCGGCGGCAGGCTGTCGAAACCGGGCTGGCGCACGTCATCCAGCAACAGATGCCGGGCGGCGACGGGATCGCCGCGCAAAGTCAGGAACAGGCACAGGCTGGAACGCAGGAACAGGCCGGCCAGATAGGGTGTGCCGGGCCGGCAGGCGAGATCGGAAGCATCATCCAGCAGCACCTCGGCGGCGGCGAATTCGCCCGACCACAACAAGGCGTAGGTCTCGAACGAGGCCTGGAACAGGCGTAGCGGCAACGAGCGCGCCGCGTCCGCCGCTTCCCGGCAAGCCGCGAAGCTTGCGCGAGCCTGGGCGATGCCGGCGCCGCTCACCATTTCCGTGGCCGCCGCATAGCCGAGCATGGCCGCGCGCGGCATGGCGGCGGGTGCAGGCGTGGCCGTCAGCAATTGTTGGCAGCGGGTCAGCCAGGGCGACAAGCGGCGGAGATCGCCACCGCTTTGCCAGATGTCCGCCAAGGCGGCGGCCACCGTGACGGCGGCGGCATCCCCATCCCGCCCGCACTGGAAGCGCTCGAACCAGGCGGTATAGCCAGCCTGATCCAGATGGCCGCCGAGGACTTCATCGAGGAACCCCAGGCGCAACGGCAGGGCCACCCCCGCTTCCCGCAACACCGCCAGATGCGTCGCCAGGCGAACGAAATCGAACTCGCACCACCAGCCCAGCGCCTCGTCCGCAAGGGCTTGCGGCGGCACACGGGCGGCGCACGCCGCATGGCGTGGAGCGGTATTCGGAAAGGTCGCGGTATGGCTCATGGTTTCCCCTCACGCCTCCAGCTTGGCCCAGTGGAAAAGCCGAGGATTCGGTGCTTATACCCATCGCCTTGCAAACGCCGGCCGATTACTTTGCCAACCGCCCCGCCATCCCCAGCAATTCTTCCACCAGATCGGCCAGGCGGCGGTGGGTGGCTGCGTCGGTGAGTTGGCCTTCGCTGTCGAAGGCGTGGTTGGCGGCGGATAGGGAGACCTGTTTGGGCAGCACGATCATCTGCAACTCCGTGAGCACTTCGCGCAAGTGGCGCAGGCCGCGCAGCCCACCCAGGTTGCCAGGAGAGGCGCTGAGCAGGGCGGCGGGTTTGCCGCTGAAGGGGACGTAGCCGCTTTGCTCCGGCAGCGGGCGGGAGACCCAGTCGATGGTGTTTTTCAGCAGCGGCGGGATGGAACTGTTGTATTCCGGCGAGACGAGGATGAAGGCGTCGTGGGCGATGAAAATTTTCTTGAGCTTGAGCGCGTTATCCGGCAGGCCGGAGGACGCTTCGAGGTCGCCGTCATAGAGCGGCAGCGGGGTGTCCGCGAGTTCCAGCAGGGTGGCTTGGGCGCCGGTGGCGGCGACCTGTCGCGCCGCCACCTGGGCAAGCCGCCGGTTGAATGACTCGCGCCGCGTGCTGCCGGCGAAGATCAGGACGCGGGGTAGGCCGCTCATTCCGGCTCCAGCTCATCCACCCGCGCGCCCACCTGGGGTTGGGCGTGCTGTTTGACGTCGCCGCGTTGCTGGCGCGCGTAGTCTTCCAGGCGCCGTTTGGCGGCATCGAAGGCATCGCGGATGGCGACGTAGAGGTCTTCGTGGGCGTGGCTCTGATGGTTATGTCCGCGCGTGACCAACAATTCACCGCCGGGCACGGTCAGGTCGATGCTGACCTGGAACAGTTTGCCCTGGCGGTTGTGCTCATGCGGGGCTTCGACGATGACATGGCAACGGGTGAGCTGGCTAAAAAATTGTTCCAGCTTGGCAACTTTTTCCGCGATGCGGGCTTCGGCGGCGGCCGAGGGTTCCATGTGGCGGAAGGTGACTTCGAGTGGGATACGCATGGTCAATGCTCCAAAGTTGATAAATTCGGCCTTCCCGGCCGATCTTGCCGCCTCCCCATGTTTGCAACATGGGCGGCCGTCATGTTTCCGCGGCTCCGGTCAGCGGCACGAATATAACCGGCAGGACGCTCTCCTGGCGCAGCCGGCCGTGCCGGTCTTTCTCGATCAGCAGCAGTTCCTGGCCGCTGTAGCGGTTGCCGACCGGGATGAGCAGACGGCCGCCGGGTTTGAGTTGTTCGATCAGCACCGGCGGAACCTCGGGCGCGGCGGCGGTGACGATGATGCCGTCATAGGGCGCGTGTTCCGGCCAGCCGGCATGGCCGTCGCCCTGGCGCACTTCGACATTGCCATAGCCCAGGCGGCGTAGGCGTTCGCTCGCTTGTTCGGCCAGCGCCGCGACAACCTCCAGCGTATAGACCTGCTTGACTAACTTCGACAGCACTGCGGCCTGGTAGCCGGAACCGGTGCCGATTTCCAGAACTCGGCCATCCGCCTCGGGGTCGAGCAGATCAGTCATCAAAGCGACGATGTAGGGCTGCGAGATGGTCTGCTGGTGGCCGATGGGCAGTGGGCGGTTGGCGTAGGCGGCGAGCCGCAGCGCGTCGGGCAGGAAAGCATGGCGCGGCACTTCGGCGAAGGCATCCAGCACTCGCGCGGAGAGCGCCGCGCGGCCCGTATATTGCCGAGTCGCGCGCACCTCGGCGCGGATTTCGTCCAGCAATGCTTGCATTTCCGGTGATGGCGTCATGGCTTCTCTCCCAACGCTTTTAATGTAGGCCACAGCCCGGCCCGTGGGCACTCCCTATAATCCTGCGCATCTGCAATCCCTTTTCGGTAGCCTGAACATGCTCGAACCTGACCGCCTGACCGCCCCCGCCCCCGCTTCCCGGGAAGAGGAAGTCTTCGAGCGGTCACTCCGCCCGCAGCGGTTGTCCGAATATGTCGGCCAGGCGCGGGCGCGCGAGCAACTGGAAATCTTCATCACGGCGGCGAAAAACCGCCAGGAAGCGCTTGACCATGTGCTCCTGTTCGGCCCGCCCGGACTCGGCAAGACTACGCTGGCGCACATCGTGGCGCGGGAAATGGGGGTCAACTTGCGCATGACCTCGGGGCCGGTGCTGGAGCGGGCTGGCGATCTGGCCGCGCTGCTCACCAATCTGGAGCCGCACGACGTTCTGTTCATCGACGAAATTCACCGTCTTTCCCCGGTGGTGGAGGAAATTCTCTACCCGGCGCTGGAGGACTTTCAGCTCGACATCATGATCGGCGAGGGGCCGGCCGCGCGTTCCGTGAAACTGGACCTGCCGCCATTCACCCTGGTGGGCGCGACCACCCGCGCCGGTATGCTGACCAACCCGCTACGCGATCGCTTCGGTATCGTCGCCCGCCTGGAGTTCTACACGCCGGAAGAACTCTGTTTCATCGTCAGCCGCTCGGCGCGACTGCTCGGCGTGGAAACCTCGGAGGAGGGCGCCTTCGAGATCGCCCGCCGTTCGCGTGGCACCCCGCGCATCGCCAACCGCCTGTTGCGCCGGGTACGCGACTACGCCGAGGTGAAGGCGAATGGCCAGGTGGATGTGGCGGTGGCGGATGCCGCCCTGAAGATGCTGGAAGTGGACAGCATCGGCCTTGATGTGATGGACCGCAAATTGTTGTCAGCCATGCTGGAAAAATTTTCCGGCGGCCCGGTCGGCCTGGAAAATTTGGCGGCGGCCATCGGCGAGGCGGCGGACACCATCGAGGACGTGTTGGAGCCTTACCTTATCCAGCAAGGCTTCCTCGCCCGCACCCCGCGCGGCCGCGTGGCGCAGCCCCTGGCCTGGCGGCATTTCGGCCTGATGCAACCGGGGGGTGAGGATTTGCTGTCTACGCAGTAACGTGCAGGGCGCGAGGCCTGATGAGGCTGATAAAGCCCTTAAGCGAAGGACTAAGCCGCCAAAAGACGGCGGCCAAGTCCCTGCTTATATCCTTCGGTAACCCCGGATGATGAAACTGGGCGCACTTGTAGCGCTGGCTTCCAGCCGGCGTCTTTCTGCTTTCTGATTAGGCCCACGAAGCCGGCTGGAAACCGGCGCTACAGCAGGGATGTGAGCTTGTTTCACGTTAATAACGCTGCTGCCCGGTCGCTGCCAACCTGGTTGGTCGCCACCTGCGGCGGCCACCGTTAGATTGATTCCTGACGAGGTTTTTTCGAGTGTGATGAACGATTCATCCTTCTTTGACTGGCCGGTGCGCGTGTATTGGGAAGATACCGATGCGGGCGGTGTGGTGTATTACGCCAACTATCTGAAATTCCTGGAACGCGCGCGCACCGAATGGCTCTCCGCGCTGGGCCTGGAACAGGATCAGTTGGCGACAGGCGCCGGGGTGCTTTTCGTGGTGCGCCGGGTGGAGGCGGATTACCTGCGCCCCGCGCGCTTCAACGATCGCCTGCTGGTGAAGAGCCGCTTGAGCGAACTCGGGCGCGCCAGTCTAGTCATGGATCAGGAAGTCCTGCGCGGCGGTGAGCGCCTGCTCACGGCGCGGGTGCGGGTGGCCTGTGTCGAGCCGGCTGGCTTTCGCCCGGCTAGAATCCCCGGCTTCGTGACCGAAAAACTGTATCCCTGATGGAACTCGCGCTTACCCACGATATGTCCTTGATCACCCTCGTTGCCCAGGCTAGTTGGGTGGTGAAAGCGGTGATGCTGCTGTTGTTGTTCGCTTCGGTGGTGTCCTGGTGGCTGATTTTCGAGAAGCTGTTCACCTTGCGCCGGGAGAAACAGCAGGCCGAGTCGTTCGAGAAGGAGTTCTGGGGTGGCGGCCACAAGAAAATTCTCGAACGGGTCGATGAGGAGGCGCGCCGCAGTAGCCTGGAAGGGGTGTTCCGCGCCGGAATGCGCGAGTTTCGCGCCAAGCGTGATCTGGCGGTTTCTCCGCAGGCGGTGGTGGAAAGCGCACGCCGCGCGATGCGTGCCGCCTACCAGCGGGAAATGGATCAGGTGGAGTCCTATCTGCCTTTCCTGGCCACGGTGGGTTCGGTTTCGCCCTATGTCGGCCTGCTTGGCACCGTGTGGGGCATCATGAATGCCTTCATGGGCCTATCCAACGTGGCGCAGACCACCCTGGCGCAGGTGGCGCCGGGGATCGCCGAAGCGCTGATCGCCACCGCCATCGGCCTGTTCGCCGCGATTCCCGCAGTGATCGCCTACAACCGCTTCACCCATGACATCGACCGCCTGGCAAACCGCTACGACATCTTCATGGAAGAGTTCTCCAACATCCTGCAACAGGAGGTAGGGCGCGCATGATCCCCCGCCGCACCCGCAAGGCGGTCAACCAGATCAACGTCGTGCCGTATATCGACGTCATGCTGGTGCTGCTGGTGATCTTCATGGTCACCGCGCCGTTCATCAATCCGACCCAGGTGGCGCTGCCCAGCATGGGCAAGAGCGCGGCCGCCCCGAGCGCGCCGCTGGAAGTGCTGCTGCGCGAGGATGGCTCATTGCTGCTGCGCGATCGCGGCGGCAATGAAGAGGCGGTGCCGGTCGCCGCGACGGCGCTGGCGGAAGCCGTGCGTGCCAGGCAACAGGCGCATCCCGGCCAGGCGGTGGTCATTTCCGCCGACAAGAATGTGCGCTATGAGAAGGTCATGCAGGTGATGGATACCCTGCAAAGCCTGGGTGTGGCCCGCGTCGGCCTCTTGGTGAAACCGGCGCAACCCTGAATTCGGGATGACCCGGGCCGCTCCCTTCCAGCATGTTTCCGCCGGCGGCATGTCGCTGTTGGTGCATGGCTTGTTCATCGCTTTTCTTTTGTTCGGCGTGTCCTGGCGCAGCCTGCCGCATCTGCCGGTGGAAGCGGAGTTGTGGAGTGCCTTGCCGGAACCGCCGGCACCGTTACCGCCGCCTTTGCCGGAACCGGCCCCCGAGCCCGTGCCCGCCGCGCCGCCGCCCGAGGTGGCCAAGCCCGAGGTGGCCAAACCGGATATCGCCCTGGAACGCGCCGAGAAGAAACGGCACGAGGAGGCGGCGCGCGAGCAGGCCGCGTTGCGGCGCAAGGCCGATGAAAACGCACGCATCGAGAAGGAAAAGGGTGAAAAGGCCGCGCAGGCGGCAAAGCTCAGGCAGGAGGCGCGCCAGGAAATAGAACGCAAACGCCTGGAACAGGAACTCGCGCGCCAGACGCGAGAAGAACTGGATGCCGAAGAAACCCAGTTGCGCGGCGTACATCAGCGGCAGGGTGGGGCCAGCCGGCAAGCACGCCTGGTCGGCGAATTCCAGGATCGGATTCGCGGCAAGATTCATGACTACGTGCGGCTGCCGCATAACCTCGTCGGCAATCCGGAGGTGGTTTTCCTGGTGTCGCTGCTGCCCAATGGTGAGGTGGTGCGTGTCGACCGGGTCCGCGGCAGTGGCCAGCCGGCTTATGACGATGAAATGGAGCGCGCCATCCTCAAGGCCTCGCCCCTGCCCCTGCCCCATGACCCCGAGGTTGCCAGGGCTTTTCGCGAGGGGGGACTGATGCTCAAGTTCCGGGCGTTCGAGGAGGCGGCCGCGAGTCGCTAGTTTTTTGCTGATAACATAGGCGGCGTTATCGCCGATATTCCTCATGCTTTTTCGTTTACTCCTTCCTTTCCTGTGTTGCCTCCTGGCCCTCCCGGCGAAGGCGGTGATGACCATCGAAATCGTCGGTGGCGCCGCCAACCGGATTCCGGTCGCGATCCTGCCGTTCTCGATTACCCAAGCGCCGGGCATGCCGAGTGGCTTGCACAATCCAGTCGAGGTGGTGGCTGGCGATCTCGGCCGCAGTGGCTATTTCAGGGTGTTGGATACCACCGATGTGGCCGTGCCGCCGGCCGAACCGCGGGAGTTGCAACTCCCGGTCTGGAAAAGCCGGGGCGCGGATGCCGTGGTGATTGGCCAGATCAGGCCGCGCGGCCATGACCGCATCGAGGTGCGCTTCTGGCTACTCGACGCTGTTCGCCAGACACAACTTACCGCCCTGGTCTATACCACCACGCCGGAGGGCCTGCGTACGGTGGCGCACAAGATCGCCGATGCCGTTCACCTGGCTCTGTTGGGCGAGCCGGGCGCTTATGGCGGGCGCATCGCCTACATCCTGAAACGCAATGGCCGCTACGAACTCCAGGTGGCGGACGCCGATAGCCAGAATGCGGTGACCGTAACCGTTTCCCCGGAACCCCTGATTTCTCCGGCCTGGTCGCCGGATGGCCAGCGCCTGGCCTATGTCTCGTTCGAGGACAAGAAACCGGTGGTCTACGTGCAGAATCTGGCCGATGGCAGGCGCCGCGCGGTGGCGAAATTTCGTGGCTCCAATTCGGCGCCAGCCTGGTCGCGGGACGGTCGCCGCCTGGCCGTGGCGTTGTCCAAGGATGAAACCTCGCAGATCTATCTGCTCGACCTGCTCACCGGCGACGCCATCCGCTTCACGCGCGGCGGTGCCCTGGATACCGAACCGGTATTCAGCCCGGATGGGCAATGGTTGTACTTCACCTCGGATCGTGGCGGCTCGCCGCAGATTTATCGCGCTTCGCTGGCCACCGGGGCGGCGACCCGGGTGACCTTCGAGGGGAGCTACAACGTCTCTCCCGCGCTGTCGCCGGATGGCCGTACCCTGGCTTTCGTGCATCGGCGCGATGGCCGTTTCCATATCGCGGTGATGGACCTGAACAGCCACCAGATGCAGGTGCTCACCGAGACCGTGCACGACGAATCCCCAAGCTTCGCGGCCAATGGCCGGATGCTGCTTTATGCCACCCTGGTCAACGATCGGGGCGTGCTCGCCACGGTGAGTGTGGACGGCAAGGTGAAACAGCGCCTTTCTCAAAGTGGCGATTTACGCGAGCCAGCCTGGGGTCCGTGACATCATTCCCCAATCGATAACTGCGCTCATCGAGACCATTCAACCTCAAGCAAGGAGTTCACATGAAACAACTCGCCTATTCAATTCTGCTGGCCGCTTTGTTGGCCGGCTGTTCAGGTACCCCTTCCAAGGAAGCGGCCATCGAGGATCGCGGCATCAAGGCCACCGAGGCCGCGTCGGCGGATGGCGCGAAAATAGTCGAGGCCGTCGAAACCAGCGCGGCAGCGGGTGTGGTGCCGGTGTCTGAAGCAGCGGGCAAATCCGCTGAAGGCGTGACGACCTCGGGCGCCGCGACCGCGCCGGTCTCGGCCAAAACCGGGGAATCCGTGCAAACACACGGCGTGGTGGTACCGGGCAGCGAGGCCAAGCCGCTGGTCGACGGCAAGTCCGCGGCCAGCGGCGAGGCAAAGAACGCGGGCGCCGCCACGGAGGGCAAGGCCACCGCGCAAGAGGGCGCCACCTTGCCCAAACCCGATGCCGTGCCGACCTGGGGGGATCTGAAGAATCCCGAGCACCCACTGTCGAAGCGGCGTTTGCTGTTCGATTACGACAGCGCCGCCATTCGCGATGAATACCGCCCGATTCTCGAAGCGCATGCCCAGTTCATGAAGGCCAACAAGGAGGCCAAGGCGATCCTGCAAGGCCATGCCGACGAGCGTGGCAGCCGTGAATACAACCTGGCCCTGGGCCAGCGCCGCGCGGAGAGCGTGTTCAATGCCATGAACCTGCTGGGGGTGCCGGACGCACAGATGGAAGCCGTCTCCTTCGGCGAGGAAAAGCCGGTCGCCGAGGGGCATGACGAAACGGCCTGGCAACAAAACCGCCGTACCGAGATCCTTTACCAGGGCGAGTGAGGCGCGGACTTGTAGCGCCGGCTTCCAGCCGGCTGTTTTGACAAAGGAGTTTCCGGATGGACAAGATGGTGCGGATAGCCTTGGCGGCCGCTTTTCTCGCGGTTCCCTGCGCTCATGCCGGCCCGGCTGAAGTGACCCCGGCGCAGACTGCCGAATTGCAGAAAACCGTTCAGGTGCAGCAGGAGCGGATCACCCGCCTGGAAGCCCAGATGCAGAATCAAGGGATGATCGGCTTGCTCAACCAGGTCGAGGCGCTCAAGGCCGAGGTCGCGCGCCTGCGCGGCTTCCAGGAAGAGCAGGCGTATCAGATGGAGGTGGCCGAGAAGCGGGTCAAGGATCTGTTCGTCGACCTGGATACGCGCCTCAACCAGGTCAAGGAACTGGCGAACCGGCCCAGCGCGCCGCAAGCCGATGTCATCCATCTGCAACCGGCACAGACCCTGGCCAACCTGCCGACGGTCGCGCCGCCCACCGCCGACCCCGACGCGGAATCGCGTGCCTACGGGGCGGCCCATGCCCTGGTCAAAGGCGGTAAATACAAGGAAGCGGTGCGCGCCATGCAGACTTTCCTGGGGCAATACCCAAGCGGTAGCCTGGCGCCCAACGCGGTCTACTGGATGGGCTTTTCCCAGGTCAACCTGGGTGACTTTCCCGGTGCCGCGACTGCCTACCAGAAGCTGATCGACGACTACCCGGGCAGTTCCAAGGCCCCCGACGCCATGTTGTCCCTGGCACGGGCACGGATTCAATCGAACGAACTGGCCCAGGCACGCGCCACGCTGGAGCAGTTGATCGGCAAATATCCCACCAGCAAAGCGGCGGCCACTGGCAAGAAGTTGCTCGCCACGCTCAATTGACCGCGTTGTTCGACACCCGGCTGCGCGTTAGTGAAGTGTTCTTTTCCCTGCAGGGCGAGGCCAGCCGGGTCGGCCTGCCCAGCGTGTTCATCCGCCTCACCGGCTGTCCCCTGCGTTGCGGTTATTGCGATACCGAATACGCCTTCCAGGGCGGTGAATGGCGCACGGTCGGTGATCTTCTGGCACAGGCGCGCGGTTATCCCACCCACCATGCCACGGTCAGTGGCGGCGAGCCGCTGGCTCAGAAAGGCTGTCTCGATCTGCTCACCGCCCTGTGTGACGCCGGTTGCGACGTTTCCCTGGAAACCAGCGGCGCCCTCGATATCGGCCCGGTGGATGCTCGGGTGGCGCGCATTGTCGACGTGAAGACGCCGGGCTCGGGTGAGGTGGCGCGCAACCTCTGGCGCAATCTCGATCTGCTCTCCCCGCGCGATGAGGTGAAGTTTGTGCTCACCAGCGAGGCGGATTACCTGTGGGCGCGGGACGTCCTGCGCGAGCGCGGCATCGCGGCGCGCTGCCCGGTGTTGTTCTCGCCAGCCTGGGACAGGCTGGAGCCGACGCACCTGGCGGAATGGATCTTGCGCGATGGCCTGTCCGTGCGCATGCAGGTGCAGTTGCACAAACTGCTCTGGAGCGAGGCGCGCGGGCGATGAGGGACTTGGCGCGGCGTGCCGTGGTGCTGCTCTCCGGCGGACTGGATTCGGCCACCACGCTCGCCATGGCGCGCGAACAAGGCTACGACTGCCACGCCCTGAGCCTGGATTACGGCCAGCGCCACCATGCCGAACTGGCGGCGGCGCGTGCCATCGCCAACCAGCAGGGTGCGCGGGAGCATCGCGTCATGCACTTGGGACTGGGGCCGTTCGCCGGCTGCGCGCTCACCGACACCCGCATCGCCGTCCCGGAAAGCCCAAGCGAGGGCATTCCAGTGACTTATGTGCCCGCGCGCAACACCATCATGTTGTCCCTGGCATTGGGCTGGGCCGAGGTGCTGGATGCCGACGCCATCTTCATCGGCGTCAATGCCCTCGACTATTCAGGCTACCCGGACTGCCGGCCCGACTTCATCGCCGCGTATCAACGCCTGGCGGACGTCGCCACCAAGCGCGCCATCGAAGGGCGGCCGATCAAAATCGAGGCGCCGCTGATCAACCTGTCCAAGGCCGCGATCATCAGCCTGGGCCTGCGCCTGGGTGTCGACTATGCCGCGACCGTGTCTTGCTACCAGGCCGACGCAACGGGTCGCGCCTGCGGCCGCTGCGATTCCTGCCGCCTGCGTCGCCAGGGCTTCCAGGAAGCGGGCGTGCCCGACCCGACCCGCTATTACGGCGAGGCTATTTTTTTGCCGGTGTCCCTATAATCGACCCGGTTTTTTAAAAAATTCAAGGAAGCATGGCAATGGAGTCGATGGAAAACACACAAAATCTGGCGCAACTGGTCGCCTGGATGGGGTTCGCCCTCGCCTTCGTTTTCGGCTATGTCGCCAACAAGACCAGCTTCTGCACCATGGGGGCCGTGTCGGACGTGGTGAACATGGGCGAATGGGGACGCATGCGCGCCTGGTTGTGCGCTATCGCCGTCGCCCTCCTGGGGACCAATCTGCTGGTGTATTTCGGTTATCTCGATCTGGCGCAGACCTATTACACGCGTGGCACGGTGTATTGGATGGGCGCTCTGGTCGGCGGGCTGACCTTCGGTATCGGCATGACCCTGGCCGGTGGCTGCGGCCAGCGCACCCTGGTGCGGCTAGGCGGCGGCAACCTGAAATCCGTGGTGGTGTTCCTGTTTCTCGGTTATTCCGCCCTGGTGACCATGAATGGCATCTTCCGGGTGGTCGTGGACAAGGTATTGCGAGCCGATATCTTTACCGTACGCCTCGATGGCCTGCAAACCCTGCCCACCCTACTCGGTATGGCTGACAAGACCGCTCCGTTGCTGCTCGCCGTGGGCCTGTCCGTAGTTATCCTGGGCTTCGTGTTCGCCAGCAAGGAATTCCGCGAAAACCACGATAACGTCCTGGCCGGCCTGGTGGTTGGCCTGGTGGTGGTGGCCGGCTGGTATGTCACGGGCCACATTGGCTATGCGGAAAATGAGTTCATGGAAAAAAGCTATATCGGTACGGATTCCAAACTAGCCGAGTCCATGACTTTCGTTGGGCCGCTAGCCTACACGATGGATCTATGGGCGTACTGGCGCGACAAGCACGTGACCTTCGGGGTGGCCAGCGTGTTGGGGGTGATCACTGGCTCCTTCATCTATTCGGTGTTCAACCGCTCGTTCCGTTGGGAATATTTCAATTCCCCGCAAGACATGTTTCGGCATATTCTGGGCGCGGTACTCATGGGCTTCGGTGGCATTACGGCGGCGGGCTGCACGATTGGCCAGGCGGTAACTGGTGTTTCGACCCTCGCGGCCAGCTCCTTCATTGTTTTCTTCGGGATCGTCGCCGGTGCGGCCGTGACAATGAAAATTCAGTATTTTCTGCTCATGCGCTCCGCCTGATATTCATGAATCATTCATGAAATTAAGATTTTTGGCCGATAACGCTTCACATGGCCGCGCGAAACGGTGTGAGATGAGGATCCAACTGATGAAAAAACTGCTGGGTATATTGCTGATCGGTGTCGCGTTTCTGGCGTCTACCGCGCGTGCGGCGGACGAGCCAGTCAAGGCCATCAACTTCCAGTTCACCGATATCGGCGGCAAGGCCATTCAGCTTTCCGACTTCAAGGGGAAATGGGTGTTGGTGAATTTCTGGGCGCCCTGGTGCCCCTTGTGCTGGGTGGAAGTTCCAACACTCAACGAGCTCAACAAACGCCACGATTTCGTGGTGATCGGTGTCGGCCTGGACTACGGCCCTGATGAAGGCGTGGTAGGCGAAACCGCGAGGCGCCATAACATCGAATTCCACGCGGTCATCGCTGGCGGTGCGCGGCGCAATCCCGACAGCCCGTTCCGCCAGGTCGGTCCGGTGGACTTCTACCCAACTTCCTACCTCTACGATCCCAACGGCGAGATCGTCATGTTCATTCCCGGCCAGGTGCGCATGAGCCGCATCATCGCCTTCATGGACGAGCACAAGAAGAAGAACAGCCAATTCGCCGATGGCAAGGGCGGTGCGCAACCCTCTCCCATCAAGGAAGTGACATACAGCAAGCCGGGTTCTCCCTCTTCGCCCAAGGCCACTCCGGCCTCCAAGAAGGGTGCCAGGACGGTGACCTACTAAAACAGGCCATCACGACCGCTCACTACCGTATTGACCGGATGCCGCTTTTTCTGAATAATCGCGGGCTTTTCCGGGTCGGTAGCTCAGTTGGTAGAGCAGCGGACTTTTAATCCGTTGGTCGTGGGTTCGAATCCCACCCGACCCACCAGGCAAACAGTCAATGAACCGTTAACGGGTTGTTAGCTCAGTTGGTAGAGCAGCGGACTCTTAATCCGTCGGTCGTCAGTTCGAATCTGACACAACCCACCAGTAAATTCAAACACTTAGCCCGGCTCACAAGGTCGGGCTTTTTGCTTTCTGGCTTTTATGTAAGCCATTTGTAAGCATTTTCAGCCAATACCCATCCATCCGGCAGCAACAAAAAACCCGCCACATGGGCGGGATGGTTTCAGGGAGGTCCAGCCTCTACGCTGCCGGCGGGGTTGCTCGCGGGCTGCCAGCGAATACCGCCATGCTGCCGTACCATTCCCGGCTTTCGGCGTCGAGTAAGGCGAACAGCTCACGTGCCAGCTCGATTTCATCGGCGGTTGGTTCCCCATTCGGGAAAACGGGTGGCGGTGTGGGGCGAAATTTCTTGCTGATGCTGCGGTATGCGGCGGGCAATGGGTTGACTTGAACCGTCATGGTGGGTCTCCTATTTGGCTCGGGACAGACGTGCGCGGACTTGGGCAGATTTCATCGCCCAGGCCTTGCGGGCTGCGGATTCGTCGGCGATTTCCTCGCTCTGCGCCAGTTGCCGGGGGGGCGGACTTGCTACCGGCGCGCGCTGCCTGGCTGTCTGGTACTGGATCAGGGTGCGCGCGGCGGAAACGCGCACCGGGTCGGCTGGAGTGGTTCCGAGTACCACAGCCTGCAAGTAGCCTTCGGCGTCCTGAAATTCGGCAGGCGGGGCAGCGGTTGCAGGCGCGGCGGCCCCGCGGGCGGCCTCTATTGCCTCGCGTACGTCCTGCCGGTGTTCCATGCGTGACGCAGTGACCGCGGCGGATGCCTCGGCATAACCGGCGGCGATTGCGGCCTTTGTGGGCTGCATTCCGGCGGCGCGGTGCTGGATGTAGTCAAGCTGTCTGGGAGTCACGACGGTATAACCTCATGGACGAATTTTATCCGCGAATGAGATCAAGGGCGGTCTAGAGACTCAACAGCCCCCAGAGTTTCACTCCCCCCTACCCCCGGGCTGCCGTGTGGGTCATTTGGCTTCCTCGGAAGTAAGACCTTGCCGGGTATTGCCGCGCCCGGTTGCATGGGTGCAGCTCGAACAAGCCGGTGCCGCCTGGTTGATCGGTTCCGCCGCGGTGGCGTTGGGGTGCCGTTCCAGAATCTCAGCATGGGTTGCAGGCGGGAAGCTGGCCACTTCCACCGGCTCGCGGTCGGGGTAGTGCAGCAGCCACCAGCGGGAAGCGGTCGCGGCATCGTCAGCAGGTCGGACAAGGGGCGTGATTTTCTGAAAACGTGCCCCGTGGCTACTGCAAAAACTGTCAAAAGGGGCTTTTTGCAGTTCTTGCAGTGGCAATGGTGGGCATTTTTCAGAATTCATCCCCTTCAAGCGGTCGAGGTAGCCCATCAGGAAAGCCCTCTCGGGTTGGCGTCATAGACTGTGCCCGGCCGCCCGCCGGTGTCGCTTCTCGAAGCCGCCAGCCATCCAAGTTCCACCAGCAAGCCCAGGGCGTCGGCAACCTGCACGCGGTCGGACAGCATCGCCCATCCTGGCCGCCATACCTGCCAGCTTGCGAACGTCCGGGGAAGATCGCCTTTGCGGATGCGGGCAATGATTGCCTTCGCCGCCCCCACCTCGGGTGTGGTCACGCTGGCATAAGCCCGGCGTGCATGGGTTTCCAGGTATTCAGCCCAGGCCAGGGCTTGCAGGGTGGCCCGTTCCGTTACCGGCCCGGTGCCGCCGCCAGCCAGGTGCAGCACCAGCGCCAGGGTGGGAACCAGCTTCCGGTATTTGGAGAGGTGCGATTCCATCGCCGGATGCAGATCGCCGCCGCGTAGCCGGGTTTCCAGGTCGGTGCGCCATTCCAGGAATAGACCCAGGCCGCCGGCAGCGAAGCGCAGGTAGTGCTGGCCATCCGGCTCGCCTTCCTGGTCGGTGTCGCGTTGCGCGCCGATGGCCTCAACGTCGAGACGGTCGAGAGTTTCATAAACCTGGAAGGCCGCCCGCTTGGCTTCACCGTCCGGCCATCTATCCACGTTGCGCCAGTCGCCGCCGGTGTCGGGCCATACCAGCAGGCCGAAACGCTGGATCAGGCCATCGTCGCCCGCACCGCCCTTCACTGCATGGCGGATGTATTCGGCAATCCGGCCGGGTTGGGTGGAACCCAGCATGGAGAGACAGACGGCGGGAATGTGCAGGTTGAGGCCGCGCCCGATGCGGTCGAAGGTGTAGGGGGAATTGCCATTCCAGCCGGTCAGGTAGAAGCCGCGCGCTTCGGCCTGGTCTTCGCGGTCAAGCCCTTTCAGCAGGGAAACCATTTCATCCCGATGCACAAGCAAGCCGTTCGGATTCTGCCGATGCAGTTCTCCCAGGGATGCTGTGTTGCTGTCCACCGCGATATAGCGGCGCGCGGTCGGGGCTTCCGGTTCCTCGCTGTTGAGGTAGTCGGACACGTCGGTGTCCGGTGCCCTGGCCAGCACTTTGCGCGCGGCCTTCTCGCCTTCTTCGGCGCGCAGCTTCGCCAGCTTCACGGCTCGCGCGTAGTCCTTGGCTTCGGCCTGGTGGGCTTCCGTCGCCGTCGCCGCCAGCCGTTTGATAGGTGACAAGGCCGCTTCCAAGGCGGGGCTTTTCAGGACGCCAGGCCGCCCCACCACCAGCGCCCATTGATTCGGGGTCTCTGTCCAGTCGGTGCGGGCTTGCGGGCGGATACCCAGCTTGCGGCCGATGATGGAACCCAGGCCGGCCATGATCGCCGCCGCCACGAAGTCGGGGGCGCACTGGACACGCTCGCAAATATCGACCGCCCAGGGTTTCAGGGTGTCGGGCAGCAAGGCGAGGTCGAAGGCCGCCACCGGGGGCAGGCCATCGGCCAGCGCTTGCGGTTCCGGCCACTCGCCGCCCTCTGATTCACCCGCTGGCGCGTTCCGTTCGGCTTGTTGATGCGATGCCCTTGCCGATGCCGCCGCGCTCGCTATGGCCCGTCCTACGGCTTCCAGGCCAGACAGTTGCGCCAGGTCGTTGAAGTCGGTTGCACCGTCCGGGCGGCCAGTGCCGAAGTCTGGAACAGCCACCATGCCGGCAACAGCGCGCGCCGCCTCGATTGCATGGGGATCAGGCTCGCCGGTCGCCTTCACCAGATCGGCCAGGATCACCAGCGCCGCCAGCGGATAGCGTTCACGCATGGCCTTTGCCACCGCCGGCAGGTTGCCAGCGGATAGCGCCGCGATTGCCGGGTGTCCACTGGCTTCCTTGCCGGATAGCACGGTCGCCACGCCTTCCGCAATCAACAGGGTCAGCCCGTCGCCGTCGCCCTCGGGGAGCGGTTGCGCCGCCCAATAGCCGCCGGTCTTGGTGCCACGCCCAGCAAGCGCCGCCTTGCGCTTGTCGCCGTCGATCAGTTCCAGGGTTGAAAGCCGGTCGCCTTGCTTGACTGGAACCACCAGCAAGCGCCCGGTCAGCGGCTCGCCGCCTGACTTCGGCACATAACCCAGGATCGCCGCCGCCGCGCCTGCGTCAATCTCGCGCAGGGTCGCCACCGGGGCAATCCGCTTGCGCTTCAAGTAGGGGTTATCGGCGGTTGCCGGTGTCGCCGCCTTCCAGATAGCCGCAGCTTTCTTCGCGGCCTCGGCACGTTCGCGGGCCGTCTCGGCTTCATCCTTCGCCGCCCGTTCCGCCGCGTCTCGCCGCCGTTCTGCAAGCTCTTCGGGGGTCGGTGCCTGGTGCATTCCATCGTCACGCCAGCCGGCCGCGCGGGCTTCGTGGAACAGGGTGCCGATGTTCACCCCGCCGCCGGCCTTGATGCTCTTCCAGACTTCCCGCGCCGTCGCCGGCTTGTAGGACTCGGCCTGCTGGCTCCATGCGTCCCAGGCATCAAAGCCGGCGTCCCCGACTTCGGACTTGATCGCCATGCCCATCTTTACCCAGGTGTCACGGTCGCCGGCCGGGATGAATTGCAGGGCTTCGCGGATGCGCTCAAGGTCGCCGGTCATGACAGCCGCCCCTTGA
>PFJX01000104.1 GCA_002784045.1 Hydrogenophilales bacterium CG_4_10_14_3_um_filter_63_21
AATCTGGCGGCGAGGTTTCGCTTGCCCGAAAAGTGCTTGAGCGATGTGGCCAAGGCAAGCCCTGGAGCCGGGTCAAGGGCAGGATGCGGCCCTTTGCAGCCTGGCGAAGCGCACCCTTGACGCGGCGCAAGGGCGATACCATCAGGCATGGCAGCAAGCGCGGCAGTTTCGCGCTTGCTGCCATGCAAAACCTTCGGGTTGCGCCGCCAGATTTGTGCGGATTTACGCCACCGGCAACACCATGCCGAGGGTGAGATGCAGGCATCCGAGAAACTGTTGCAAGCCGCGCAAGTGTTGGCGCAATCACCCCAGGCGATGCAATTACGCTACCTGCAGACGCTGCCAACATCGCCACCGACAAGACCACCACCATCGTCTTCCTGATGCCGATGGACGCCACGGATTTGCTCGCGAAGCTGATTCCGGAGAAACGCTCAGGCGGCCGATAATCAAGCTCGCACATGCACCTCGATTCAAATTCTCCGGGTTTATTCGTAGTCTTCCGGATGGCCTGTCGAGAGGTTTTCCCGGTAGAACTGTTCGAGTTCATCCTGGAAGAAGAAGTGCGCCTCCCCGAACGCCGGTTTGAGTTCACTCAGCCAGGTCGCGCTTTCGTCATAGCGGGCGAGAAATGGGCGATGCACCCAGTCTGGATTGCGGCCCTGGATGAAGCGCAACTGGATCACCTTCTCGCCATTCACCTCGCTGACGCCGAGCACCTGCACCTTGCCGGGGTTGGCCGACATGCTGGGGCCGCGAACCGTGCGGCAGAGGCCGCCGACGTGCTGATAGGCTTCGCGGAAGATTTCCCAGGCGCGCACCAGCGGCACGCTGAAAAAGTGCTGCGCGCCGGTATCGCGGGCGATGAACATGTAATAGGGAATACAACCCAGATCCACCTGCCGATTCCACATTTCGATCCAGACGGCCGGTTCGTCGTTGATATGGCGCAGCAACGGCGATTGCGTGCGGATCACCGCGCCGGTCTGGCGAATTCGAAGAATCGCCCGCTGTACCGGCTCCGGCGCCAGTTCGCGCGGGTGGTTGAAGTGCGCCATGAAGGCGAGGTGTTTGCCGCTTTCGCTCACTTTCCTGAACAGCGCCAGCAGGTCTTCGCTGTCGTTATCACTGTCGTCTTCGATGTCGTTGCCACCGAGGAAACGATAAGGCCAGAAGCTGAGCGCTTTGCTGCCGATGCGGATGCGGCGCAGGTTGGGCAGATCGGCCTCCAGCAGGGGTTCGATGTATAGCGCCAGATTGCGCGCCGACATGATCAACGGGTCGCCACCAGTAAACAGCACGTCGGTGACCTGCGGATTCGCCTGCAGATAGGCGATCAGCCTATCCACCTCGCGGCTGGCGAACTTCAGATCGGACAAGCCGACGAACTGCGGCCAGCGAAAACAGAAGCTGCAATAGGCATGGCAAGTCTGGCCCTGGCTGGGGAAGAACAGCACGGTTTCGCGGTATTTGTGCTGCATGCCGTCGAGCTGTTCGCCTTCCAGCGAGGGAATGTTGTGGCTGACTTGCCCGGCCGGATGCGGGTTCAGTTGCAGCCGGATGCGGTTGGCGGCGGTCTTGATCGCGGCGCTGTCGGCACCGGCGCGGATCAGCCCGGCGATTTCATCGTAGTGATGCGGCAGCAGCATGTCGCGCTGCGGAAAGGTGAGCACGAACAGCGGGTCAAGCGGCACGTTCTCCCAGTCGATCAGATGATCGACGACGAAATTGTTGGTCTTGAACGGCAGCACATGGCCGACCACTTCGATGTCGAATTTCAGCGCTTCCGAAACTGCCGCCATTTGCGGAATGTCGCGGAAGTTATTGAGGGAATAGGCTTTGTATTTCTGTGTTTCCTGCACGGGATTGCTCCATTTAAGCTCCACGGCATTGATGAACATTTGGGGCCGATCCACACCCGCCGGGCAGCGGGGAGCGGCTAGCGACTGATCGAGTAACTGATCGCCGCGCCCTGTCCTGGCGTCATGCCGCCCTGCAGCGCGAGCAACTGGGAAAGCAGGGAGAAGGTGGCCTTGGTGTCGAGGTCGTTGTCGAGTATCTGGAACCAGGCATTGCGATAGCGCACTGCCACGGCTGCGTTGTCGGGCTTTTCCGCGCTGGGATGAACACGGAAGATGCCGGTCAGCATCTGCTGCCAGTCGAAGGCCTGATTGGCATTGTCCAGCGTGTGAGTGACTCGCCCGGCGGCCAGGTCGATCGGCGGCGGTTCGACACCTTGCGACAGGTAATTCATGGTGCCGATCAGCGAGCGCGTGGCGACGGTGATGCTGTCGCCGCCGCTGCCGCTGAGGCCGGGCGTCAAACGATAGTGGTCGAGGCTCGGGTCCAGTTTTAACATCTGCCGGAATGCGACGGCATCCGGGTCGCTGGAGGCTGTGCGATCGAAGCGCAGCGCCAGGCCGGCGCCTTCCGGTGAGCGCCCCAATTCGACCCGTTTGCGCACTTGCAGCGCACGCAGATGTCTCAGCGCGGCGCGGAAGTCGCGGAACTCGGGCTCGCGCGATGGCGTCGGGCCGGACGCGGTCGGCGCGTTCTTGATGCCGTTCATCGCCTGCAGCGTGACCGCGAACACACGTTCCACCGACCAACCGGAATTCGCCAGCAGGATCAGCGTATCCAACGGCAGCGGCGTCATCATCTGACGGACGAATTTCTCGCCCTCCAGCGGCGAATAAAACAAGGTGGGCTTTTCCGCGAAGCCGATCGTGCCGGCCAGGCCGAAGCTGTTGTCCGCGCTTTCCGGGAATGCCGCGCTGGCTGACAGGCCACGGCTGAATTCCAGGCTGGAGGCGACTTTCTCGACACTCAGGAAGTACGGCGTGTCGCGATACTTCAGGCGCACCAGATTCAGCAGCAGTTCCTGGTCGTTGGTCTGCTGGATCACCACGTTGTATTCCGGCCGGGTCATGCGCAGGGCATCCGGTCCGTGATAGGCGCAGCCGCTCAACAGCAACGCGGCAAGCAACAGTGCCAGTGTTTTATTGGTCATGGCCGGTCGTTTCATCGTGAGTTGAAAATTGCTTGCCCGCCGCGCGGCGTTGATTCAGCAGATGCAGCGGCGGCGCGCCGCCATCCTTGTCCTGGCCGGCATAAATCGTCAGATGCGGGTAGGGGATTTCGATGCCGAGGCGGTCGAATTCATTCTTCAGCCGCAGCAGGAAGGCGCGCTTCACCGTCCATTGCTGCAACGGCCGCACCTTGATGCGGAAGCGGATCATCACCGCCGAATCGGCCCAGGCATCGACGCCGGCCAGGTCGAGGTCGTCGAGGATCAGCGGGCCGAGGTCCGCATCGGCGCGGATTTCCGCCGCGACCTCGCGGATCACCTGAAACACCTGTTCGACGTCCTCGCGGTAGGCGACGCCGATATCGACCAGCGCGAACGCAAAACCGCGGCTGCGGTTCGACACCGTGGTGATCGCTCCGTTGGGCACGAAATGCACCGTGCCCTCGTAGTCGCGCAGGCGGATGTAACGCAGTGTGACTTCCTCGACGAAACCACCGAGCTCGGCGATGGTGACCACATCACCCTGGTGCACCTGGTTTTCGATGAGCAGAAAAAAACCGTTGAAGTAGTCCTTGATCAGACTCTGCGCACCGAAGCCGATGGCGATGCCGATGACCCCGGCGGAAGCCAGGATGGGAGCGATGGAGATGCCGATCTCCGACAGCACCAGCATGCCGGTGATCAGCGTGATGATCACCGCGGCCGCGTAGCGAAACACCCGGCCGAGGGTTTCCAGACGTTTGTGCTGCTCAGGGTCGTCGGTCTGCTTTTGCAACTGCCGCCGCAACATGGGAATCAGATTGCGCGACAAGGCCAGCATGACCCAGGCGATGGCGAGTATCACGCCGATGCGCAAGCCGGTATGCGCCAGCACGATCCAGGCGGCGGGGTCGTTGATGAAATAGTTGCTGATGTTCATATTTATTCCGTCAACCACAAACAGGCCAGGGGGGGGATGACTAGCGCGTCGTCGACCGGCTCGATGCCGCCGCCGCTGCACAGGTCCTTCATGCCGCCGCCGAGAAAGAAGCCGTGCGGCGTCAATGCCTCGATAGGCAAGCCTTGTTCGGCGTTGTTGAAATTGCCGATGACCAGCACGCACTTGCGGCTGTTGAGCGGATCGCAGCGGCTGAATGCCAGCAGATGCGGGTTATCCAACGCCAGCAATTGGCGGTTGTCGAAATCCGCGAACGCCGAAGTCTCCTTGCGCAGTGCGATCATCCTTTTCAGCGCGCTGAAGATGCGCTGCTCGACGCTGCCGGCCAGGCGGTGTTTTTCCGCCTTGTTCCAGTCCAGGCTGGAACGATGCATCCAGCGCGAGTCGGCCGCCTTGCTTGGGTCGGCGAGATATTCCAGGCTGTTCAGGGTGCCGATTTCGTCACCGTAATAAAGCAGCGGCAGGCCGCCGAACGACAGAATCACGCTGTGCAGCAGCAGGATGGTCTTGATCGCCGCGTCGATCGCCTCGGCGTCACGGCTTTCCAGCGCCGATTCCAGCCCGACCAGCGAGGCTAACGAGCCGGAAATGCGCGCATCGCCGGTCTTGGCGTTTTCGCCGAACGGCAGGCCGCGCGCGGGTGAATCCGGAAAACGCCCGGTGTAGTAGTCGAGAATGAAGCGTCGATGCGGGGCCGGGTCGTAACCGGCGCGGCTAATGTCGGCATCGTCGAAGCCGAGGCCGATGTCGTCGTGGCAGCGCGCGTAGTTGAGCCAGGTCGCACGTTCCAGTTTGGCCGGCAGGTGGTGGATGCCCTGGTTCAGCAGCACCGCGTTCTTGGTCGCCACCGCGTCCCACAACAGCGCCATCAGCGTCGCGTTGTAGGCGATCTCGCACTCCTTGGCGTTGATCGCGTCCTCGCCGAAGTATTTGGAGATTTCGCTCGGCGCGACGATCGCCTCGGCGATGAACAGCACGCCGGGCGCGGTGACCTGGCAGCAATCCTTCATCAACTGCAACAGCAGGTGCGCCTCGCGCTCGTTCTGGCAGGCGCTGCCCATCTTCTTCCACAGGAACGCCACCGCGTCCAGACGCAGGATGTCGGCGCCCTGGTTGGCCCAGTACAGGATGATGTCGATCATTTCGATCAATACCGCCGGGTTGCGATAGTTCAGATCCCATTGGTAGGTGTTGAACACCGTCATCACCCACTTGCCCATCTCCGCGTCCCAGGTGAAGTTGCCGGGGGCGGTGGCCGGAAAGATTTCCGGCATGGTGGCTTCGTAGATATCGGGGATCTCGCGGTCGTCGAAGACGTAGTAGTAATCCTGGTATTTCTGTTCGCCTTGGCGCGCGCGTTGCGCCCATTCGTGCTCGTTCGAGGTGTGGTTGACCACCACGTCGAGCGCCAGCAGCATGTCGCGCCGCTTCAGCGTGGCGGCCAGCGCTTCGAGATCGGCGTTGGTGCCGAAGCGCGCGTCGATCTTGAAGAAATCGCGCACCGCGTAACCGCCGTCGCTGTGTTCCGGCGGGCAGTCCAGCATCGGCATGACATGCAGCAGATTGATGCCGAGTTCCTGCAAGTAGGGCAGGTTGTCGCGCAGGCCTTTCAGGTCGTCGGCGAAACGGTCGCAGTACAAGGCCATGCCGACCCACTTCTGGCTGAGGAACCAGTTGTAGTCGCGTTCCCGCGCCAGATCGGATTTGCGCAGTGCCGGGGTGCGTTCCATGTAACGGAAGGCCAGCGTATCGACCAGGCTGACCATCTGCGCCTTGAAATCGTCGCGTTCGCCGTAAAGCAGCTTGAACAGCGTATGGATGGCGTAGAAGTTGGCCCCGAGCCGGGTATAGAAATGCCGCAGGCGTTGTTGGCCGATCTCCGGTTTCAGCTCGATCAGGATTTCGTTGAGCAGGGAATGCGAGGCTTGCTCATACATGTGCAGGTTCTCCTTCGCTGTTCAGAATAGCGTTTGCAGCGTCGCGGGGACCAGCCAGGCGCGAGTTTCCGGGATGAAATGCACCAGCCCTTCCAGGATGCCGGCGCTGTAGTTGCCGTTCATGCCGAACAGGCCGCCGCCGGCGAGATACAGTGCAGCCGGGTTGGCCCGCGCCGCGGCTTCGGCGCGTACCGCGTCTTGCGCGTTGGCCACCAGTACCGCCGGGATGTTGCTGACCAGCACTTCCATGTCGTTGCCGCTGTCGCCGGCGAACAAGGTCTGTTGCAACTCAATGCCGAGCCTGGCGCGCAGGAATTCCAGCGCATGCAGCTTGCTGGCGCTGGCGGGCAGGATGTCGAGCAGGCCGGTTGCCGTGGTTTCGTCGACGCTCCAGATCAGATTGACCTCGGCGCCACTGGGCGCCAGGCGGTCGCGCACCCGGTTCAGCAAATCGGCCGGGTTTTCCAGCGGCGCGGCGTAGTAACTCAGTTTGAACACGCCCTGTTTGGCGGTTTCCTGCATGGTCAAATCGGCTATATCTCGCAACAGCGCGGCCAGATCCGCGCGCTCGTGGCCGTTCCAGTCGGGCGCGATGGCGTCAAGCCAGTCCTGGCGCGGCTGCCAGGCATCGGCGTCGATGGCGTAAATGCTGGCGCCGACATCGGCGATGACGAACGCCGGACGCGGCAGCGCGTATTCGGCGATGGCCGCTTCCACCAGCGCCGGATGCCGGCCGCTGACATAGGCCAGGCGGATCTCCGGTCGCGCCACCAGACGCTTGAACAGCGGCCGCGCCAACGGCGATTCGGGCTGCGCGCCGTTCGGCAGCAGGGTGCGATCCAGATCGGTGGCGAGCAGGATGAGCGGGTCCATTTACATCGGCCTCGGCGGCACCCGGCAGGCGCGATAGAAATCGTAATACTCGATGGCTTCCAGGATGCCGCGCGCATAGCCGGCCTGGGCAAAGTAGATGCGTTCCACCTCGGCCAGCGCGCGCAGTTCATCGTTGTGGCGGTTGGCCACCACCACCGCCAGGGTGTTGCCGCGCATCATGTCCTCGTCGGAACCTGAGCCGCCGGCAACCAATATCTGTTCCAGCGGCACGCCCCACTGATCGGCAAACCAGCGCACCGCGAAGCCCTTGGATGCGCGGATCGGCAACACGTCGAGGTATTGGCCGAATGACAGCGTGACGTTGACGGTCTGGTCGGCCTGATGCAGCAGGCGGTTGATTTCCTCCAGCGACGGCGCGATGCCGGGGTCGATGTAATAGCTGATCTTGAACCGGCCCTGTTCCGCCTTGGGCTGGCGTTGCAGGCCGGGCAGCTCGTCGAGGATCGCGCGCACCCGCATCGGCGTCCAGAGATGGTCGATATGGCGCGACCAGGCCTGGTCGACCGCGTATTCCGGGGCGAAGTGGATCGCCGAGCCGAGGCTGGTGATCAGCACATCCGGCATCGGAATGGCGTGGCGGCGCATCACCTTCAGCGCCGATTCCAGCGAGCGTCCGGTGGCGATGCCGAAGCTGGCGCATTTGCGGCGCGAGCGTACTTCCTTGATGAATTCCGCCAACGACTCTGGATCGCCGAGCAGATTCTGGTCCAGGTCGGTGAAGATTGCCCGATCGTGGTACAGCATGGAACGTCTGGGCGGCGGGATGCGCGCCGGGCTGTCCTGTTCGAGCAGCGGCTTCACCGCCGCCAGATAGGATTCCGCATGCGCCCGCCAGGCGTAATGCCGCTGCACGCCTTGCAGTCCGGCGCGCGCCAGCGCGGTCCACTGCTCCGGGTCGTTGAGCGTTTCCAACAGCGCCGTGGTGATGTCCTCGGCGCTGAGCGGGTCGATCAGGTAGCCGTTATGGCAGTTGCCGATGATGTCGCGCGGCCCGCCGTCGGAAGTGGCGACAATCGGCAGGCCGCTGGCCGCCGCCTCGATCAACGTCAGCCCGAACGGCTCGGTCAAGGCCGGATTGACGAAAACACCACCGGACGCCGCCGCCAAACGATACATCTCAGGCACTTCCTCGCGCCGGTGATGTTTAGGGTAGGCCACCTTGCCGTACAGATCGTAGCGGTCGATGTCCAGCAACAGGTCGCCCAGCACGGTCTGCGCGCCGCTGTCCAGATCGCGGATGTCGTCGCGATTGCCGGCCACCACGATCAGGTTGGCCAGCGACTGAAGTTCCGCAGACTCGCCATAGGCCTGCACCAGCGTGGCGATGTTCTTGCGCTCATCCGGACGTGACAACGCCAGTATCATTGGTTTGGCGGGATCGTTGAGAAAACGGGCCAGATCGGCGGCAATGGGGGCGCGCTGTTCGTGGCCATCCGGCGGCATGAAGCGCTTCAGATCGGTGCCCGGCGGGATCACCCGCATCTGTTCGGGTTGATAGTGATCGTACAGGCCGTACTGTTCCTCGATCTCGTTGCCGGTCGAGGCAATCACCAGCGACGCCGAGCCTAACGTGAGTTCTTCCGCCTCGATGCGCCGCGCCATGTGATAGCGGGTTTCGATCGCGTCACGCTTCAGGCCGGAAGCGATCAAGCGGCGACGCTTGACCCGGCCCAGCGAATGGCCGGTATGCACCAGCGGCACGCCGAGCAGATTGGCCAGACGCACGCCGACGTAACCGGCATCGGCGTAATGGCTGTGCACGATGTCCGGGTTCAGTTTTTCGGCGCGCAGGAAGGCCAGCGCGTTGTCGGCGAAGGAATCCAGATGATCCCAGAGCTCTTCCTTGCGGATGTAGCCCTCCGGGCCGGCATCGATGCGCACGATGCGCGCCTTGGGGCCGAGTTGTTCGATCGGCACGGCGTAGTCGCTGGAGACTTGCGGGTCCGCCACGCGCCGGGTCATCAAATCCACCCGCGCAACTTCAGGCAGTTCCGCCAACGCCCGCGCCAGCTCCACCACATAAAGGGTCTGGCCGCCGGTATCGGCGTCTCGGCCGAGTTCCAGATCATGGCCGCGAATCAGGCCATGCACACTGAGCAGCAGGATGTTGAGTGGATTCATCTGATTTTCTCCCCTTCAAGTTGCCATTCCGCGATGAAAGGAAGGTAGAAATCATCGTTTTCCGGTATTGCGCCACGCAGTCGGCAAATTTCACCCGCGAATCGATGCGCTCTATCCAGCGTCTGTTCGATTGGCCATTCCAGCAATTGGCCGAGCAGAAAAACGGCGGAGAACGCATCCCCGGCGCCGACGCTATCCACCACTTTGATGGGCGCGCCCAGCGTTTGGGTCCGGAACAAATGATTGTCCGCATCCAGCAGCCAAGCGCCTTTATCACCTTCCGTGACCAATAGCTGGCGCAGGCCGAAAGTGCTGATCAGCCACTCACCCAATTCTCTCGGCGTGGCGGCGGTCAGCCCCAGCATAGGGGTGATGCGGCGCAGTTCCTCTTCATTCAGCTTGACGACTTCAGCCTTGCCCAGCGACCAGCGCAGCACCTCCTTGCGCACCCAGGGGTCGCGCAGATTGAGGTCGAGAAAGCCAAGCGCCTGGGTAGCCTGCAACAACTCGCGTAACGCTCTACGGGATGCGCCCCGCTGCGCCAGTGTGCCGAAATAAATCCACTGCGGCCGGCACAACAGGCCGATCAAGCGCGCCATGTCGGCATGAATGAAATCCCAGGCCTGGTCGGGCGCAATGTCGAAGCCATGCCCACCGGTTTTTGCATCCAGCGTGATGCGAACCTGTCCACTCGGCCGCAGCAAATCTTGCTGCACGCCTTCGATCGCCAATCCGGCTGCCTGAACAGCCTCCAGCAGACGTGTGCCACGCTCATCCTTTCCGATGCGCGTCACCAGCACCGGATCAAGCCCGGCATGGCGTCCCAAGCCAAGCAGGTGGCGGGCGACATTGAAAGGCGCGCCGCCGATGACCTCCTGTTCAGGAAAACAGTCCGCCAGCAATTCACCGAATAACAGGATACCGAGCGGGGACCTTGCCGATTGGGCGTGATTAATGTGGGATTGAAGAGCCATGCCGTCTAAATCGCCGCTCAAGACCCCAGATGCGCGGCGAGCGCTTCGATATCGGCATCGCTCAGATTGCGGACCATGGGCGTCATGACCGCCGACTTCGGCCCCACGCTGCCGCCAGATCGATAGATCTCCAGTTTGATTTGAATGTCCGCTTGGGTCAGCGCGACAAGGCTCGGGTTGCCGAACACACCTTCACGATTCTTGCCATGGCAACTCGCGCAACGGCTGGCATAGAAAGCCGCGGCATCGACACCACCGACGCTTTGCGCGTCCTCTGTTGCAACAGCAGGCGCCGGTGTTTCGGCCGAAAGCGAGTCTTCGAGGACGCCCTCCGGCACCGTCGCGGCCGGTTCCTGCTCGCTTTCCCCACAGGCGCTCAACAGTCCCAGCGCGACAAACAAAATGATGTAGCGATAAGTCGTCATGGCTTTCCTCCTTGGTAGTAATCGAGCATGAAAAAACGCATTCACCAGAACAACGTTATTCCAACAAGTTTTATATTGCAAAATTGTTTTGCATAATATCATATTATCGTTTCTGCGAATCGCGGATACCCATTACGATGTTTCCGAATCGCCCTGCCATTCCTTCAGATTTCACCGGACCCGTTGCATGACCAACCCGTTGGTACTCGAAACCCTACAAAAATTCCGCATCATCATTGGTGCCGTGCGTCAACATTCCCAGGCGCTGGAGGCTGCTTGCGGCATCAGTGGCGCACAGGTCTGGGTGCTGGCGAGCATTGCCGACGCACCGGACATCACCGTTTCACAACTCAGTCAGGCGCTGTCGGTACACGTTTCCACCGCCAGTAATCTGCTCGATAAATTGGCTCGTGCCGGGCTGGTGGAACGAATTCGGAGTGAGGAAGACCGGCGCGTGGTGCGGCTACGCTTGACTGAAGCAGGTAGAGATATCCTCGCGCGCGCGCCGCGCCCGCTGACCGGGCTGATAGTCGATGCGTTGGAGAAAATGCCGTCGGATGCACTGACTCGACTGGACAGCGAGCTATCCTGCCTGATCGGAAACCTGAACCTGGTAGATCGAAACGCCGCCAACGTTCCGCTATCGAATCTGGTGCGTTGAGGTTATCGCAAGCATTGTGGCGTGCGGCTGGCGGAACGACTCAACCGCGTACCACAGGCTGTGGAACAGAACTTGGGAATTCATACAGCCACTGAACCGCAAACTGCTCTACGTTCAGACATCCTGATCCCTCGCTCATTGGTAATGGCACCATACCGTAGCCCGGCTGCAGCCCGCGCGAAGCCGATGGCAAGGCCTGCCGACGGTTCCGGGCAGAATTCGGGGAGCGTGGCACGGTTCGCGCGTGCGGCGTCGCCATCCCGCCCGACCTACGCCACTACGACCTCGCCTCCAGCATCAATCGTTTCATCTCCCGCACCGCGTTTTCCCAGCCCACGAACAGCGCCTGGGCGACGATGGCGTGGCCGATGTTGAGTTCTTCGATGCCGGGCAGGGCGGCGACCGCCTGGACGTTGTGGTAGTGCAGGCCGTGGCCGGCGTTGACGGAGAGGCCCAGGGCATCGCCGGCCGCCACCGCCGCGCGGAGGCGTTCCAGCTCGTGCGCGGCTTCGGTTTCGCTTTCGGCATCGGCAAAGCGGCCGGTATGGAGTTCCACTACCGGCGCGCCAGCCTCGACGGCCGCTTGCAGTTGCCGATCCTCGGCGTCGATGAACAGGGAGACGCGCACGCCGGCCGCAGCCAGGGTGCGGCAGGCATGTTTGACCTGCTCGAACTGGCCGGCGACGTCAAGGCCGCCCTCGGTGGTCAGTTCCTGCCGCCGTTCCGGCACCAGACAGGCGTCGTGTGGGCGCACCTGGACGGCGATGGCGAGCATTTCGTCGGTGATCGCCATTTCCAGGTTCATCCGGGTTTGCAGGAGGCCGCGCAGGATATGCACATCGGCGTCCTGGATGTGGCGGCGGTCTTCGCGCAGGTGCAGGGTGATCAGGTCGGCGCCGGCGGATTCCGCCAGGAGGGCGGCCTGGACCGGGCTGGGATAACGGGTGCCCCGCTGCTGGCGCAGGGTGGCGATGTGGTCGATGTTGACGCCGAGGCGGATCATAGTTTTTGCAGGTCGATGAGGAGTTGCCGGGTGGCGAGGGGTTTGTCGCCCAGGTAATGGGCAAGCAGGGTGCGCATCAGGATTTTACCTTCGGCTAGCGTCACGGACTGGCTGAAGTCGCCCGCCGCCAGGGCCAGGAGGGTGCGGCCACTGTATAGGGCGCCTCGGCTGGCGGGAGTGACGCCTTTTTCAATCTCGTAGCCGTAGCGCGCCTCGGGGTCGAGTTCGCCACCACCAGCTAGCTGGCCAAGCGATTGCGCATAGCCCAGTTCGGAGAGCAGATCGAGTTCGAACTGGCGCAATACCGGCTCAACTTCCGGGCGGGCATTCAGGTTCGCGAGCGCCAGGGTGTAGTGGTCGAACAGCACCTCGTGGGCGTCGCTTTCCGGCAGCAGGCGCAGCAATAGTTCGTTGAGGTAGAAGCCGCACATCAGGGCATGGCCACGCAACATCAGGCCGCCGCCTTGCCACTCCGCCGCGTGCAGGGTGCGCAACTGGCTCTTGCCGAACCAGGACAGGGTGAGCGGCTGGAACGGGATCAGGCGTGTTTTCAGCGCCGCCCCGGCGCGCCGCGCGCCGCGCGCCACCAGGCCGAGGCGGCCGTGATGGCGGGAAAAGATGTCAACGATCAGGCTGGTTTCGCGCCAGGGGCGGGTATGCAGGACGAAGGCCGGGTCGCCGTCGATGCGCTCACTCATGCCAGCGCCGCGCCATCCTGTAGCGCCGGCATCCCTGCCGGCTCGTGGGCCGGATCAGAAGAACAAAGCCGGCAGGATGCCGGCGCTACGTACGGGCGCCGGTCGCACAGTCCGCCCATGTGCGTGGCTGGCTCACTCATACCCGAATTGTTTGATCAGTCTGGCATCGTCCGCCCAGCCGCCTTTTACCTTCACCCACAGGGTAAGGAATATCTTGCGGTCGAACAGCTTTTCCATGTCCTGGCGTGACTCGGTGGCAATGCGCTTGATGTGCTCGCCGCCGCGCCCGAGCAGGATCGGCTTGTGCGCGTCGCGGTCCACCCAGATCACGGCGCCGATGCGAAACAGCTTCGGCTCCTCGCTGAACTCTTCGATGGTCACCGCTACCGCGTAGGGAATTTCGTCGCCGGTCAGGCGGAACACTTTCTCGCGCACGATCTCGGCGGCGAGGAAGCGGGAACTGCGGTCGGTGATGTCGTCCTCGGCGAACCAGGGCTCGCCCTCCGGCAGGTAGGGCTTGAGGATGGCGGGCAGGCGCTCGGCGTCCTTGGGCTTCTCGGCGCTCAGGGGCACGATTTCGGCGAACTTGTACTGCTGCGACAGCATTGCCAGATAGGGGAACAGCGTGGCCTTGTCCGCCACCGTGTCGATCTTGTTGACCACCAGGATCACTGGTTTGCCATTGTTTTTACCCTTGGGCAGCAGCGGCAGGATGCGCTGATCGGCGGGCATGAACTTGCGTGCCTCCACCAGCCACACCACCACGTCCACTTCCGCCAGCGCTTGCGTCACCGAGCGGTTCATCGCGGTGTTGAGGGCGCTCTTGTACTGGGTCTGGAAACCGGGGGTGTCGGCGAAGATGAACTGCGCGTCGGCTTCGGTGCGCACCCCGAGAATGCGATGGCGCGTGGTCTGCGGCTTGCTGGAGACAATGCTGACCTTGGCCCCGACCAGGGCGTTGACCAGGGTGGACTTGCCGACATTGGGGCGGCCGATGACGGCGATGACGCCGGTTCTAAAAGGATGCGAGGCAAGGTTCAAGATTCTTGCCCCTTGCCCCTTGCCCCTCGCCCCTCGACAAGCGCCAGCGCCACTTCCGCCGCCACCTGTTCCGCGGTCTTGCGGTTGCAACCCTGTCCCAGCGTGGTGATCTTCAATGCGGCGATCTGGCATTCCACGTGGAAAGTCTGCGCATGGGCCTGGCCGCTGGTGTCGACCAGGGTGTAGCGCGGCAGGCCGTGATGCCGCGATTGCAGCCATTCCTGCAAGCGGGTCTTGGCATCCTTGCCCTGCACCAGGGGATTGATCGCGCAGATGCGTTCGTTGAACAGACGCTCGATCATCGCCCGCGCGGTTTCAAAGCCGCCATCGAGAAAGGCCGCGCCAAACAGGGACTCCAGCGCATCAGCGAGGATGGAGGGGCGGCTGGCGCCGCCGCTTTTCAATTCGCCCTCGCCCAGGCGGAGATAGCTCCCCAAGTCGAGGTCGCGCGCGATTTCGTGCAAGGCATCCTGATTGACCAGGTTGGCGCGCAGGCGTGATAGACGGCCTTCCGGCATCTCGGGAAAGCGTTGATAGAGCATCAGCCCGACCACGCAGTTGAGGATGCCGTCGCCGAGATACTCCAGGCGCTCGTTGTTGCTGGCACCATGGCTGCGATGGGTCAACGCCTGGGTCAGCAGAGGGCGTTCGCGCCAGGTGTGGCCGAGACGGATCTCCAAAGATTTGCGGGCGGCTGACATGGCTCGCGAAACCGGGATCAGTGGCCCGCGCCGGTACTGGCTTCGGCCTGGAAATCCAGGCACAGACTCACCGGCCCGAAGAACGGGCGCTTGGCTGAAATGGCGCTGGACAGCCGCACTCCGCCGGGAATGTGTTCGATCAGCAGGTCGGAGGGACTGACCAGGGTGACATTGTTGAAATTGAGTTGTTTGGCAAACTGCGCGCGGATGCTTTCATCGCTGCTGCCCTGAATGTCGGGCTGCGCCGCCAGGTTACTCAGGGTTCTGCCGACCACCCAGTAATCCATGTAGGCGGGCAGGATGCGAAAGGCGGTATAGACCGCCAGACTCAACAGCAGCAGAAAGAAGATCAAGCCGCCCAGGGTGACGCCGGTTTGCCGTTTCATATTGACCTCACTGATCTCACTCGATGCGGTGGCCGATGCGTGCCGGTTTCGTGAACGACTTCAACGAGTTCAGGAAATCATCAAAGTTCCACCAGATAAAAAAGGCGCGGCCGACGATGTTGGCGTCCGGCACAAAACCCCAGTAGCGGGAATCGTTGGAGGCATCGCGGTTGTCCCCCATCATGAAGTAATACCCGGCCGGCACCACACACTTGAAGCCGGTTTCGCTGTAACTGCAATGGTCGCGGAATGGGAAATCGCCTTCCACCTGATGCACCATTACCGGCGGCATGTCGCGTTGGGTCATGGCGATGTGGTTATGGGCGCCCAGTTGCTCGCGCCAGGTATCGCCCTGGACGATGTTGAAGCCGCTGGCGGTGTACTCATATTGGCCATTCGGCGCCATGTCGGCTGGTTTGCCGTTGATGATCAAGCGCTTGTCGCGGTACTCCACCCGATCGCCGGGGGTACCCACCACCCGCTTGATGTAATCCAGCGACGGGTCGCGCGGATAGCGGAACACCATCACGTCGCCGGGTTGCGGATCGCCCAGTTGCACCATCTTCTTGTTGAGCACCGGCAGGCGAATGCCGTACTGGTACTTGTTCACCAGGATGAAATCGCCGACCAGCAAGGTCGGCAGCATCGACCCGGAGGGAATCTTGAACGGCTCCACCAGGAAGGAACGCAGCAGGAACACGATGAGAATGACCGGGAAGAAGCTCTTCGAGTATTCGACCAGGAGCGGCAGCTTGGCTTCGGCGGCGCGGCGCTTGGCCAGAAACAGATGGTCCAGCAGCCAGATGGTCCCGGTGATGGCCAGGGCGGAAAACAGGATCAAGGCAAAGTTCACTTATTTTTCTCCAACTTGCAGAATGGCCAGGAACGCTTCCTGGGGGATCTCGACGTTGCCCACCTGCTTCATCCGCTTCTTGCCTTCTTTCTGCTTCTCCAGCAACTTCTTCTTGCGGGTGATGTCGCCGCCGTAGCACTTGGCGAGCACGTTCTTGCGTAGCGCCTTCACGGTTTCGCGGGCGATGATGTGGGCGCCGATGGCGGCTTGCACGGCCACATCGAACATCTGCCGCGGGATCAGTTCGCGCATTTTCGCGACCAGTTCGCGGCCGCGGTATTGCGAGCTGGAACGGTGCACGATCAGGGCAAGGGCGTCGACTTTTTCGCCGTTGACCAGCACGTCCAATTTGATCAGGTCGTCGGCGCGGAATTCCTTGAATTCGTAATCCAGCGAGGCATAACCGCGCGAGGTCGATTTCAGGCGGTCGAAGAAGTCGAGCACCACTTCGCTGAGCGGGATGTCGTACTTGATCATCACCTGGCGGCCCAGGTATTTCATGTCCACCTGGGCGCCACGTTTCAGGTTGCACAGGGTCATCACGTTGCCCAGGAACTCCTCCGGCACCAGGATGGTGGCGGTGATGATCGGCTCGCGGATCTCCTCGACCTTGGACAAGTCGGGCAGGCGCGAGGGGTTTTCCACTTCAATGATGCTGCCGTCCTTCATCACCACCTGATATTCCACCGACGGCGCGGTGGTAATCAGGCTCTGGTCGTACTCGCGTTCCAGGCGCTCCTGCACGATGTCCATGTGCAGCAGGCCGAGGAAGCCACAGCGGAAGCCGAAGCCCAGCGCCTGTGAGGTTTCCGGCTCGAAGCGCAGCGCCGCGTCGTTCAACTGCAACTTGGTCAGCGCATCGCGCAGGCTGTCGTATTCGTGCGACTCCACCGGATACAGGCCGGCGAACACCTGTGGCTTGATTTCCTTGAAACCGGGCAGCGCCTCGCTGGCGGGTCGGGTCGCCAGCGTGATGGTATCGCCCACCTTGGCATGTTTCAGATCCTTGATGCCGGCGGTGATGAAGCCCACCTCCCCGGCGGCAAGCTGGGCGCGTGGCAGCGCCTTGGGCGTGAACACGCCGACGCTCTCGGCCAGGTAATCGGCGCCGGTGGCCATCAGGCGAATCTTGTCTTTCTGCTTCAACACCCCGTCCACCACCCGCACCAGCATCACCACGCCGACATAGTTGTCGAACCAGGAGTCGATGATCAGCGCCTTCAACGGCGCGGCTTCGTCGCCGCTGGGCGGTGGGATGTATTTGACGACGGCTTCCAGCACGTCCTCGATGCCCAGCCCGGTCTTGGCCGAGCAGCGCACCGCGTGGTCGGCGGGAATGCCGACGATGTCCTCGATTTCCTGGATCACCCGCTCCGGATCGGCGGAAGGCAGGTCGATCTTGTTCAGCACCGGAAACACTTCCACTCCCAGTTCGGTGGCCGTGTAGCAGTTCGCCACGGTCTGCGCTTCCACCCCCTGGGAAGCGTCCACCACCAGCAGCGCGCCTTCGCAGGCCGACAGCGAGCGGGAGACCTCGTAGGAAAAGTCGACGTGGCCAGGGGTGTCGATCAGGTTGAGCTGGTATTCCTGGCCGTCCTTCGCCTGGTAGAGCAGGGCGGCGGTCTGCGCCTTGATGGTGATGCCGCGCTCCCGTTCCAGGTCCATCGAATCCAGCACCTGCGCCTCCATCTCGCGGCCAGCCAAGCCACCGCAGGTCTGGATGAGGCGATCGGCGAGCGTGGATTTACCGTGGTCAATATGGGCGATGATGGAAAAGTTGCGGATGTTGCGCATGAAAAAATTCGAGGCACCCCAAGGTGCCTCCCGACGAAGAATGGGCGCGGATTTTAACTGAAAGCGCTATGCGCTAAGTGGCGGTTGTTGGAGGGACGGGGCAGCGGGCCGGTACGGGTAGAATCGGCGCGCCGTCGTGGCCGCCGAAGGAAGAAACCATGCTGATTGCCACTGAAAGCCTCTCCCGCATCGAAAAGCTGCGCCTTATCGAACAGTTCTGGGACGAACTTTCACATCGCCCGGAGGGGGTCGAATCGCCCGCCTGGCACGCGGATGCCCTACGCGAGACTGAAATGGCGGTTGCCAACGGTGAAGCGGTGTTTGTGGATTGGAATCTGGCCAAGGAGCGACTGCGCCAGGGCGGGGCAATGGACAGCCACCCATAGCAAGATGGCCACCGACCTCATCACCACTGAAAACCGCCTCTGGGCCGCCGCCGACAAGCTCTGGGCCAACACCGGGCTGAAGCCTTCCGAATTCTCCACGCCGGTGCTCGGGCTGATCTTCCTGCGCTACGCCGACTCCCGCTTCCACGAAGTGCAGGAGCAATACCAGGCATGGGGTACGGCAGTAGAAGACATCGAGAAATACGACTACCAGGCCGAAGGTGTGCTGTATTTGCCCGAGAAGGCGCGCCTCTCCAGCCTGCTCATGCTGGCCGAAGCCGACAACCTGGGGCGCGCACTCAACGACGCGATGAGCGCCATCGAAGCCGAGAACGAAGACCTCAAGGGCGTGCTGCCGCGCGCCTACACCCGCATCGAAAACTGGGTACTGGTGGAACTGCTGCGCCTGCTGGCACCGGTGGAAATCGAGGGCGACGCCTTCGGCCAGGTCTACGAATACTTCCTCGGCAACTTCGCCCTCAAGGAAGGCCAGAAGGGCGGCGTGTTCTACACCCCCACCAGCATCGTCAAGCTCATCGTCGAAATCATCGAACCCTTCCACGGCCGCATCTTCGACCCCGCCTGCGGCTCCGGCGGCATGTTCGTGCACAGCGCCGGCTTCGTGAAAAACCACCGCAAACGCGCGGTGGACGAACTCACCGTGTTCGGCACCGAAAAGGACGAAGCCACGGTCAAGCTGGCCAAGATGAACCTCGCCGTGCATGGCCTCTCCGGCGACATCCGCCAGTCCAACACCTACTACGAAGACCCGCACCAGAGCGCCGGGAAATTCGACTTTGTCATGGCCAATCCGCCGTTCAACCTAGAAAGCTCAGTTGGACGCGCCCAAGTGTGCGGTTTTCGGGCTGCCTGGCAAGGCGCGAC
>PFJX01000173.1 GCA_002784045.1 Hydrogenophilales bacterium CG_4_10_14_3_um_filter_63_21
GTGGGTAGAGACAAAACAAGTAGTAACCATTTCATAAATGAAAATGTTACTACATATTTATCTGCGTGGGTGGCCTGCCTGAAACAAGCTGGCGCGTGCCGAGTAGGTGAAGATGCTCTATTTAGCGCGGGGCAGTTACAACTTGAGTTTGCCCAGGCCGCGCGCCGCCTGCAGGCAGAGCATCTTGAAGTCGGTATAGGTGTGCTGGTCGAGGCCGCATTCACCGTGCCCGCGGTCGGCGTAGATGAGGCCGATCGCCTTGCCATTGGCGAACAGGCTCATGGCATAGAAGTCGCCGGCGCCGATCATTTTCTGGAGCGTGGGGTGAACCATGGGCCAGAGTTTTTCGCGGTTGCCCTCGTTCATCCACACGCCCTGCATCTTGCCCATGATCTGTCCGAACAGATCACGCGCTTCCAGGTTGAAGGCGAAGTGGCGCAGCGGGCTTTCCGCCGCAATGCCGAGGGTGAAGCGGGATTTCACCTGGCGTCCATCCGGGGTGGCCATTGCGAAAAGAATACGGGTCAAACCGAGGCCGCTATGCAGCCCTTTCAGGATGAGCGCGGACATCTGGTTGAGGTTGAACGAGCCATCCAGGTGGCCTTCGATGCCTTGCAGGGCTTCACGTAGTGCCTGCTTGTCCGGCATCGGACAGATTTCGTGAGTCTCTTCCGGGGCCGCTTGCGCCGCAGGCTTGGCCTGGGCGGGAGCGGTTTCCTCCGTGTCGACTTCCAGCGGCCACGGGCCGGGCAGCATGGGCATCCAGACCCCGGCGCCGGGAGCGGCGATCCAGTCGGCGGCGTGCTCGGCACGCATGGCGTTGGCGTGAACCGTGGCGATCACGCTTTCAATGGGGATGTTCTCGATGCCGGCCAGGGCGATGTAATCGCCGAGCAGGGCTTCATCCCACCAACCTCGCTGGGCTCGTTCGGCGATGTCGAAACAGGCTGTCAGGATGGTCTGGCGCGGTTTCTCGGCCAGGCGGGGGTCGAGTAGTTCGCGGCTGGGTTCTGGAATTTTCCAGCTTTCCAACAATGGCAGCCGCAGTTGGTAGAGGCTGATGCCACCCAGCGCCTGCTGCTCGGCCTCTTCTCTGGGCATACGGCATTTGAGCCGGGCCAGGCGTAGCGCTTCCGCGGGGGCGCGCAGGAGCAGGAGAAACTCCGGGATGGCCTGCAGCAGCGCCGCGACCTGCACTTCTTCGGCGCGCACATCGCTGTGTAGCACGGCGAAATCGCGCGCCTGCCAGGCGGCATGGTGGACGCGGCGCAGCAGGACATACAGCGCGGCCATGCGCTTGGCATCGCGGGCAAACGGGCTTTCTTCCAGCACGGGGAGGTTGCGCGCTTCATCCAGATAGCGGCCCAGGCCCACCATCATGAGGGCGCTTTCCGCCGTGGTGACCTCGCTCCCCAGGCGGCCACCGCGCTGATTCGTGGCATGAATCAGTTCGAGGGTGGCAAGCGGGTCGGTGAGAATGGTCTGGGCGACTTCGCGCGCGGAGATCGACTCGGCGCGGCGCCGCTGTTGCGACAGGATCTGTTTGGTATGCGCGAACACCGGCAGGGGGCCGGGCGAGAGTCGTTCTAACCATTCCGCAAGGATCATCGCATCCTCCAGATCAGGAGCCGTGCATGGGAAAGGTCGTTGAGTTCGACCACCTCGTCTGGAGCGACGCCAGGGATGGCGAAGGTGTTGCTGATGAGCTGGCTGCCGGGGCGCATTTCGCTGCTCGCCTTTTGCCATAAGCGTGGCATGGCGGCGGGGGAAAGGTAGGCATAGACCAGGTCATGGCCGGACAGGTCCGTATCCCAGAGATTGCCGAGACGGATTCGCGCTCTTCCCGACAGGCGCAGGCGAGCGATCAGCCAGTTGAGGGGGGCCGCTTCAACGCCATCCAGGCGGGCATCCGGCCGCAGGGTACTGAGCCGGGCCAGGGGGCCACCCAGGCCGCAGCCCAGGTCCAGTAGATGCGCGTGCTTGGGCAGGCGCGCGGCCAGCGCCGTGGCGGCGCGCGGGCTGGAGAGGTAGAGCGGCACTCGGCCGCGGATGGCCCCCAGCGAGGTAACGGCGAGCAGCGCGAATCCAGCAAGAAACCAGACCGGGTCGATCGCGCTTTGCAAGGTGAGCCAGAGCAAGGGGACGAAGGTGAGGTTAATGAGTTGCCACCACCCTGGAAGCGCCAGCCAGCGGCTCACCAGCGCGGCAGCCAGTCCAGCCAGGGCGATCCAGGCTGGCAGTGGCAGGCCGGCGCTTTCCCGCAGGACGATGGCCGCCGTAGCCACCGCGAGCAACGCCATGATCTGCGCGCCGAGGGCGAGCAGCGCGGGTGGCAGACGTTGCAACCAGGGGAGGCTGTCAGTGTTTGGCATGCAGTTGTTCGGCGACCTCCGCCGCTGTTCCCGCCTCGACCTGGCGCGACTCTCGGGTGATGGCTTCCTCCGCTTGCTTGTTCATGACGATGATGGAAATGCGGCGGTTGACCGCGGCGTTCGGGTCTTCCTTGTCGAATGGGATGGCGGAGCCCAAGCCGACCACACGCAATACCTTGCCGTCTTCCAGGCCGCCCGCTACCAGTTCGCGGCGCGAGGCATTGGCGCGATCGGCGGAGAGCTCCCAGTTGCTGTAGCCACGTTCGCCGCCGGTATAGGCGATGGCGTCGGTGTGCCCGGACAGGCTGATGCGGTTGGGTACCGCGTTCAGGGTTTTGCCGATTTCGCGCAGGATGTCGCGTGTGTAAGGTTTCATCACGGCACCACCGGAATCGAACATGGGGCGGTTCTTGTCATCGACAATCTGGATGCGCAGGCCTTCGCTGGTGATGTCAATCTTCAACTGCTTTTTGAACTGAGACATCTTGGGATTGCTGGCGATAGCTTTTTCCAGGGTGGCCTTGAGGTTTGCCAGGCGCGCCGCCTCTTGTTTCAGTTGTTCGGCGCGGTTGGCTTCTAGGTTGATGGTCTTTTTGCTTGCGACCTCACCTGCCTTGACCTGGCCGACGCGGCGGGTGAGATCGGTGCCGCCGCCCTTGATCACGCTGGAAGAATCGCCAGAGCCTTCGCCGCCGGCCAAAGCGATTTTCAGCGGTGTCTTGAAGTACTGCGCGATGCCTTCCAACTGCGCTTTGGTGGTCGAGCCGAGGAGCCACATGAGCAGGAAGAAAGCCATCATCGCGGTCACGAAGTCGGCATAGGCGATCTTCCAGGCGCCGCCGCTGTGGCCGCCGCCGCTGACCTTCTTGATGCGCTTGATGATGATCGGGCGTTGGGTGTCATCAGCCATGGTTGTCTCCGCTTACCCGCTCACTTGCCTTTCCGCGCCTTGATGTCCTCTTCCATCTCGCGGAAGTTCGGGCGTTCCGTGGAGAACAGTACCTTGCGGCCGAATTCCACGCAGGTTTGCGGGGCGAAGCCGTTGAGGGAGGCGAGGAGGACGACCTTGACCACCTGGTAGACCTTGCCGGCTTCGGTCGCCTTGGATTCCAGCACCGAAACCAGCGGCGCGAAGAAGCCATAGGAAATCAGAATACCCAGGAAGGTGCCGACCAGCGCGTGGCCGATCAGCACGCCCAGTTCCGAGGGGGGCAGATTCAGGGATTCCATGGTGTGCACCACCCCCATCACCGCCGCGACAATGCCGAATGCGGGGGTCGCATCCGCCAGTTTGGCCACCGCGTGCGAGGGGTGCATGGCTTCGTGGTGATGGGTTTCGATCTCGTTGTCCATCAGGGTTTCGATTTCCATCGCATTGAGGTTGCCGCCCACCATCATGCGCAGATAGTCGGTGATGAATTCCACCAGATGGTGGTCGCCAAGGATGCCGGGGTACTTGCTGAAAATTGTGCTTTTCTCGGGTTCCTCGACGTCGCCTTCCAGCGACATCAGGCCTTCCTTGCGCACTTTGGCAAGCAATTCGAATAACAGGCCCAGCACTTCCATGTAATAGGCCTTGGAGAACGCCGACCCCTTGAAGCAGGCGCCCAGGGCGCTCACCGTGTGCTTGGTGGCGTGCAGGGAGTTGGCGGCGACGAAGGCGCCGATCGCGCCGCCGGCGATCATCACCGCTTCCAGTGGTTGCCACAAACCGCCCAGGTGGCCTCCGGCCAGCGCGTAGCCGCCGAAGATGCTGCCCAGGACCACGACATAACCAATGATGATGAACACGGTCAGGTTCTCCTTTTCAAGTCAGTTTCTCTTTGCAGAATTCTGGTTACCGGGCCGAATGTTTTTCGATGCGCGGCGCTGGGGCCATGTATTTCCAGAGCGGCAAGATGGGCCGCGGTGGGATAGCCGGCGTGGCGTTCGAAACCGTATGCCGGGTATTTATCGGCCAGCGCGCGCATAACTTTATCTCTTTCTGTTTTTGCCAGAATCGAGGCGGCCGAGATGCAGGGTTCCAGGGCATCGCCCTTGACGATGGCGCGCACGGGAATCGGCAGATCGGGGCAGCGGTTGCCGTCGATAAGGGCGTCCGTCGCGGCTGGATTCAACGCCAGCACGGCGCGCCGCATGGCCAGCAGGGTGGCTTGCAGGATGTTGATGCGGTCGATTTCCTCCGCGCTGGCATAGGCCACGGCCCAGGCCAGGGCGTTGGCCTTGATCGCCACGGCCAATTGCTCGCGCCGCGCCGCGCTGAGCTGCTTCGAATCCTTCAGGCCGGCGATGGGCCGTGCCGGGTCGAGGATGACCGCGCCAGCACAGACCGGCCCCGCCAGCGGGCCGCGCCCGGCCTCGTCAACACCACAAGTGCGGTTCATGCCAGGAACGGCCGGATGGCTTCGGCGATGAGCCGAGGCGTGTCGCGTTTGAGGCGGGCGCGCTGGAGGCGGAATTCCTCGATCTGGGCGTCGCGCGCCGCTTTGTTCGTAAGCAGTTCCTGAATGGCCCGCGCCAGCGCTTCGGGTGTGGCCTGGTCTTGCAGGATTTCTGGCACCACGGCGCGTCCCGCCAGGATGTTCGGCAGACCGATCCAGGGTAGCAGCGCCTGCCGTTTCATGATCTGCCAGGTCAACCAGGGCACGCGATAGCTGATGACGTGCGGGCAGTCCAGCAGCAGGGCTTCCAGGGTCGCCGTGCCGGAGGCAATCAGCGCCGCATCGGCCGCCTGCAGGGCGTCGTGGGCATGGCCGAACAGGATACGCAGCGGCAGGCTCCGCGCTTCGGCTTCATACAGGATGCGATCGAAGGCCTGGCGGGTTTCCCGTGTCACCAGGGGAATCAGGAAGCGGGTCTGTGGCCTGGCCCGCGCGATGCGCTTGGCCGCTTCGACATAGCGCCGGCCCAGTGCCTGCAACTCGCCGGGCCGGCTGCCCGGCAACAGCGCCACGTATTCGGCGTCTGGATCGAGGCCGAGACGTTCGCGCGCGGCTTGGGCGTCAGGCTCCGGCAAGGCGTGCGCGAGCGGATGGCCGACATAGGTGGCGGGAATGCCGGCCTGTTGGTAGATCGCCTCCTCGAAGGGGAAAACCAGCAGGACGTGGGAAGCGGCGCGGGCGATCTTGCGGATGCGTTTGGGCCGCCAGGCCCAGATCGACGGGCTGATGAAATGCAGGGTGGCGATGCCGCGGTACTTGAGCCGGGTTTCCAGCGCCAGGTTGAAGTCGGGCGCATCGACACCGATAAACAGGCGCGGCGGCTGAGCCAGCAATTGTTTCTTCAGGCGGCGACGGATACCGAGAATCTTCCACAGGCTGCCCAGCGCTTCAACATATCCGCGTACCGAAAGCGCTGCCATGGGAAACAGCGAACGGGCACCCGCCGCCTGCATCTTCGGCCCGGCGATGCCGTAGAACCTGGCATCCAGGCCGGCCGCCTGTAGGGAACGAATCAGCAGGCTGCCGAGCAGATCGCCGGAGGCCTCTCCAGCAACGATCGCGATCTCATTCTCACCCCTCACTCCCGACGCCTAACGAATGATGCCGCGACTGGCGCTGGCCAGGGATTCGGCCAAAAAGGCGGCCAGGGGTGCGAGTTCCGGCTGCGTTTGTGCCGTGGCCGCGATGCTGGCATGGGCCTCGGCGAGCGATAGGCCGGATTTGTACAGGGTCTTGTAGGCGCGTTTGAGGGCGGCGAGCGCTTCGGCGGAGTAACCGCGCCGTTTCAGCCCCTCGGAATTGATGCCGAACGGCGCCAAAGGGTTGCCGGCGACAGTGATGAAGGGGGGAATGTCCTGGCGCACCACGGAGGCGATGCCGGTGATGACGTGGGCGCCCACCCGGCAGAACTGGTGCACCCCGGTGAAGCCGCCGAGGATGGCGTAGTCGCCAATGTGCACATGCCCGGCCAGGGTGGCGTTGTTGGCGAAGACGGTGTGGTGGCCGACCTGGCAATCATGGGCGATATGCACATAGGCCATGATCCAGTTGTGGTCGCCTAAGCGGGTGGCACCGACATCTTGCGCGGTGCCGATGTTGAAGGTGCAGAACTCGCGGATGACGTTGTCGTCGCCGATTTCCAGGCAGGTGGGTTCGCCCGCGTATTTCTTGTCCTGCGGCTCTTCCCCGAGCGAGCAGAACTGGAAGACGCGGTTGCCTTCGCCGAGGCGCGTGTGCCCGGTAATCACCACGTGCGGGCCGACCCGTGTGCCGGCACCGATCTCGACGTGTTCACCGATGATCGAGTAAGCGCCGATGCTGACCGCGGCACCGAGACGGGCGCCGGGATGGACGAGGGCGGTGGGGTGGATCATCGATCCGTTCAGTCCAGTTGTTTCAGGGTGCACATCAGCTCCGCTTCGCAGGCGATCTGGCCCTCCACCGTGGCCTTGGCCGCGAATTTCCAGATGCCGCGGGTGACGCGCAGGATGCTGGCTTCCATGCGCAACTGGTCTCCTGGCTGCACCGGGCGCTTGAAGCGGGCGCCGTCGATGCCGACGAAATAGATCACGGTGTTCTCGTCCACCGGCATTTCCGCGCTCTTGAAGGCAAGCAGGCCGGCGGTCTGCGCCAGCGCCTCGATCATCAGCACGCCTGGCATCACCGGATGATGCGGGAAATGGCCGGTGAACTGCGGCTCGTTCATAGTGATGTTCTTGAGCGCGACGATGCGTTCGTTGGGCACCAGTTCCAGGACGCGATCCACCAGCAGGAAAGGATAACGGTGCGGCAGGTGCTTCATGATCTGGGTAATGTCCATTACGACTTCATTGCTCATGGCGGTTCCTGTTGTGTAGGAGCGGGCATGCCCGCGATTTGGTTTTCCAACTCCTTGATGCGCCGCGCCAGGCCATCGAGGTGGCGCAGGTGGGCGGCGTTGCGCAGCCAGTCGGCATGGCGCATGAGTGGCTGCACCGAGGTGTAGGTTCCGGCCTCTTTGAGGTTCTTGGCGACGAAGCTGCCGGCGGAAATCGTGACCCGGTCGGCAATTTCCAGATGGCCGATGATCATCGCGGCGCCGCCGATCTGGCAGTAAGCCCCGATCCGAGTGCTGCCGGCGATCCCGACACAAGCGGCGATGGCGGTGTGGCGGCCGACGCGGCAGTTGTGGGCAATCTGAATCAGGTTGTCGAGCTTGACGCCATCCTCGACCACGGTGTCGTCCAGGGCGCCGCGGTCGATGCTTGTGTTGGCGCCGACTTCGACATCGTCGCCGAGGAGGGCGCGGCCGACTTGCGGCACCTTGAGCCAGCTATTTCCCTCCCAGGCCAGGCCAAAGCCATCCGAACCGATCACGCAGCCCGGGTGAAGGATGGCCCGGTGGCCGATGGCGCAGCCATGTTGCACCGTGACGTGGGCATGCAAACGGCAGTCTTCACCCAGCGTGGCGCCGGCGCCGATCACACAGTTCGGGCCAAGCACGCTGCGCGCGCCGATCCGGGCGCCGGTCTCGACCACACAGCCGGGGCCAATCTGGGCCGTCGCATCGATCACACAATCAGCGGCCACGCTGGCGGAGGGATGGATGCCGGGCGCCGGTCGCGGTTCCGGGTACAGCAAGCGAAGCGCGCGGGCAAAACAAGCATGGGGATTGGCGACCGCGAGGCAAGGCTGCGGGAGGGTGTCGCTCAGGGATTCCGCGACGATCAAGGCGCTGGCGCCCGAGGCGCGCGCCGCCGCGAGAAATTTGCGGCTGAGGAGAAACCCCAGTTGCCCCGGCCGCGCCTGTTCCAGGGATGCCGCGCCGTTCAGCGGGACGCTGGCATCGCCGCGAACCGTGCCGCCCAGACGTGCTTGCAAATCAGCCAGGGTCAGGCTGGGCATGGCGTGGCGGCGTCAGCGGTCGAGTGCCTTGAGGATCCGCTCCGTGATGTCTACCCGCGTACTGGCGTAAACCACGTTCTCGACGATGAGGTCGAATCTTTCTTTCTCGGCGATTTCGATGATGGCTTTGCGGGCGCGCTCCTGAACCGTCGCGAACTCTTCGTTGCGGCGCTGGTTGAGGTCTTCGCGAAACGCACGCTGGTTGTTCTGAAGATCACGGCTGAGATTGGCCAGGTCGCGTTGTTTCTTGCCGCGCTCCGACTCGGACAGGGTCAGGCCTTCCTTTTCCAGCCAGGTTTGCAAATCGCGCGCCTGCTTGACCATTTTCTGGATGTCCTGCTCCCGGCCATGGAATTCCTTTTCCAGTTTTTTCTGCGCCTTGAGCGCTTGCTGGGAGTCACGGAATACGCGTTCGGTGTTGACGAAACCGATCTTGATCTCGGCGGCGATGGCGTGGGGGGAAAGCGTGAGGGCGAACAGCAGAATGAACAGTCGTTTCATGAATTACCTCGATCAGAATACGTTGCCAAGCTGGAACTGGAAGGATTGCGTCTTGTCGTCGGCGGCGGCGTTGATCGCCTTGGCCAAAGAAACCTTGATCGGGCCCATCGGCGAATACCAGGTGACGGCGGCGCCGACGGAATAGCGCAGGTCGGCCAGCGACAGGGTCTGGTAGCGGCCCAGAGAGTCGTAGTCGCCCGCCACCATGCCCGCGTCCACGAAGGCGGATAGGCGCACGGATTTATCCATGCCCATGCCCGGGAAGGGGAACAGCACTTCGGCATTGCCCACAATGCGTTTGCTGCCACCGACCGAGAAGGTGCCCGAGGCATTGATCGCCTTGGGACCGAGGCTGCCGCTGTCGAAACCGCGTACCGAGCCGATGCCGCCGGCGAAGAAATTGCGGAACAGGGGCAGGCTCTGGCCACCGTAACCGTTGCCGATACCCACCTCGCCATTCAGCAACAGGCTGATGCTGCGGGTCACCGGCTTCAGCCACTGGTACTGGTAATTGAGCTTGTAGTACTTCAGGTCACCCAGCGGGGTGCCCATTTCCGCGAACACCCGTTGATAGGTGCCCTTGGTGGGGTAGAGCAGACTGTCGCGTGTATCGCGTGCCCAGCCGGATTCCAGGCGCAGGGATTTCGTGGTGGAACTGCACGCTGCGCTGTACTTCGCGCAACCCGGGTCATAAGCCGCGGCGTAATCGTGATAGACATTGGGTGCGGTCGCGCTCAAATCCAGGGTGACTTGCTCGACCGCCGCCCCGAAGTTGATGGTGTCCAGTTCCGTGATGGGCACGCCCAGGCGCAACCCCAGGCCCATGGTCGAGGTGGTGTAATCCGCAACGGTATTCAGGCTGGAGGTGTTGGTGTCGCGCCGATACAGGTCATAGCCGAAGCTGATGCCATCCTGGGTGAAATACGGGTTGGTGAAGGACAGGGAATAGACCTTGTTGACGCTGCTGCTGTTGATTTGCGCGGAAAGCCGGTTGCCGGTGCCGAACAGGTTGTTCTGCGAGATGGAACCGGACAGGACGATGCCATCCGAGCTGGAGAAGCCCGCCCCCAGCATGACGCTACCGGTGGGCATCTCGGTGACGTTGACATTGACGTCCACCTGATCCGTGGTGCCGGGCACCGCCGGTGTTTCGACATTGGTTTCCTTGAAATAGCCCAGGCGCTCCACCCGCTCACGCGAGCGGTTGAGCTTGTCGGCGGCATACCAGCCGCCTTCCATCTGGCGCATCTCGCGGCGCACCACTTCATCCTTGGTGCGGGTATTGCCGGTGACGTTGATGCGACGCACGTAGACTTTGCGGCCCGGGTCGACCAGGAAGGTGAAGGCGGCGGTGCGCTTTTCCTTGTCGATTTCGGGTGCGGCATTGACATTGGCGAAGGCATAGCCCTCGTTGCCGAGACGGTCGCCGATCTTCTTGGTGGTTTCGTTGAGTTGTTCGCGCGAGAAAGCATCGCCCGGTTTCAGCGTGATCAGGGCTTTCAGCTCAGCCTCGGGAACCGGCAACTCACCGCCGAACTTGAACTCGGAGACGGTGTATTTCTCGCCTTCGCTGAGGTTGATGGTGATGTAGATGTCTTTCTTGTCCGGGGTGATCGAAACCTGAGTGGATTCGATATTGAACTCGAGATAACCCTGGTTCTGGTAGTAGGCGCGCAGCACTTCCAGGTCGCCGGAAAGCTTCTGTTTGGAGTACTGATCGTTCTTGGTCCACCAGGTCATCATGCCCGGCGTGCGCAGGGTGAACAGCTTGAGCAGTTCCTTTTCCTTGAAAGCCCGGGCACCGACCAGGTTGATGGCGCGAATCTTGGCGACATCGCCTTCGGCCACCTCGAAGTTCACCGCGACCCGGTTACGCTCCAGCGGCGTGGTGACCGCCTTGACTTCGACCGAGTAGATGCCCCGGTTGTAGTACTGGCGCTTGAGTTCCTGCTCCGCCTTGTCCAGCAGGGAGCGGTCGAGAATGCGGCCCTCGGCCAGCCCCAGTTGCTTCAGGCTGGTCTTGATGTCGTCCTTGGGAAATTCCTTCATCCCGGAGAAATCCACGCTGGCGATGCCGGGGCGTTCTTCCACGGTGACCACAAGGATCTCGTTCAGCGTCTCCAGGCGCACATCCTTGAAGAATCCGGTGGCATAAAGCGCCTTGATGGCGGTGGCGGCCATGTCGGGCGTGAGGGTCTCGCCCACTTTGACCGGGAGGTAGCTGAACACGGTGCCGGCTTCGGTGCGTTGAATGCCCTCCACCCGGATGTCCTTGACCTGAAAAGGCTCGAAGGCCTGGGCTTGGGCGGCGAACAAAGCCAAGGCGAGCAGGCTGGGGCGGAAGACGTGCATGGTGTTTTTTCTCAACCGGCGAGTCATTGGAAAAACAGCCGGCTCAAGTCGTTGTAAAGGGCGAAGAACATGAGCAGGCCAAGCAGGCCCATTCCGATCTTCTGGCCGATTTCCTGAATACGTTCGGAGACGGGGCGGCCGGTCAAAAATTCCGCGAAATAATACAGCAAGTGGCCGCCATCCAGTAGTGGCACCGGCAGCAGGTTGAGGACGCCGAGGCTGACACTGACCAGGGCCAGGAAGGCGGCAAAACTGCTCACCCCAGACTCGGCGGACTGGCCGGCATAGTCGGCGATGGTCAGCGGGCCGGAAAGATTTTTCAGCGAGGCCTGGCCAGTGATCATGCGGCCGAGCATTTCCAGGCTGAAGGCGGAGAGTTCCCAGGTCCGCGCCAGGGCGTGCCGCATCGCTTGCAGCGGGCCGTAATGGGCGGTGCCATGCAGCGTGGCGAAAACTTCTGGATCGACCCGCGGCCCGGCGCCGATACGGCCTATGGTCGTGCCACCCTCGCGCACGGCGGCGGGTGTCAGCACCACTTCCTGACGCTGGCCAGCACGCTCCAGGCTGAGCCGCAGGCTGCGCCCCGGCGAGTGGCGGATGGCCTCGACCACCTGTTCCCAGGTCGTCATGGCGTTGCCGTCGATGGTGACGATACGGTCGCCGCCTCGCAGCCCGACTTGGGCGGCGACACCGTCCGGCAGGAGTTGCCCCAGTACCGGGGCCAGGGGGGGGAGATAACGTACCAGGCCGAGGGCTTTCAGCGGCGCCTGTTCCATTGCATTTTTCTTCTCGCCGTCGATTTCCGGCACGGCCAGCGTGCGCAAGGCGATGTAGCCACGACGATCGACCGTCTCGATTCGCAGGGCGTCGCCACGCAGTACCTGTTTGAGCGCCAGCCAGTGCAGATCCTGCCAACTCGCGATGGGCTCGCCGTTGATTCGGGTGACGGTTTCACCGCCGTGCACGCCGGCGAGTTGTGCCGGGCTGTTTGCGGTCGGCTCACCGACAATCGGCTTGAGGATGGGCACGCCATGCAGGAACAAGCCCCAGAACAGCAGGATGGCGAGCAGGAAATTGGCCAGCGGCCCGGCCACGACAATGGCCGCGCGCGCCACCAGAGACTTGCGATTGAACGCCTGATCGAGTTGCTCGGTGGGCACTTCGCCTTCGCGTTCGTCGAGCATTTTCACGTAACCACCGAGCGGGATGGCGGATAGCGCCCATTCCGTGCCGTGGCGGTCGCGGTGACTGGCGACGACCTGGCCAAAGCCGACCGAGAAGCGCAGGACTTTGACTCCCATGCGGCGCGCGACCCAGAAGTGGCCGAACTCATGGAAGACGATGAGGATGGCCAGCGTGAAGAAGAAAGCGAGGAGGGTGGTCATGGCGTCATGTGGCGCCGGCTTCCAGCCGGCTGCCTGCAAAAGACGCCGGCTGGAAGCCGGCGCTACACTCAAGCTTCCGCATGTGCGATCAACACTTCGGCTTCCCGGCGCGCGGTGGCGTCGGCCGCCATCAGGTCTTCCAGTGACTCGGCGGGCAGGCCGGACAGACGGCCCAGCATGGCTTCCAGGCTGGCGGCGATGCCCAGGTAGGGAATGCGGCGATCGAGAAAGGCGGCGACCGCCACTTCATTGGCCGCGTTGAGAATGGCCGGCGCGGCGCCTCCCACCTCCAGGGTCTGATAGGCGAGTTTCAGGCAGGGAAAGCGGGCAAAGTCGGGCGCCTCGAAAGTGAGCTGGCCGATCTTCGCCAGATCGAGCCAGTTCACGCCGGCTTCCACCCGTTCCGGGTAGGCCAGGGAATGCGCGATGGGGGTGCGCATATCCGGGTTGGAAAGCTGCGCCAGCACCGAGCCGTCGAGATATTCCACCATGCTGTGGACGATGCTCTGCGGGTGGATCACCACTTCAATTTGCTGGGGACGGGCATTGAACAGCCAGTGCGCCTCGATGACCTCCAGGCCCTTGTTCATCATGCTGGCGGAATCGACCGAGATCTTCTTGCCCATCACCCAGTTGGGATGCGCCACCGCTTGTTCCGGGGTGACGTCTTTGAGCGTCTCCACCGCGCGGGTGCGGAACGGCCCGCCGGAAGCGGTGAGCAGGATGCGGCGCACGCCGTGCCTGGCCAGATCGCCGTCGTAACCGGCTGGCAGCGACTGGAATATGGCATTGTGCTCGGAGTCGATCGGCAGCAGGGTGGCGCCGTGCAGGCGCACCGCTTCCATGAAAAAGCGCCCGGCCATGACCAGGGTTTCCTTGTTCGCCAGCAACACCCGTTTGCCGGCGCGCGCGGCGGCCAGGGCGGGCCGCAAGCCGGCGGCGCCGACGATGGCGGCCATCACGCTATCGACTTCCGGCAAGGCGGAGACGAACTCCAGGGCAGCCATGCCGACCAGCACTTCGGTTTGCGTGCCGGCGAGCAAGGCTTGCAGCGCGCCGCCGCGGTCGGCCTCCAGCACCACGGCGTAACGCGGCCGGAATCGGCGGCACTGTTCAGCCAGTTTCTCGATCTGGTTCTGGCCGGTGAGTGCGATGACCTGGAATTTGTCCGGATGGCGGGCGACCACGTCGAGGGTGTTGACGCCTATGGTGCCGGTCGCACCCAGAATGGTGAGATTGCGAGGGGTCATTTCCAGAGCACCAGAAAAAACAGGGCCAGGGGCAGCACGGCGGTGAGGCTATCGATACGGTCGAGCACACCGCCATGTCCGGGCAGCCAGTTGCCGCTGTCCTTGATGCCGGCCTGGCGCTTGGCGTGGCTCTCGAACAGGTCGCCGAGAACACTGGCCACGAACAGGATCAGGGCATAACCCAGCAGGAGGGCACTGCGGTCGAATGTTTCGCGCACAGCGAAAACAGCAACGGCCAGGGCATACAAGGCCACCGCCAGGGCCGCTCCGAGCGCCCCTTCCCAGGATTTCCCCGGGCTGATGCGGGGTGCCAGTTTGTGGCGGCCGAAGCGGCGGCCGCTGAAGTAGGCGGCACTGTCGGCGATCACCGCGAGCAGGATGCAGGCGAGCAGTAGCAGCGGCGAGGTGGAGTGCAAAGACACGGCGGCATAACCGGTGGGCGCCAGCAACAGCCAGCCGAGCAGCGCCCCACCGAAGCCGCCGGGAACGGGCCAGCCGCGCGCCAGCCAGAGCGGCGCCAGGACAAGCCAGAAAGCGGCTGCCAGCGTGGCGATGAGTTCCTTGGGCACGGCGGAAAGCGCCAGCGTGGCAAGCGCCGTGATCAGCGCGTAGCTCAGGCGCGCGCGCGGCGCGAACTTCAGCAGCCCGGCCCATTCCCAGGCGCCCAGCGCGACGATGGCCAGGATCACGGCAGCCCAGGCGGGGGTTGGCAAGCCGAGCAGGGCGGCGAGGAAAATACCGCCCAGAGCCAGGCCGGTAACAACACGCTGTTTAGCGCTCGACGAGTTGTTCGCTGGTGCGGCCAAAGCGGCGCTCGCGTTTCTGGTAGGAGGTGATGGCCTGGTCCAGCGCCTTGGCGTTGAATTCGGGCCACAGGGTGTGGGTGAAATACAGTTCGCTGTAGGCCAGTTGCCAAAGCAGAAAGTTGCTGATGCGTTGCTCGCCGCCAGTGCGAATGAACAGATCGGGCTCGGGGGCGTAGGGCATCGAGAGGTAGGGCGTCAGCGCTTCTTCGCTCAGTTCGCCGCCGGGGTTGTCGCGCAGCCAATTGTTGGCGGCATGGAGAATGTCCCAGCGGCCGCCGTAGTTGGCGCAGACGGTGAGGGTGAGGCGGGTATTGCTGGCGGTCTGGCGCTCGCCTTGTTCGATGAGTTCGCGCAGCCGCGTGTCGAAGCGGGAAAGGTCGCCCACCACCTTCAGGCAAACGCCATTGCGATGCAATTTGCCGACTTCCCGCTCCAGGGCCATGACGAACAGTTCCATCAGGCGCGAGACTTCGTCCTCGGGACGGCGCCAGTTTTCCGAACTGAAGGCGAACAGGGTCAGGTATTCAACCCCGCGTTCAATGCAGGCCTTAACGATGTCGCGCACCCGCTCCACCCCCTGTGCATGTCCGGCGATGCGCGGCAGCAGGCGCTTTTTCGCCCAGCGGCCGTTGCCATCCATGATGATGGCGATATGGCGTGGGACCGCCGCGGCCTGGGGAATTTCGGCGGTGCTGCTGAAGAAGCGTTTGATCATGGTGGGATTTGAGCGCGGTGAGCGGTGAGCCAAGTGTGCTTGCGGCCCCATTCTCGGTCGCCTTACACCGCCATCAAATCCTTTTCTTTTTCCGCCAACGCGTGGTCGAGTTCCGCGATGTATTTGTCGGTCAGCTTCTGCATGTCGTCGATGGCGCGGCGTTCCTCGTCTTCAGAAGCCTGCTTGTTTTTCACCAGTTCCTTTAGATGCGCATTGGCATCGCGGCGAATATTGCGCACCGCCACGCGGGCATTTTCCGCCTCGCCTCTGACCACCTTGATCAGGTCGCGGCGGCGTTCTTCGGTGAGTGGCGGCATCGGCACGCGGAGCAGTTCGCCCATGTTGGCCGGGTTGAGTCCCAGGTCGGCGTCGCGAATCGCCTTTTCCAGCTTGGACGCCATATTCTTTTCATAGGGCTGCACCCCGATGGTGCGAGCGTCGATCAGGCTGACGTTGGCCACCTGATTCACCGGCACCGGTGAACCGTAATAATCCACCATGACGTGATCAAGGATGCCGGTGTGGGCACGCCCGGTACGAACTTTCAAAAGGTCCGACTTGAGCGCTTCAAGGGATTTCTTCATCTTGTCTTCGGCGGACTGTTTGATGTCGGCAATCATGGTTGTCTCCTGTTAAAGCACCACGCGGGTGCCCTCGGGCTCGCCCAGCACCACGCGGCGTAATGCGCCCGGTTTGAAGATGTTGAATACGCACAGCGGCAGCTTCTGCTCGCGGCACAGCGCGAAAGCGGCAGTGTCCAGCACGCCCAGGTTGCGGCGAATCGCTTCGTCGAAAGTCAGTTGCTCGTAGCGGGTGGCGGTGGGGTCTTTCTTGGGGTCGGCGGTATAGACGCCGTCCACCTTGGTCGCCTTCAGCATCAGGTCGGCGCCGATCTCCGCGCCGCGCAGGGCGGCGGCGGTATCAGTGGTGAAGAAGGGGTTGCCGGTGCCGCCGCCGAAGATCACCACGCGGTCGGCTTCCAGATGGCGCACCGCGCTGTCCCGTTCGAACGGCTCGCCGACATGGGCGATGCTCACCGCGGTCTGCACACGGGCATCCACGCCGGCCGCCATCAAGGCATCTTTCAAGGCGAGGGCGTTCATCACGGTGGCCAGCATGCCCATGCTGTCGGCGCTGGCGCGATTCATGCCGGAAAGCGCCCCGGTGGCGCCCCGGAACAGATTGCCGCCACCCACCACGATGCCCACCTGCACGCCCAGTTCCACAACTTCCTTGATCTGGGCGACCATGCCGGCCAGTGTGCCGGCGTGATAGCCGAAGGCATCCGGCCCCATCAGGGCCTCGCCGGAGAGCTTCAGGAGGATGCGGCCAATTCTGGGCTCGGCGGCCATGCTCAGACCTTGGCGGCGGCGGCCACTTCGGCGGCGAAGTCGGCTACTTTTTTCTCGATGCCTTCACCGACGATGAACAGGTAAAAGCCGTGGCACTGAGAACCCTTGGCCTTCAGCACTTGCTCGACGGTCTGCTTGTCATCCTTGACGAAAGGCTGTGATAGCAGGGTCACTTCTTTCAGGAACTTCTGCACGCTGCCTTCGGCGATCCTCTCCAGCATGGCTTCCGGCTTGCCGGCTTCCTTGGCTTTCTCGATGGCGACGCGGCGCTCGGTGTCGATCAGTTCCTGCGCCACGCCAGAGGCATCCAGCGATCTGGGTTTGGAAGCCGCGATGTGCATGGCGATATCGCGGGCAATGGACTCGTCACCGGAAATGTCCACCAATACGCCGATTTTGCTGCCGTGGATGTAGCTGGCGAACTGGCCAACCGCGGCCTGGCGCACGAAGCGGCGAATAGACATGTTTTCACCGATTTTGCCGACCAGATCGGTACGCGCTTCTTCCACTGTCTTGCCGCTGTAGGGCAGAGCGGACAAAGCGGCGACATCAGCGGGATTCTGGTTGAGCACCATTTCCGCGAGGGCGCGGGTCAGCGCAAGGAAGTCGTCATTCTTGGCGACGAAGTCGGTCTCGCAGTTCACTTCCACCATCGCCGCAGCCTTGCCATCCGCGCTGATTTTGATGGCGACGACGCCTTCGGCGGCGATGCGACCGGCGCTCTTGGCGGCCTTGTTGCCGAAGCGCACGCGGAGAATTTCCTCGGCCTTGCTGCTATCGCCGCCCGCCTCGGTCAGTGCTTTCTTGCAATCCATCATGGGAGCGTCGGTGCGTCCGCGCAGTTCTTTAACCATGGATGCGGTGATTTCCGCCATTTCCAATCTCCTGTTTGCTGTATTGAAAAACGCCCCGGTCATCGGGGCGTCTCGAAAAGGCGACCTGGCAAACTGGCGCCAGGTTGTTGCATTTACTCGGTGGTGGTGGCGGCTTCTTCCTCGACTTCGACGTACTCATCTTCACCAGCGGCAACTATTTCCTCGATGACCTGGGTCTTGCCTTCCAGAATCGCATCGGCCAGGCCCCGGGCATACAGGCGGATGGCGCGGTTGGAGTCGTCGTTGCCGGGGATGACGTAATCGACGCCGATCGGGCTGTTGTTGGTATCGACCACGCCGATCACGGGAATACCCAGCTTGCTGGCTTCGGTGATGGCAATTTTCTGGTAGCCGACGTCGACCACGAACAGGGCGTCCGGCAGCCGCTCCATGTCCCTGATGCCGCCCAGGCTATGCACCAGTTTGTCGAATTCACGCTGTACGCGCAGGGCTTCCTTCTTGGAAAGGGTGGCTTCGCCGAGCTGGGCTTCCAGCTCCTTCATCCGCTTGACTGACAGCTTGACCGTCTTGAAGTTGGTCAACATACCGCCTAGCCAGCGGTGGGATACATAGGGCATGCCGCAGCGAGTCGCTTCCTCGGCCATGATGTCGCGCGCCTGGCGCTTGGTGCCGACGAACAGGATGGAACCCTTGTTGGAAATCATGCGACGCGCATAGGTGGCGGCGTCGTTGAACAACGGCAGGGTTTTTTCCAGGTTGATGATGTGGATCTTGTTGCGGTGGCCGAAGATGTACGGCGCCATCTTCGGGTTCCAGTAACGGGTCTGGTGGCCGAAGTGGACACCGGCCTCGAGCATTTGACGCATGGTGACGGACATGAAAACTCCTTGGTTAAGGTTGGGCCTCCATCCCCCTACGAACCCTGTGAAGGGCACCTTAACGCGGAGGGATGTGTGGATTTCGCTTGCAGCCGGGCCAGGCCAGATGCCGGGTTGCCGAGCGCAAAGCGGCGCGCATTCTAGCAGCGTGGCCTATCCAGGGGCAACCGGAGGGTCTCGGAAATCGTGGCCGTCGCATAATTTTGCCTGATTCGCCACCTTCGCCAACTTGTTCAGCCGTGCGGAAGAATTGCCAGGATGTAGGGTGTGCATCGCGAATGCCACCGCACCTAGCAGCCTGTCGGACTTTGGAATCGTCGGCTGCAAATCGACCGCAGCGGCCCATTTTTCACCGGCTTCTTGCCCCATGGAACCACCATGCGGCGGCGAATCCGGCAAAAACTGGTCTCGCCGGGGCCGATTTTCGCTATCGACGACCAAAGTCCGACAGGCTGCTAGACATCGCTGGATAATGGGGCTCAATCCGATAATTTTGAGTCTTGCCACGGACCCGGCCTGAATGATCCATGCGCGCGGAATCAGCCCCTCCAAAATGTGAATCTCTTCTTGCGAGTGGCTATTCATGCGGCTAGAATGCTCAGACTTTGCAAATGCCTAAAAACGCGGACATCTGCAAAGAAAGAAGCAAACATGCGGTACATGGAGTGGTAGTTCAGTCGGTTAGAATACCGGCCTGTCACGCCGGGGGTCGCGGGTTCGAGTCCCGTCCACTCCGCCAACACCTCAAAGGCGAACGCGAGTTCGCCTTTTTTTTTCATTTTTTGCCATGTCTAAACCATGCTAGAAGCCATACGTGAACGTGCCCAGGGTTGGATCGCCAAAGTCATTCTCGGGTTGATCGCACTAACCTTCGCGGTCTGGGGGGTGGAAGGATATTTTGGTAGTAGCGGCAAGGAGCCCCCCGCGGCCAAGGTCAATGACAGCGAAATCAGCCAGCGCGACTTTCTCAAGACGCTCAAGGAGCAGGGCGCGGCCATGCAACAGCAATTAGGTGGCAAGGTGGAAGAAAAAGCCCTGCGCGCCAAGGTGATGGAGCAGTTGGTGAATACCAGCCTGCTATCACAAGCCGCCCAGAAGTCCGGTTTTGCCATTCTCGATCCCCAGGTGGAGGCCGTCATGGGCGGGGTCGAGGTGTTTCAGGAGGGGGGCAAGTTCTCCAAAGCGCGCCTGGATGCCTGGTTGCGCAGCCAAGGCATGAGCCAGCAGCAATTGCAGTCCATGATTGCTCAGGACTTGCTGCTCAAACAGGTCCAGATTGGCTACGGTGAAGGCGCCGTGGCGCCTCTGCCCACCGCTGTTCGTTTGAATGCCTTGCTGGCGCAGCAACGTGAGGTGAACGAAGCTGGCTTCGACCGCAAGGATTTTCTGAAGTCGGCCAGCATCGACGACAACGCTGTGCGGGCCGAGTACGACACTCACAAGACCGACTATGCAACCCCGGCCTCGCTGCGTTTGCAGTACCTGGTGTTGTCCCAGACCGCGCTGGAAGAAAAAATCCAAATCAGTGATGACCAATTGCGCAAGTTTTATGAAGCCAATGCCGCGCGTTTCCAGGAGCCGGAACGGCGCCGTGCCAGCCACATCCTGATCAAGATCGAAGCGGGCGCCGATGCCAAGGGGCGCCAGGCCGCGAAGGCCAAAGCTGAGCAAATTCTGGCCGAAGTGAAGAAGTCCCCGGCTCAATTTGGTGAACTGGCGCGCAAGCATTCGCAAGACCCGGTTTCCGGGGAGAAGGGCGGCGATCTCGGTTCTTTCACCCGCGATATGATGGTCAAGCCATTCTCCGACGCGGCGTTCCAGATGCGGCAAGGCGCTATCAGTGATCTGGTGGAAACCCAGTTCGGTTTTCACATCATTCGTCTTGACGGCATTGTGCCGGGCGCGAAGATCGGTTTCGAGGCGGCCAAGGGCGATATCCAGAAGGAACTCAGGCAACAGGAAGCGCAGCGCCGCTTTGTCGAAGCGGCGGAGCGTTTCAGCAATATGGTTTATGAGCAGCCGGATAGTCTGGCCCCGGCGGCCAAGGAGTTTGGCCTGACGTTGCAGGAAACCCCCTGGTTCAATCGCAAGTCCGCACCGGTTCCCCTGGCCAACGAACGTCTGCTGGAAATGGTGTTCACGGAGGAAGCCCAGAAGAAGCGTCAGAACATCGAAGCCGTGGAAGTGGCTCCCAACACGCTGATTTCCGCGCGCGTGATCGATTTTCGCGCCGCCGGCCAGCGGCCTCTGGCCGAGGTGGCGGGCGAGATTCGCTTGAAGTTGAGCGCGGACATGGCGCGCAAGCTGGCGATCGAGGCTGGCAAGAAAGCGCTGGAGAGCGCGCGTGCCGGCCAGTCGATTCCTTGGTCGGCGGCGATGACCGTGTCGCGGATGCAGCCGCTCAACTTGCCAGCGGAGGCGGTAAAGGCCATCTTCCGCGCCGCCACCACCCAGCTACCGGTTTATACAGGTAGCGAGACAGCGGAGGGGTACCGTGTCTACCGCATCAACCGGGTTGCGGCAGGCCAGGCCCAGCCAGAAATGGCCAAACGTATCCGCGGCGATATTCGCCGCCTGGTCGCGCAGGAGGAAATGCGCGCCTATCTAGAGAACCTCAAGGCCCGCGCCAAGATCAAGATCGAGCCGACCGCGCTGGAACCGAAGGCTGAATAAGCCGGTTCAGGCAAGGAAAAAGCCGGGCGTACCCGGCTTTTTCCTTGCCCACTTCTTGCCCACAGAGGGCTTGCTAGTCGTCCACCGCCAAGCCGGCCGTGCTGTTGAAACCGGAATCCACATAGGTGATTTCGCCACTGATGCCGGAAGCTAAATCGGACATCAGGAAGGCGGCGACGTTGCCGACTTCTTCGATAGTGACGTTACGGCGCAGCGGCGAGTGCTTTTCGCCCCAGGCCAGCAGTTTGTTGAAGTCGGCGATACCGGAAGCGGCCAGGGTCTTGATCGGACCAGCCGACAGGCCATTCACGCGGATGCCGCGCGGCCCCAGGCTGGCGGCCAGGTAATAAATACTGGATTCGAGGCTGGCCTTGGCCAGGCCCATGACGTTGTAGTGCGGCACCGAGCGCACCGCGCCCAGATAGGTCATCGTCAGCAGGGCGCCTTTGCGACCTTGCATCATGGGCAGGGCGGTTTTGGCCAGGGCCGTGAAGGAATAACTGGAAATGTCGTGGGCGATGCGAAAGTTTTCGCGGGTGACATTGTCGATATAGCTACCCACCAAGGCTTCCTTGGGCACGAAAGCAATCGAGTGGACCAGACCGTCGAGGCCTTCCCAGTGCTTGCCCAGGTTGTCGAACAGCGCGGTGATTTCTTCATCGCTGCTGACGTCGCAGGGAAATAGCATGGACTCGTCTGTGCCAAACGCCTCGACCAGGCCGAATACGCGGTCTTTCACCTTCTCGCCCTGATAAGTAAAAGCCAGATCGGCCCCTTCTCGGTGGCAGCACTTGGCCACGCCATAGGCAATGGAGCGGTTGCTGATCAGACCGGTGATGAGAATTTTTTTGCCGGAGAGAAAGCCCATGTCGTGGTACTCGGTTAATGAAACGGCGCGGATTATACCTGTGCCGCTGCATGGGTCGGAGGTCGGCGCTACTATCACTCCGATTGAAAATTGGAGGGGCGTCGTGAGCGCGAAAATCATCGCCGTGGTGAATCAGAAAGGCGGAGCGGGCAAGACCACGCTGGCCATGTTGCTGGCCGGCAGTTTCGCGGATGCCGGCCACTCGGTACTCGTTGCCGATACCGACCCGCAGAACACCGCCGTGCATTGGGCCGGCATGGGGGAGGGCTATCCGGCCACGGTGGAAGACGTTTCCGGCGAGGAGGGCAAACTCCACAAGGCGTTGCGCAAACGCCGCGACGCCTACGACTACATCGTCATCGACAGTCCGCCGGCCGCCGCCGCGCCGGTAACGCGCAGCGCCCTGCGCCTCGCCGATCTCGCCCTGGTGCCGGTGATTCCCTCACCACTGGACTTGTGGGCATCGGTGCGAATCCGCGAGGCCATCATCCATGCCCGCGAAAAAAACCCGCAATTGCGCGCCCGCCTGGTGGTCAATCAGATGCAACCGAATACCGTGCTGGCGCGGGAAGTGCTGGGCATGCTGCCAGAGTTCGGCATCCCCCTGCTGGCGGCCAGCCTGAAAAGCCGCACCGCCTATCGCCAGTGCGCGGCCTTGGGGATGACCCTCGCGGCCCTGGGATCGCGCGCCGGACTTGCGATCCTGGAGTTGGAAGCGTTGCGGCGCGAGGTGGAAAGTCTGCTGAGTGGGGTTGATGTGCCGGGCCGGGGTTTGTAGCGTCGGCTTCCAGACGGCGCCGCCGCGTCCGCGAGGCGGGGTGGGGAGCCACTGGAAGCGAAAGGATAGCCCCTCGCCTGACGAACCTGATTCGGCGGTATGAGGTGGTTCAGGCTCCTTGCGCAAGAAATAGTGTTGTCGCCAGATGTTTTGCTCGGGATTGCGCAAAATCTAATGAATGACTTGCAGGCGCAGGGCGTTTTTCTAGCAGCCAGTCGGAGTGCGCCATGCAAAGGCGCTGTTTTCCAGCGGGGGCGAACCCCGCCCGGCCACTTTCGCTCCGGCCGGAAGCAACTGGAGCAGTCGTGGAGGCAACGAAGCGGCTGAAGCCTCTGGTGTAGAAGGTTCTGTAAGGAACTTGGCGAACGTGCAGGCCGTAAAGTGAGTGAACGCTGAGCAGGCCTCGAAAAAGCTGATGTGGTTGCGAGGAGGCGAAAGCCGACGTGGCAATCCTGCGACCACACGCTGAGCGAAGTGAACAAACAATAAATCGCTGCCGCTCACACCCCACGCTCCTGGATTGCCGCGCTTCGCTCGCAATGACAAACAACGCCCAACCCCCATCATTGTGAGGAGGCGCCAGCCGACGCGGCAATCCAGACCACGCCATCAAATAATCCCAGCGTACAAATCCTCCCAATCCGGGTTCATGGTCTCGATCAAACGCAACTTCTTCAACCTCGACCCCGCCTTGAGCTGCTTCTCCCGGGTAATCGCCTCCACCATGGACGCATGCAACTCGTAGTACACCAACATGTGCACTCCATACTTGCAAGAAAAGCCGTCGACCAAATCATTTTTGTGCTCCCAGACCCGCTTAACCAGGTTGGAAGTCACACCGGTATAAAGCGTGCCATTTCGCTGATTGGCCAAGATGTAGACTGAAGTGGACCCCTGCGTCAAGACAATAATGCAGCCGGTTTAAGTTGCACTCTCGACTTCACACGCAGCTGGACGGCGCTGC
>PFJX01000004.1 GCA_002784045.1 Hydrogenophilales bacterium CG_4_10_14_3_um_filter_63_21
TAGCTCGTCAGGCTCATAACCTGAAGGTCACAGGTTCAAATCCTGTCCCCGCAACCAAATTATCCAAACATACCAATGCATTAGAACCCGACTTAAATAGTCGGGTTTTGGCTTGCGCATTTTGTGTCAACGCCATGTCAACGTTTGAAGAGCGCCCCGCGAAAATCGCGGTCTTTTTGTAGTCTGGGGGCACAGCGCCGCTGCGCTGGTCGGACTGACATGCAGCAGCGGCAACTCGTAGTTGCACACCAGTTCGGTTCTCTCCATCATCCACCCGTGGTTCTAACGGCGGTGAGTTGACGATGAAGGATTTTGGGCCGGGTTTCCCCGAATGGACTGAACTCGGGCAGGACGGCGGCCTCGATCCCTTGGGTATGCAGCGACCGATCGAAGTGATTTATCAGTCCCTTCTTCCTGGCATCAGCACCATCACTCTGCGTTTCAGGTATTATTCTTTCTTCGTCTGGATGCTCGAGGTCTACGCCAAAGAGAACGGCAGCACCGATCCCGTGGCATTCAGGCTATTCCAGCGCCGATGCGAAACGCTCTTTGCCCTTATCGCCGCTCGTGGAACCACCGAACTGGGCGTGGCAGGGATTGATTGGGCGCAACGGCAGCTTGCAGTCGTTCCAGATGACCCGGCGACGACCATCGATTTCACGGGTGGTGCCGATCCGGAAGCGGATGTGGCCCAGCGCTACCTGCGAAACAAGGGCGGTGCTTTCGGGGGCATCTATGCCACCCAAATGTATGAGATGGGCCTGATCACGCTCGGCAACGATAAGAACCCGATTTCCATCTGCACGAACCGAGCGCTTCCTTTGGCAGATGCTTTTTCTGCGGCAATCGGTGACCTCGCAGCAGTCTTTCTCCGTTCCGTGAAGGCCGGGCAGGTGACGCTTGCCGACCTCGACTTGATGGCGCCGATGAAGCCGTCCGAGATCGTGGTGGGCAACGCAGAGCATATACTGCTCGTCAAGGTTCTGCTTGGCCGGGTGTCACCACCGTCTGCGGCCGACAAGCTGAGACGTTCCACTGCGCTGATGCTTTTGCAACTGATGGGAGCGACGCACGAGGTGCCGCGCGCCGAGGCCGTAAAGTGGGAGTGGTTCGGAGCTGGTCAACAGAAGCCCGAACGTGACCCTGCCACCGAGGACGTGCGTGCGATGTGGGCGCTCTATCAGGCTTGTGACCTGATGCGCCTCGCCTATGAAAACATCCTCGACCTCGCGCTGGACATTGTGCAAGGCGCGGAAATGCGACGGATGCCGCTCGGCGAAGTGGTGGCTGAGCTGCTCGGCCTGATTGACGTGCCCGATGACGTAATCTGGTTGCAGTTTTCCGCCGATCTGATCAAGCATCCCGACCCTGCCATCGCGGCAAGGCTGGCCGATGAGAACATGGCGGAAGCACGAGCTTCCGGGGATCGTTCAGCGCGGATGCAATCTGTCGCGGCGCTTGTAGTGGCCCTCAGCGGCCAGGCAGCGCTGTTCGGCGAGATGTTGGACAAAGCGCTGGATGCCCCAGAGCACTTTCATTCCCTCAGGACAGAAGTTCGGTTCCTGCAAGCCAACGCGCACGAAAATGCCCGAACTGTCCTGGATGCCCTGATCCGGGAGCGGGTCCTGAAACGCCATCTGTGGGTGGCGTCGCGCAAGTTCCGCAACCAGAAGGCCTATACGTTTCTGATCGAGCCGGAGGAGGGATTGCTGCGTTTCAGGGATCGCTTCCGGGTCTCGCCTAGTAGCCCCCGACTTGAGCAGGCCATGCGGTTCCTGCGAGACGTCAAGCTTATCGATGACGCAGGTCTGACAGATCTTGGCCGTGCGGAGCTGGAAACCGCATGAGATACTATGATGTTTTCGCGGAGAGCGGCTTTCACTCTTCCTTCCTGACGACTTATGCTTTTGGCGCACAGGCGTTCGAGGACGTTCCATTTTCACGGCTGCGCGGCTCAGGCTGCCGAAACATCGTGATCCTTGCTGACCGACAAATGGTCAACCAGAGCTTTGCCGAACTTGGGCCGCCGAAGTTCGCGGGAAGCAGCTATCATCTCGTTAAGGCGGATGCGCCGGGCGCCTTCCACCCCAAGATCACGCTCCTTGTCGGGGCGAAGAAAGGCAGGCTGCTCATCGGTTCCGCAAATCTGACGGCACTTGGCCTCGGCGGAAACAAGGAGCTGGTTGCCAGCCTTTCTTACAGCGACGAAGCGCCGGGCAGCGCACACCATTTCGCGACGGCTTTGCGCTACATTCGCAGCAAGGTTCCTTCGGATGACCTTTGGTTTGCGACAGCCATGCAACGTGCGCTGCGCTCCGCGCGATGGCTGCGTGACGCCATGGAAACCCCTTTGCAGGGGCAGGAAGCTGAGCCAGAAGTCGCCTTGCTGCATGACCGTCCGGACGGGACGATCCTCGACCAGATTGCAGCGAATGTGGGCGGTGATCCGATAGGGCGGCTGATCGTCGTGTCGCCGTATTGGGACATGAAGCTTGAAGGGCTGGCTCGCTTGAGAGCGATCTTGGGCACCCCGCCGACGGATTTGCTGATCGACGCCGCCTCGACGTATTTCCCGAAATCCGAACTGCCACGGTTTCCTGAAATCGAGATATTCAAGGTCGATGGTTCCGACAGCAAACGGTTTGTCCATGCCAAGCTGGTCATTGCGCAGGGCAAATCGTGGGACCACGTAATCTCGGGCAGCATGAACTGCACTCTGCCAGCTTTGCTCGGTCCAACGATTGCGCGTGGCAATGCCGAAGCCGGGATTTACAAACGCGTGCCACCCGGAACAGCCATCGCTGCGCTTGGGTTGGAGACCTATCGCGATGCGCCAGTGCAAATGAAGGATCTGCATGACCTGGCACTTGCCGCCGTGAAGAGCCCTTATGGGGAGGAGTTCGTCGATGGCGGGACGATTACCCTGCAGTCTGGGCGGATCATCTGGAAACCCCCGACAGGTTCTGCGCCGCGACCAGCCAAATCCATCGCGTTGCACGATCGTGACGGGGCTCCGTTCGGAAAACCGATTGATGTCATATCCGGGAGTGATGCAGCTTGGCGCGTAGACCTTGAAACAGCGCGGCCCAAATCTGGTGTCGTCCACTTCGCTGATGGTTCTGTGTCTGCACCAGTCCAGGTGATTGACCTCGATGTCCTTGCCGTCCGCACGCAACCACCGGCGCAGGGGCGCAAGAAGTCGCTGACGGATATCCTCGCCGAGGCGATGAATGAGGACCTGATCCTCATCGAAACGCTGAATCAACTTGAGGCGCTGGAGTTCGAGGAGATCGGCGCGACCGTCGATCTTGCGCCGAAGGCGGTGTCCTTGCCCTCGGCCGCACCAGCGGAGCAAAACCACGCCATCCTGCCCTACGAGGAATTTGTTCGCGCGCGCGCCACGCCGACGGCGCAGGGCCATCCGTTTTCGGGAGCGTTCTTCGGTCGGCACGATAGTCCTGCCAATACCCTGAGTGCGGCACTGAATCGCATCATCGGCCTTGTCGGCGTGGACTTGAATGCCGATGAAGACCGAGAGCTGACAGCCATGGCGGCCATGGACTTCCGTATGACCGAACCTGCGGCACTGGAAGACGCGGCGTCGTCAGCGCCGATGGAAGAAGCGCCAAAGCCAGCTAAAGCCACGAAACAGGCGGTTGCGACAGCAAAGAAGATGAAAGAGGCAGTCGATGCCTTCGAGGATCGGTGTCGATCACTGAAAGGCAAGCCGATCAATACCGCCGAACTGGTGCGGCTGCGTGCGCTCCTGCAGATCCTGCTTTCTCATGCCCAGCCTATCCTAGGGGCTGCATCGGCGACACAGATTCTGCCAATCTACGCCAAGGACAGCTACGACTGGCCGCGTCTGATCGGAAGACTGCTCAAGCAGCATTTTGGTACTGTGCTGGCTTTGCAGACCCTCCAGGTTGCCCAAGAAGAGGCCGAACAGAAACGCGTTCTCGAATACCTTGCAATGGCAGATTGGGCGGCAAGGGCGACAGTGGCTGCGGCTGCCTCGCATCCGAAGACTGTTGATCTGCGCCGCCCGCTGGAAAATCTGGCAAAATCCCTCGCGACGCAGGTCGCTTTGGTCATCGAAGCTGTCGATGACGACAGACGGTACTTCAATGAGCTGACCTCAAGGCTGGATGAACGATTTGCTGAACGTCTTGCGCTTAAGCCCATCGCGCGCCCGGCAGTTGCCTGACGCATTGAACGCGGCTGAGGTGCGGCGGAACGCCTGGTGCACAATTGTGCCCATCTCGGCGCGCGACAGACCAAAGCGGTCCATGCCATCATTGGCGCGCAGCGAATCCCTGCCGCTCTTTGAAACCGTGAATCTGTGAAACGGGCCGGGCGCGTGCCTGCGGTCGAGGAGTCAGGCGCTTCCTGCAGGTCATCACCCGGCCCGCTTTCATCGACACGCCCGCGCCTGGTCACGAAGGACGGCGAAATCGCTTAGCATCCGAACGATCATCGCTCCCTCCGCAAGCGCATCCACCTCTTCGGCGGCGCGCTTTTGATCGGCGGCGCTGTATTCCACCACAGGCGGGCAGGGCACATGGACGTCAGAACCGCCCATCGCGCATCCGCTCAACCAGAGCATCGCGATCAGCGGGGCGGCGGCTGGCGGCGTCCAGCATCTGGCGTTGGATGTCATGGGTTTTCTCCGAT
>PFJX01000018.1 GCA_002784045.1 Hydrogenophilales bacterium CG_4_10_14_3_um_filter_63_21
CGATCCCATTTGTACCGTTCAGACTCATTCCTCGATGGAAATACGCTCTACCGTTCAGACTCATACCATGTTGGAAAAGACTGTTTCTGGACTTTAAGGTGTGATTTACGGCACAATCGCCGCCGTTTCCCACCAGCCGGCCAGCTCTTAAATGCCCCGTAAGCGCACGCCGAAGCCCTCTTCCGAACAAGCCAGCCCGGCAGCATCCGGCAAACTCATCCTGGTTCTGCACGGCCCCAACCTGAATCTCTTGGGCACCCGCGAACCCAAGCATTATGGCCACCAGACCTTGGCCGAAATCGACGCCGCCCTGATCGAACAGGGCCGCACCGTCGGCATCGCTGTGGAATGTTTCCAGAGCAATGCCGAACACGCCCTGATCGAGCGCATCCATGCCGCGCGCGACCAGGGCGTCGCTTACATCATCATCAATCCCGCCGCTTTCACGCATACCAGCGTGGCCCTGCGCGATGCGCTGGCGGCGGTGGCCATCCCTTTCATCGAAGTGCATCTGTCCAACGTCCACGCTCGTGAAGCCTTCCGCAAGCATTCGTATTTCTCCGATCTTGCGACCGGTGTGATCTCCGGCCTGGGCGCGATGGGTTACCTTTTCGCGCTGGGCTATGCCCTCAACGCCCTGGAGGAATAAGACCATGGATCTCCGCAAGCTCAAGAAACTGATCGACCTGGTCCAGGATTCCGGCATCGCCGAACTGGAAATCACCGAGGGTGAGGAAAAAGTCCGCATCACCCGCACGGTGGCCGGCCAGACCCTCTATGCCGGTATGCCCATGATGCAACCGGGCATGATGCCGATGTATCCGCAGCAGGCGCCCGCCGCCGCCCCGGCGGCCATTGTTGCCGCCGAACCGGCGGCGCCGGAAGGCCATGTGGTGAAGTCGCCCATGGTCGGCACCTTCTACCGCACCCCTTCGCCCAACGCCAAGCCGTTCGTGGAAGTGGGGCAGGCGGTCAAGACCGGCGACACGCTGTGCATCATCGAAGCCATGAAACTCATGAACGAGATCGAGGCGGACGAGGGCGGCGTGATCAAGACCATCCTGATCGAAAACGGCCAACCGGTGGAATACGGCGAGCCACTGTTCATCATCGGCTGATGCAGCGCCGGCTTCCAGCCGGCATGCTGGCTGGAAGCCGGCGCTGCATAGTAGAGGGCTACTCCATGTTTGAAAAAATTCTGATTGCCAATCGCGGCGAAATCGCTTTGCGCATTCAGCGCGCCTGCCGCGAGATGGGCATCAAGACCGTCGCGGTCTATTCCGAGGCGGATGCCGAAGCCAAATACGTGCGCCTGGCCGACGAATCGGTGTGCATCGGGCCGGCGCCGTCGGCCAAGAGCTATCTGCACATCCCCGCCATCATTGCCGCCGCCGAGGTGACCGATGCCGAGGCGATCCACCCTGGCTATGGCTTTCTCTCGGAAAACGCCGGCTTCGCCGAACAGGTCGAGAGTTCCGGTTTCGTATTCATCGGGCCGCGCGCCGAAACCATCCGCCTGATGGGTGACAAGGTTTCCGCCAAGGACGCCATGAAGGCAGCCGGCGTGCCGGTGGTGCCAGGCTCCGAGGGCGCCCTGGGCGATGACCCGGACGAGTGGCTGAAGATGGGACGCGAGGTCGGCTACCCGGTGATCATCAAAGCGGCGGGGGGCGGTGGCGGGCGCGGGATGCGCGTGGTGCATACCGAAGCCCACCTGATCCAGTCCGTGCAACTTACCCAGGGCGAGGCGGGCGCGGCCTTCGGCAACCCCGTGGTGTACATGGAAAAGTTCCTCGGCAACCCTCGCCATATCGAGTTTCAGGTGTTGTCCGACTCGCTCGGCAACGCCATCCACCTGGGCGAGCGCGACTGTTCCATGCAGCGCCGCCACCAGAAGGTGCTGGAAGAAGCGCCGGCGCCGGGGCTGGACCCGAAACTGCGCAACAAGGTCGGCGAACGCTGTGCCGAGGCCTGCCGCAAGATCGGCTATCGCGGCGCCGGCACCTTCGAGTTCCTCTATGAAGACGGCGAATTTTTCTTCATCGAGATGAACACCCGCGTGCAGGTGGAACACCCAGTCACCGAACTGATCACCGGGGTGGACATCGTCCAGGAAAGCATCCGCATCGCCGCCGGCTTAGCCCTGGCGAACAAGCAAAAAGACATCCAGTTCCGTGGCCATGCGCTGGAATGCCGTATCAATGCGGAAGACCCCGCCACCTTCATGCCCTCGCCCGGCCGTATCACCCTTTATCACGCGCCCGGTGGCCCCGGCGTGCGGGTGGATTCGCACGTGTACCAGAACTACTACGTGCCGTCCCACTACGACTCCATGATCGGCAAGCTGATCACTTACGGCGCCACTCGCGAGCAGGCCATCGCCCGGATGCGCATCGCGCTGTCCGAGATGGTCGTCGAAGGCATCAAAACCAACATCCCGCTGCACCAGGACTTGCTGGTTGACCAGGCGTTTCTGGAAGGCGGGGTGAGCATCCATTACCTGGAAAACAAGCTGGGGATGAACAAGCATTGACCTGTAACGCCGGCGCTACTTGGACGCAAACATGCCCTGGCTCTCACTGAAACTCGCGGCGAACCAAGCCGAAGCCGAAGGCCTGGCGGATGCACTCATGGACGCGGGTGCCCTCGCCGTCTCCATTGAGGACCGCGATGCTGGCACGGCCGAGGAAGCGCCACAATTCGGCGAGCCTGGGCTGGCGGACCCCAAAGCATGGAACCGTAACTGGGTGGTGGCGCTGCTGGATGCCGATGCCGCTCAGTTGCCTGACCTGCCTGCCCTGTTCGCGCGGCTTGGCCTGCCCGCCGACCACGAACACCAGGTCGAGCATGTGGAGGAGCAAGACTGGGTGCGCCTGACGCAATCCCAGTTCGACCCCATTCCCATCTCGCAACGGCTCTGGATTGTGCCCTCCTGGCATGTGGCGCCCGACCCGGAGGCGATCACCCTGTTGCTCGACCCCGGCCTCGCCTTCGGTACCGGCAGCCACCCCACCACGCGTCTGTGCCTGCAATGGTTGGAAGGCAATCTGCATGAGGGGGAAAGCGTCCTCGATTACGGCTGCGGCTCCGGCATTCTCGCCATCGCCGCCGTCAAGCTGGGCGCCGGCCCGGTCGTCGGCGTGGACGTCGATGCGCAAGCGGTCACCGCCTCGCGCGACAACGCCCTGCGCAACCAGGTGACGGCCAGTTTCACCCTGCCCGATGCCGCCCCGACCGGCCAGTTCGACGTGTTAGTCGCCAACATTCTCACCAACCCGCTGAAAGCGCTGATGCCTTTGCTGGCGGCGCGGGTAAAGCCGGGTGGCCGCATCGCCCTATCCGGCATCCTGGCGGAACAGGCCGATGAGGTCATGGCGATCTACAGCCAGGCCTTCACCATGCGGCTATGGCAGGAAGCGGAAGGCTGGGTCTGCCTGGCGGGCCAACGCCTAACAGCTAACGCATGCTGACCACCTGTCCCGAATGCCACACCACTTTCCGGGTCACCCAGGAACATCTCGGCTTACGCCGTGGGCTGGTGCGCTGCGGGCACTGCGCGGTGGTGTTCAATGCCTACGATAGCCTGCTGGCCGAGTTGGTGGCGCCGCCCACCGAGCCGGACGAGGTTGAGAACGCGCGGACCCCCACGCTGACTGAGGAAACATCGAGCGAGCCCGGACTGCCGAAACTGGAGGTTAACGTACAGGCCCCGGAACCGGAACCGCCGATAGCGGCAGGAGGGCCGCTTGTGGAGCGATCACCCAATGAAGAAACCTCGGAATCCATTCTCCTTTCGGAACTGCCTACGCGCGCCGACAAGAAACGTGCGGCCCCGGCTGGGCGTCTACGTTTCTTCCTGCGACTGCTGACGGCGCTGATTCTGGGCGGGCTGCTGCTGCTGCAACTCACCTTTTTCCTGCGCGCGGAACTGGCCGCCACCTGGCCAGCCAGCCGCCCGCTTCTGCAAGCGTTATGCCGGCCGCTGAATTGCGCGGTGCCGCTGCCACGCCAGCTCGACAAGACGGCCATCACGAAATCTTCGCTGGAACACGATGCCGAAAACAAATCGCGCTCGCGGCTTACTCTGCTGTTCGCCAACCGCAGCGGCCAGACGCAGGCCTGGCCGCACATCGTTCTCAGCCTCACCGATGTGCGCGACGCACCGGTCGCCCAGCGCGTGTTTTCCCCCCGGGAATACCTGGGCAAAGGCGCCAGCCAGGAAGCCGGCATGGCGACCGGAGAAGAACGGGAAATCCGCCTCGACCTGGATACCGGCACCCTTGAGGCGACCGGTTATAAGCTGGACCTGGCGTACCGCTGATTGTGCTTTGGCGGGATGGCTGGACGCCGCCGATGCATCAACCTAACATGTGCATGGTATGCACATGTTCACAGGAGCAAATCATGGCAAGCGCCACGGAACGGATTCCAGTCCTGGTTACCCGCCAGGAGAAAGGGCAAATCGCCGCGATGGCAAAGGCGGCGGGGATGTCGATGGGTGAATTTCTGCGCCGGGCGGCGGCTTCGTTCCGCCCTTCCGAAGACGATCGGGTGCTGGAAGGCATGATCGAACAGATGGCCATGGCCACAGCGCAGGCGAATGCCGCCATCGACGACGCCCTGGCATTCGTCGAGGCCTCCAACCGGCGCATCGAAGCGCTGGAAGCGCGGCGGGCGGCTTGATGGGCGTCGCCGACAAGATGTGGGACGCCATCACCACGGTCATCAAGATGAACGACAAAGTGGAACGCATGGCCGAGGCGATGAAGGCGCAGCAACTGAAAATCGAAAGCCTGGCGGAACGGGTGATCCGCCTGGAAACTGCCCTGGAAATTGGCCTCGCGCGGCAGCGTAACTCGGCAGTACCGAGACTCGAAGAGCGCGCCAGCAAACCTAAGCGGTAGGCCGTTCCAGGCCGCTTTTTTGCCACTACAAGGTTCGCTTGGCTGCGGATTCCTCATAGTAGAGCGTATCCAGCATGGCAACCCGGTATTGCCAGTAGCACGCCGCCTCGCCATCTGGTTCGGGTGCGCACCACCAAGCAGATGCGGTTATCGGTTCGATGACACGTTCCCAGCAATTATCAAGACTCAGGGTCGTTGGCGCGAACCCCAGGGCTTTGCTCAGTCCCGCTCTGTTCTTCGAGTCGATGCTGGCGAATCTGCCTGAACAGCTCGTCGCCAGCATTTCCTTCGAAAAAAAGAGCAGCCTCGATATTTCTGTTTGTACCCCCTCCTGTGAAATTAGCGCTGCCCACAATTGCAGCGGCGGCGCCGGTTTCGGACTGAAAGTAATAAATCTTGGGGTGGAAGATGCCGCTGTTACTGTCTGGATACCTCTTTGCTCCTGGGCAATCCCTGAGCGCCCTCAGTAGATAGGGGTCGGTATGGCTGAGCGCGGTGCCGATGATGAGCTTCCTGATCTTCTTCTTGTCATCCAGGAGCTGTTGCGCAAGCGGGCCTTGAGAAGAATCCCAGGCAATCGCCCAGTAGAACTTGTCATAGAACTTGTCAAACGCCTCCATCAACCGTCCGAGTTGTTCCCCGATTTGCTTTGCGTTCAAGAGCGTCGTTTTCATCGTGCTCTTCCATTATCGAGCGTTGTTCCCTCACCCCGGCCCTCTCCCACAGGGGGAGGGCGAAAAGCCTACAACCCCGCCAGCACCCGGATATGCGCCGCCACGCTGCGGCCTAGCGACGACAGGTCATACCCCCCTTCCAGCAGCGAGACGACGCGGCCCAGGATGTGGGCCTGGGTCACCGCCATGGATTGCTCGGTGATCCAGACGTAGTCGTTTTCAATCAGGCCGAACTGGCCCATGTCGTCTTCGCGGTGGCCGTCAAAGCCGGCTGAGAAGAACAGCATTTCCGGCTGGAAGGCGGCCAGCCGGGGCAACACCTTTTCCTCGAACACTTCGCGGTAACGCTTGCCGGTAGTACCGGCCGGCAAGGGCACGTTGACGATGTGGTCGCTCACCGTGTCGGCGCCGCAGTAAGGGTAGAAGGGGTGCTGGAAAGTGGAACAGAGCATCACCCTGGGGTCATCCTTGAAGATGTCTTCAGTACCGTTGCCGTGGTGCACGTCGAAATCGACGATGGCGACGCGCTTGAGGCCATACGCTGCCAGCGCGTGCGCCGCCGCCACCGCGACATTGTTGAAGATGCAAAAACCGCCGGCCCGGTTGCGAGTGGCGTGATGGCCGGGCGGGCGGCAGGCGACGAAGGCGGTTTCCACCTCGCCGCGCAGCACCCGGTCCACCGCCATGACCGCGCCACCGGCGGCACGATAGGCCGCTTCGAGACTATGCGGGTTCATCACGGTGTCGCCGTCGAGTTCGACCATGCCCTCATAGGGCGAGGCGGCTTCGATAGCGTCGATGTAGGCGGGGTCATGCACCCGCGCGAGCTGCGAACGATGCGCCAGAGGGGCTTCGTCGTGCACCAGGAAGTCGAACAGGTGTGCCGCGTGCAGGCGGTCGTTGATGGCGCTGAGGCGGGATGGGCTTTCCGGGTGCTGGTGGCCCATGTTGTGCTTGAGGCATTCGGGGTGGGTAATGTAGGAGGTAGTATGCATGGCGTACGTCGTCGAAAAACCAATAGTCAATATACGCCGGGTTCATGCTCCGGTAATGTGCGCGGGCCTATCATCGAAGACCACGCCAAGCTCGCCGCAGGGCGGGCCGAGTCCGCCGATAACAACCGTCGTAATCACGGCCTCGGTCCGCGTCTACCCGCGCGTTCAAAGGAATCAAAGATCACCCACAGCCTCGAATGGCTCGATTCAAGTCACTCGGATACGAGCCGCTAAAGTGGGCTTCACCCACATCAACAACACGCACACACCATGTCACAGCACTATCTGCACCCCCTGTTCATGCCCCGTTCCGTCGTCGTTTTCGGTGCCAGCGAGAAAGAGGATTCGGTCGCCGGCATCCTGTTCCGCAACCTGCGAAAATCCGGCTTCAAGGGCCATGTCTATCCGATCAACCCCAAGCACGATCAGCTCTACGGCGAGCGCTGCTATGCCTCGGCCGATGATCTGCCGGAAACGCCGGAACTGGCCTTGATCGCGACACCGGCACCGACCATTCCGAGCATTCTGGAAGCGTGCGGCGCGCGCGGCATTCACCATGCGGTGGTGCTATCCGCCGGCTTCCGCGAGGTGGGGCCGGCCGGGGTCGCGCTGGAACAGGCGGTCATCGCCGCCGCGAAGAAACACGACATCCGTTTCATCGGCCCCAATTGTTTGGGCGTACAGCGCCCAAGCATCGGTTTCAACGCCACTTTCAGCCAGGGCGCCACGTTGTCCGGCGATCTCGCCCTGGTGTCGCAATCCGGTGCGTTGTGCACGGCGATGCTGGATTGGGCGGAGTCGAACGGCATCGGTTTTTCCAGCGTAATTTCCACCGGCGCCTCGGCGGATGTGGATTTCGGCGAAATTCTCGATTACCTGGCATACGACACCGCCACCCGCGGCATCCTCATGTACATCGAGGGCATTCGCGACGCGCGCCGCTTCATGAGCGCCCTGCGCGCGACGGCGCGGATCAAGCCGGTAGTGCTGGTCAAGGTGGGACGGCATGAAGCGGGTTCCAGGGCGGTGGCCTCGCATACCGGCGCCCTGGTCGGCTCCGACGCGGTGTTTGACGCCCTGGTGCGACGCGCTGGCGTGGTACGGGTGAAGTCCATCCTGCAGTTGTTCGCCTCCGCCCGCGCGTTGTCTTCCCACATCACCCCGACGGGTGGGCGACTGGCCATCGTGACCAACGGCGGTGGCCCCGGCGTGATGGCGACTGACCGTGCCGTGGACCTGGGCGTGGCCCAGGCGGAGCTGAGCCCGGAGACACTGGTTAAGCTCAACGCGGCACTGCCGGCCAACTGGTCACATGGCAACCCGGTGGACGTGATCGGCGACGCCACCGCCGAGCGCTACCGCGCCACGATGGAAGCCTGCCTGGCGGACCAGAATGTCGATGGCGTGTTGGTGATGCTGACCCCGCAGGCCATGACCCGTCCAACCGAAGCCGCCGAGGCGGTGGTGGAGGTGGCGAAGAACTCCAGCAAGCCAGTGATCGCCTGCTGGATGGGCGAGGCCCAGGTCGCGGAAGGCCGTCGCCGCTTCAAAACGGCGGGCATTCCTTATTTCTCGACCCCGGAGCCGGCGGTGGAAGTGTTCTCCTACCTCTCCGCTTTCTACGAAAACCAGCGCCTGCTGATGCAAACGCCCGGCCCGGTGGCCCAGGGCACCGATCCGGATGTCGAAGGTTCACGCCTGATCATCGAAGGCGCCCTGGCACAGGGCCGCCATATCCTCACCGAGGTGGAATCGAAGGCGTTGCTCTCCGCCTTCCGCATTCCGGTGGCACAGACCACGATCGCGCGCGACCCCACCGAAGCCATGTTGATGGCGCAGCAGATGGGCTTTCCAGTGGCCATGAAGATCAATTCCCAGACAATCAGCCACAAATCCGATGTCGGCGGCGTGCGTCTGGGGTTATCCAGCGGCCATGCCGTGCGCTCGGCCTACACTGGCATGCTGGCCGAAGTACAGCGGCGGGTGCCCGATGCGCGCCTCGACGGTGTGGTGATCGAACCCATGCTGGAGCGGCCGAATGCGCGTGAAGTACTGGTGGGGGTGACCAGTGACCCGGTGCTGGGGCCGGTGATCGTCTTCGGCAGCGGTGGTGTCGATGTGGAAGCCGCGCAGGACCGCGCCGTGACCCTGCCACCGCTGAACCGCTTCCTAGCCCGTGACCTGATGAACCGCACCCGTGTGGTCAAGTTACTGGGCGAATTCCGCAATCGCCCGGCGGCCGATTTCAACGCCCTGGAGCAGGTCTTGCTGCGCGTCTCGGAAATGGTCTGCGAACTACCCTGGATTAAGGAACTGGACATCAACCCGCTACTGGTCGACGAGAACGGCGCGCTCGCGCTGGATGCCCGCATCGTCATCGCCCCACGCGCGCCCAGCGCCGACCGCTACGCGCACATGGCCATCCACCCTTATCCGGCGCATCTGGTAAGCACCTGGCAACTGCCTAACGGTGTCGACGTGATCATCCGTCCGATCCGCCCGGAGGACGCCGAACTGACGCAAACCTTCGTCCGCGAACTCTCCGAAGAGACCAAGTACTTCCGCTACATGGATGCCGTGCGCGAACTCTCGCAAGCCATGCTGGTGCGGTTCACCCAGATCGACTACGACCGCGAAATGGCCCTGCTGGCCGTGACCCAGGTGGACGGCAAGGAAGTGGAACTCGGCGTGGCGCGCTACGCCATCAACCCGGATGGCGAGTCCTGCGAGTTCGCCGTGGTGGTCAACGACCAGTGGCAGAAACAAGGTATTGGCCACAAGATCATGGCCGTGCTGATGGACATAGCGCGCGCCAAAGGTATGCGGGTGATGGACGGCGAAGTGCTGAAAAGCAACCGCCGCATGATCAAGCTGGCGGAAAGCCTCGGCTTCAAGATCGAGGCACACCCGGAAGACGACAGCGTGCGCTATATCTCGCGGAGTTTGTAAGGGTGTCACATCCCGTGAGGTTAGTTAGTTGTGCCTATACAGAAACTTGATCAGGCGCATCAGTTTCCAGGCATGCCGTACCCCGGCGAAATAAAGCGCGAACAGGGCGAGAAATCCATAGAGCAGGACAGCATCGGGCACGTCCCAGCGCCAGCCGACCAAGCCGACCAAGCCGAACGCCACCGCGGCCAGCAAGATAAAGTTCACCACTTGGGAGTCGGTATAGCCAGCGCGCGACAGGATATGGTGGAGATGATCACGACCGGGGTGAAATGGGCTTTTCCCCTCGATCATGCGACGCAACATCAGGCTCACCGTATCCCAAAGTGGAATGGCGAAAAACCACAGCGCAGCGGCAGGCGGAAGTCCATTCCTCTCGGTTTGCGTCACCCGAATGACCGCCCAGGCCAACAGAAAACCCAGCATCAAGCTGCCGGAATCGCCCATGAACACCTTGGCACGATGCTGCCAGGGCAGCCGTATGTTGAAGCATAAAAAACCCATCAGCGCCCCCGCCAAAATCAACAAGGCAATAAACGTTACCTCCCTGCCTGTGAAATGGGCGGCAGTGGCGACAAAAGCGGTCGCAATCAAGGCCAGCCCACCCGCCAGTCCATCCATGCCGTCAGAGAGATTGAGCGCGTTGGCCATGCCCACCACCGCAAATACCGTGAACGGCACAGCCATCACGCCCAGGGCAACGGGCCCAAAACCGAACAGGTCGCCAAGGCTTGTAAGCCGTGCGCCGGCAAACAACACCATGATCAAGGCCGCAATACCCTGCGCCAGAAAACGCCTTCGCACCGACAGGCTGCTCCGGTCATCCAGAAAGCCAACAACCACAATGATAGATACCGAGGCAAACAGCCCCCAGAAGATGTCGGAGTCGGCAAGGAACCAGGACGCCGACACCGCAATCGCAAAAAACATGGCCAAGCCGCCCACCAACGGGATCGCACCCTGGTGATGTTTGCGCTCATTGGGATGGTCGAGCAAACCGAAATTATGTGCGGCCCAGATCAATGCGGGGGTAACCAGCAAGGTGAGAAGCAACCCACAAACCAGAACTATCAAGATATTTTTCCCAATGTATTTTCAGAAAGCCATAACCTGTATTTTTTGCCATGTCACTGCCAATGCTGATCTTGGTCAGCGTCAAATACGCTGCGGCACTGTTAGTGCGCATTGCCGCCATGATCGTTTGTTCAACAATTAAAGGTGGTGACATAGCCTTTTTTTGGGGCTGAACGTAAAACCTTGAAGATTGTACCTACGCTTACGCACGTTGGTTCAGTGCTTCTGCAACCAATTAGATCGTTGCGTGGTTAGATGACGTGGTCCTGTGTGGGCGGGTATTGAGTTGCCAGGCAACGGGATTGATCTCGGCTTGAGAGAACCCGCCACGGTTGCCTGACCTTGTCAGGTTACCGAGGGGTTGATCGCGCGAAACGTTTTGCTGGCAGCGGGTTCGATTCCTGCGCTGGGACTGATGCATTCGGATGACTTCTATGCGGATGTACCGGTGTTGTAATGTGAGGCTTTGGACTTCGCTGATCTGGCGGTGGCTGGCGTTTATGGCAAGGAGTTACCAATTACTTTTGTCATACGAATCAATAAGTTAATTTTACATTCTCAAGTGGACCGAAGGTCAGTCTGGCGACTGGTAGAATGGCGTCTCTTCCGCCCTGCCGCCGCCCATGCCCCTGCTCTCCGCTATTCTTCTCGCCAGTGCCGGCGGCGGCATCCTGTCGGTACTGCTGGCGACGGTGGCGTTGCGGATGAAGGCGGATTGGGTGCCGGTGATGGTCAGTTATGCCATCGGAGCCCTGCTCGGCGCGGCTTTTCTTGAAATTTTGCCACATGCGTTGGAACAGGCCGGCAGCATGGAAGCCCTGAGCGGAACCGTGCTAGGCGGCATTCTGGGCTTCTTCCTCCTGGAAAAACTGGTGCTCTGGCGGCATTGCCATAGCGAACATTGTGAAACGCATGGCAGCGAGGCCTTCGCCCCTCCACCCCTGCACGACCACGGCCGCTCCGGCATGATGATCACAGTGGGCGACACGGTGCACAACTTCGTCGATGGCGTCATGATCGCCGCCGCCTTCCTGGTCGATTTAAAACTTGGCGTAGTCACCGCCTTCGCTATCGCCGCCCATGAAGTGCCGCAGGAACTGGGCGATTTTCTGATCCTGCGCCACTCCGGCTACAGTAACCGGCAGGCAATTCTGCTCAATCTGCTGTCCAGCCTGGCCATGCTCGCGGGCGCCCTGCTCGGTTATTTCCTGCTCGCCCCGCTGCAATGGATACTGCCCTACATGCTGGCCATCGCTGCTTCTGGCATGATCTATGTGGCGGTGGCGGACCTCATCCCCGGCCTGCACAAGCGGGTCGAGCTAATCCACACTGGGCAGCAGGCACTGCTCATTGGCCTGGGCATTTTCACGGTCTGGGCGGCGAGCACACTCGCCCATGAGTGGATGAACGCACAGGGATAAAGCCGTTTCTTCGGGAGAAATCACATGGCCATAGCGCTATACAACGACGGCAAACACATCTGCCTCATGTTCAACGACCTGGTGGACGACACCGGTAGCGCCGCGGTGCAGGCGAACCAGTTTCTGATCGTCTCGGATGGCGAGGGCGCGCTGATCGACCCGGCCGGCAACATGACCTACAACGCCCTGATCATGGCCATGCACCGGTATTTCCCGTTCAAGCAATTGAAATATATCTTCGCCTCGCACCAGGACCCGGACATTGTCGCGTCGCTCAACAAGTGGCTCACCGCCACCGAATGCACGCTTTATGTCTCCAGCCTGTGGGAACGTTTCCTGCCACACTTCTGCACCGCCAACCGCACCGAGGGCCGCATCATCGGCATCCCCGATCCCGGCATGGTCATCCCCATGCGCGATACCAATATCTATGCGGTACCGGCCCACTTCCTGCATGCCGAGGGCAATTTCCAGTTCTACGATAGCAAAGCGAAAATTCTCTTTTCCGGCGACATGGGCGCCTCCTTGGTGCACCACGACGCAATCGTCGATCCGATCACCAGCAAAGCGCAGTTCCAGGCGCATCTGGCGCGCATGGACGGCTTCCACCGCCGCTACATGGTATCGAACAAGGCCTGCCGCTTCTGGGCGCGCATGGTGCGGCAAATGGACGTGGAAATGCTGGTGCCGCAACACGGCCGCTGGTTCAAGGGCAAAGAGGCCATTGGCGCCTTCCTCGACTGGATCGAAAACCTCAACTGCGGCATCGACCTGTTCACCCAGGACCATTACAAGATGCCTACATAGTATTGACGGCCATATAAGGCGTAGATCGTTCGGGATGTGACAGGTAGGGAAAACCACCCGCCCTCGCCTCCCCCACAAAGCGTGCACACCGGGAAGTTTTACCGCTCACCAGTTTCCTGCTACCCCAGCAGTAACACCCCCCACACCACCAGCACGTTGATCAGGGCGATCAGCACGGCGGCGCTGCCGATGTCCTTGGCGCGTTTGGCGAGTTGGTGGTTTTCCAGGGAGATGCGATCGACCGCGGCTTCAATGGCGGAGTTGAGGAGCTCAACAATGAGCACCAGGAGGATGCTGGCGATCATCAAGGCGCGGCCGCTGGCGGCGACATCGAGGATAAATGCCAGCGGGATGAGCGCCGCGGCAAGGAGCGCTTCCTGGCGAAAAGCGTCCTCGTATTTCCAGGCGGCCTTGAATCCGGCCAGGGAGTAGAAAAGCGCATTCCAGACCCGCTTGAGGCCGGTCTTGCCTTTGTGCGGACTTTCTCCCGCGTTCAAACGGGCTTCCAGGCCAGATCGAGTTCGCGCGCGGCCTTGACGTCGTCGAGACGGCGCACCGGCAGGGTGTGGGGCGCGCCCTTTACCAGTTCGGGCGTCATTTCCGCTTCTTCCTTGACCTTGGCCATCGCCGTGACAAAGGCGTCCAGGGTTTCCTTGCTTTCCGTCTCGGTGGGCTCGATCAGCAGGCACTCGGGTACCAGCATGGGGAAGTAGGTGGTGGGCGCGTGGAAGCCGTAATCGAGTAGGCGCTTGGCGAAATCCATCGCGGCTACGCCGGTGGCGTCCTTGAGCTTTTTCAGGCTGACGATGAATTCGTGGCTGGCGCGACGTTCCGGGAAAGCGAGATCGAAGCCGGCTTTCTGCAATTCGGCGGCCAGGTAGTTGGCGTTGAGGGTGGCAAAGTCGGCCACCCGGCGTAGCCCCACGCCACCCAACATGCGGGCGTAGACCCAGGCACGCAGCAGCACGCCCATGTTGCCGCCGAAAGCGGACAGCCGCCCGATGGATTGCGAACAATCGCCCTCCTCCGCCCAGCGGTATAAGCCGCGCTCTTCCAGCACATAGGGAATCGGCAGGAACGGCATGAGACGCTCCGACACGCCCACCGGCCCGGCCCCGGGACCACCACCGCCGTGCGGGGTGGAAAAAGTCTTGTGCAAATTGATGTGAATGGCATCGAAACCCATATCACCAGGCCGGACGCGGCCAAGAATGGCATTGAGGTTGGCACCGTCGTAATAGGCCAGGCCACCGGCTTCATGGACGATTTTCAGGATTGTGACGATGGCTTTCTCGAACACGCCCAGGGTGGACGGGTTGGTGAGCATGAGGCCGGCGGTGTGCGGGCCGACGACCGCTCTTAGGGCTTCCAGATCGACATTGCCCTGGCGGTCGGTGGGGATTTCCCGGACTGTGTAGCCGCACATGCTGGCGGTAGCCGGATTGGTGCCATGCGCGGCGTCGGGAATGATGATTTCCCGCCGTGCCGTGTCGCCACGCGCATCGTGGTAAGCGCGAATCATGGCTACACCAGTGAATTCGCCATGGGCGCCAGCCATCGGTGCCAGGCTGACGGCGGCCATGCCGGTGGCTTGTTTCAGCATTTCCTGCAACTCATGCAGGCAAGCAAAGAAACCCTGCCCAGTCTCCGCGTCCGCCAGCGGATGCCGTGCCAGGAACTGCGGCAGCATGGCTAGCGTGTTGCAGGCACGCGGGTTGTATTTCATGGTGCAGGAGCCGAGTGGGTAAAACTGGGTGTCGATACTGAAGTTCTTCTGGCTCAAGCGGGTGTAATGGCGCACCACATCCAGTTCCGATGACTCCGGCAGTAGAGGTGCCGTCCCGCGCAGCAGTTCGGCCGGCAGATCGTCGGCGGCTGGGGCGTCGTAGGGCGCCTGGGCATGGGCGCGGCGGCCGGTTTGGGCGTGTTCGAAGATAAGCATGGGCTTTAGGCGTGAGGCGTGAGGCGTTGCATCAAAGGGGCCGAGAGTGCGGGCGGGGATATCTACTTGTATGCACAGGGCGGCACGCTGGGATCACGTCCATTGCGCCGGCTGAGTATCCGCTCCAACTGCTGCCGATACTGCTCCAGATCATCCTCAGTCTTCGTCTCGGTAGCACACACCAGGATGCAATCGGCCAGTTCCGGATAGTCGCGGCCGAGCGCATAGCCGCCGAGGATGCCTTGGGCACGCAGGGCGCGCAGCACATCGGGTACCGGGATGTTCACGCGGATCACCGCTTCATGAAAGAACGGTGAGCTAAACACGCGCTCGACGCCGAGCAGCGACACCAGCTTGTCGATCAACGCGCGCGTGTTGGCATGGGAAGATAGCGCCACGTTCTTCAAGCCTTCTGGCCCCAGCAACGCCATGTGGATCGTGGCGGCGGTAACCAGCAAGCCCTGGTTGGAGCAGATGTTGGAAGTTGCCTTTGCGCGGCGGATGTGCTGTTCACGCGCTTGCAGGGTGAGGACGAAGCCGGGCTTGCCATCGAGATCGACAGTACGACCGACCATGCGGCCGGGCATCTGCCGAACCAACGCCTGGCGCGCGGTCATGAAACCAAAATACGGACCGCCGGAAGACAACGGCACACCCAGCGGCTGGCCGTCGCCGACACAGATGTCGGCGCCTCGGGTTTGTGTACCCTCTCCCCAAAGTCCCGGCGGCTTGAGCAAGGCTAGAGCCAGCGGATTGGCGACGGCGATAGCCAGCATGGCGTGGGCGTGCGCCCAATCGGTTAGCGCATCCACCCGCTCCAGGGCGCCAAAGAAGTTGGGCTGCGGGATCACCAGCGCCGCCGCTTCACCGGCCATGACTTCCAAGGCGGCCAGATCGGTGATGCCGCTGGCCTTGTCGAAAGGCACGCCAACCAATTCGATGCCCTGATTCTTCACCATGGCCTGAGCCACCGCCCGGTAACGCGGATGCACGGTGTCGGGCAGCAGCACCCGACGCACCCCGGCTTTGTTGGCGCGCACCGCCATCAGCACCGCTTCAGCCAGCGCGGTGGCGCCGTCGTAGAGAGAAGCATTGGAGACGTCCAGCCCGGTCAGGCTGGCCATCATGGTCTGGTATTCATAGAGGAGTTGCAGCGTGCCCTGGCTGGCCTCGGCCTGGTAGGGCGTATAGGCGGTGTAAAACTCGCCGCGTGAGACGATCTGCCAGACCGCCGCAGGGATGTGGTGCTCGTAGGCACCGGCCCCGAGAAAACTGCTGTAGAAGCCATCCTGGGCGGCGCGGCCATGCGCCAAGCGGGTAACGGCCATTTCAGACAAGCTGGGGGGAATGCCACCCAGGCCGGCACAATTGAGGTCAACCGGGATTTCGTCGAACAGGGCATCCAGCGACGATGCCCCGATGCTGTCCAACATGGCGGCGATATCGGCTTCGGTGTGGGGGATGAAGGGCATCTAAGTTCGCAGTATTCAGTTTGCAGTCGGCAGCCTGGTCGGTTTTATCTGCCGACTAAGGCCTGCCAACTGTTGACTCGGATCAATGGGCTTCAGATTCGACGTGGGCGGCGTAAGAGGTCGCGTTCATCAGGCCATCGAGCTCGGCGGAATTGCTGGGCTTGAGCTTGAACATCCAGGCGGCGTAGGGATCCTTGTTAATCGATTCGGGCGCGCTTTCCAGGCTGCCGTTGGCTGCGGTGACTTCGCCGGCGATGGGCGCATAGACATCGGAGGCGGCCTTCACCGATTCCACCACGGCGCATTCCTCACCAGCGGCCAGGTTCCGCCCGACGGTGGGGTTTTCCACGAACACCATGTCACCGAGCAGTTCCTGGGCGTGGTGAGTGATGCCCACAGAAACGTGGCCGTCGGCTTCCAGGCGAGCCCATTCGTGGGTTTTGGTGTATTTAAGATCAGCGGGGATGGACATGTCTTTTTCCTTGTTTGCGAATCAAATTCAAACTAGCGCGCGGCCATTGCGTACAAAAGGGTATTTCACCACGGCAGCCTTCAAGCGTTTGCCGCGTATGTCGACTTCGATCGTATCGCCGACATCGATCCCGACGGGAACCCGCGCCAGGGCGATGGAAACATTGAGCGTGGGCGAGAAGCTACCGCTCGTGATCTCGCCTTCGCCTTGGGGTGTGAAGACCGCCTGATGCGCGCGTAGTACACCGCGGTCGAGCAATTTCAGGCCTACCAACTGCCGGTTGCGTGGCAATCGCAAGAGCGCATCCTTGCCAATAAAGTCACGCTCGCCGCTCACGTCAACGGTCCAGGCCAGGCCGGCGTCGAAAGGGGTGACGCCTTCATCCATGTCCTGGCCATAAAGATTCATGCCGGCCTCCAGGCGCAGGGTGTCGCGCGCGCCCAGGCCGCAGGGCTTCACTCCCGCTTCCAGCAGAGCTTGCCAGAAGAACGGCGCGGCCTTGTTGGGCAGCATGACTTCGAAGCCATCCTCGCCGGTATAGCCGGTGCGAGCAACGAACATCTCGCCAACCACCACGGCATGAAAGGGTTTCATCGCTGCCGCCAGGTCACGCGTACCGGGCAGGGCAGCCCAGAGTTTGCTGGCCGCGTTCGGTCCCTGGATGGCGATCATAGCCAGGTCGCGGCGCGGGGTGATAACGAGATTGGGCGCCAGCTTCTCGCGCTGTTCATCCATCCAGGCCAGATCCTTGTCGGCGCAACCAGCGTTGACCACCAGACGAAACCAGGATTCAGACATGAAATAGACGATAAGGTCGTCCACCACGCCGCCGCCTTCGTGCAGCATGCAGGTATAGAGGGCACGGCCGGTAGTCTGGAGTTTGTCAACATTGTTGGCGACGAGCCGGCGCAAAAAAGGGCGTACCCCTTCGCCCTTGATGTCCACCGGCAGCATATGCGAGACGTCGAACATGCCGGCGTCGCGTCGCACAATGTGGTGTTCCTCGATCTGCGAGCCGTAATGGATGGGCATTTCCCAGCCGGAAAAATCCACCAGCTTGGCGTTGGCTTCGTGATGTTTTGCGTTAAGCGGCGTCTGTTTCAGCATGAGAGACTCCTTGTGATTCTTCCGCGTAATAAGAACTGCGCACCAGCGGCCCGGCCTTGATCCAGGTGAACCCGAGCGCGCGGCCGAGGGCTTCATATTCGATGAATTCGTCCGGATGCAGATAACGCGCAACAGGCAGATTATCCAGCGTTGGGCGCAGGTATTGGCCGAGTGATAAACGTTGCACGCCTACTCCACGCAGATCACGCAACACCGCGATGACTTCGTCTTGCGTCTCGCCCAGACCCAGCATGAGGGCGGACTTGGCTTCAACCATTGACGAATGGGCGGCGATCTCCAGCAGGCGCAGCGAGCGCTCGTACTTCGCTCCACGGCGAGCCTGGCGATACAGGCGCGGCACAGTCTCGATGTTGTGGCCCCAGATCAGATCCTGGCGCGCTTTGCTGGGCAAGGTGGCTAGGGTATGGGTAAACAGATCGGCGGCCTTGATCTGCGCCTTGCGGAAGTCCGGGGTGAGGAATTCCACTCCCACCTCGGGCCTGCGTAGGCGTAATTCGCGCAGGGTATCGGCGAAAGCGGCGGCCCCGCCATCGGATAGGTCATCACGATTGACCGAGGTGAGCACCACAAATGAAAGGCCCATTGCCACGGCCGCCTCGGCCACGCGGCAAGCCTCTCCGGCATCCTGCCAGGTCGGCTTACCGGTCTTCACCGAGCAGAAGGAACAGGCACGGGTGCAGACATCGCCCAGCAGCATGAAGGTGGCGGTACCCCGGCTCCAGCATTCGCCGCGATTCGGGCAGCGCGCTTCTTCACACACAGAATGCAGATTTCGCTCATGCAAGGCGCGTGCGATATGGGGATAAAACACCTCTCGCCCCAGGTTCTGGCGGATCCAGATCGGCATGCGAGAAACGTTGCTGACTGTCGGCAAAACAGGCTCCA
>PFJX01000067.1 GCA_002784045.1 Hydrogenophilales bacterium CG_4_10_14_3_um_filter_63_21
GAGGTTATGGCCCAGCAGCAGACGGCTTGAATGTATAGGCATTTAAGAGACACTACACTAGATGGCTCGAAAACCGTGCAATCGGGCGCGTAGCGGCGCCACCCAAATGGTGAGTGCAACCGGAGGCGATAACGTCAGCATCCATGCTGCCTCACAAGGGCTGGGGAGCGGTCAACTGAGGAATCTAGGATGATTGCTTCTGGCCGGGAGCACTCGTAAGAGGCCCCGCCACAAAACGGACATTCACGCCAACTGACGGCGCTACCTCGAATGGTTCTTGTGGCCGAGCAAGAGACGCCTACGCCAGCGACTTGGCTGTCTCAAACTGGCCGGGTTCTGCCCGATGCAGATATTCCTCATAGCTGACATTCACACGATCTGACTGCCCCCACTCGGCCGTCTCGCCATGGGCCTATTTCGGACGGCAGACCGCAAAAAAACCAAGAAGGGCCACCCTCGCCTCAGCTCGTCCAAGTGACTCTGCCCTGCCGACCACAGTAAAAAAACAGGCGACCGAGGTCGCCTGGAAAAATGCTGCCTTTCGCACGCAGCTTGTCCTGCTCAAGGGACACTGGGAATCAGGTGAGGTAGCGCCACCGATGTAGAGATGGCTGACCGCGATGCTCAGTAACATGAGCGGGAACGCGCCCAGCATGAAAGGGAGAAAACGGATGGGTTGCCCGGCGCGCTCGGCGAAGCCGGCCACCACCAGGTTGGCGGAGGCGCCCACCAGGCTGCCGTTGCCTCCCAGGCAAGCGCCCAGGGCCAGCGACCACCATAGCGTATTCAGGTTTTCCGGGCCGACCACCGGGCCGAGGTTCTGGATTACCGGGATCATGGTCGCGACGAAGGGGATGTTGTCCACCACGGCCGAAATGATCGCCGAGGCCCAGAGGATCACGTAGGCGGTGAGCGCCAGTTCGCCACCGGTGAAATTGATCAGGGCATCCGCCGCCAGTTTGAGCGCGCCGGCTTTTTCCACACCGGCCACCACGACGAACAGGCCGACGAAGAAGAAAATCGTCACCCATTCCACTTCCGCGAAGCTCTTGTGCACCAGCAGCGACTGCTGTTCCGAGTTCTGTCCCAGCGCCCGCAGCAGCAACAGCAAGGCGGCGCCGAACATGGCAATGCTGGCGGGTTCCAGGCCGAGAGCATGGGAGAAGACGAAGCCGGCGATGGTCAGCGCGATGACCATCAGCGATTGCTTGAGCAGCTTCACGTCGGTGATCGCGGCGCGTTCGTCGAAGGCCATCACCTGGGCGCGCTGTTCCGGGCTGGCCACCAGCTTGCGGCCCCAGAACCACCAGATCGGCAACATCGTCAGCGCCAGGGCCAGCAGCGCCAGTGGCGCCAGGTTGAAGGCGAATTCATTGAAAGTGAGCCCCACCGCCGAGCCGATCATGATGTTGGGCGGGTCGCCGATCAGGGTCGCGGTGCCGCCGATGTTGGAGGCGAAGATGAGGCTGAACAGATAGGGGTAAGGCGAAATGCGCAAGGCATCGGTAATCAGCAAGGCGACCGGCGCCACCAGCAGCACCGTGGTGACGTTGTCCAGCAAGGCCGAGAACAGCGCCGTGACCAGCGCCAGCATCACCAGGAGGCCCCACGGGTCGGCCTTCACCAGCTTGGCTGATTTCACCGCGACATACTGGAACACCCCGCTTTTCTGGGTGATGGCGACGATCACCATCATCCCGGTCAACAGGCCGATGGTATTGAAGTCGATGCCGGCGAACGCCTCGCTCTGGTGCAGCACGCCACTCATGATCATGACCCCGGCGCCCAGCAGGGCGACGATGGCGCGGTTGATGCGCTCGGTGACAATCACCACGTAGGTCGCTACGAACACGGTGAGCGAAACCAGCAACGGCGACAGGCCGAAGAGAACCCCGCTGATGGCGGGCTGCGCGGCGCCGTGCATCTCAGAGTGCTCCCGACTGGCTCGCCAGAAACTGTAACAGGCCGCGCTGGCTGAGGATGCCGAGCAAGGCGCCCTGATCGTCCAGCACCGGCAGCGGTCCATGCGCGCGAGCCAGCAACAGCGCCGTCTCCATCAGCGGGGTGTTCACGCGCAACGGCTCTGTGTGAGGGTCGAGCAAGGTGGTCGCGGGTTGATCGAGGATTTCCCGATAGTGGTCGAGCAACATCGGCAAGGCGTCACCGACAAAAGCAAGATCACTCAAGCCTTGCCAGGCCTGGGCGGAGGCCGGGATCACCTGTTCCAGCGCGACACCAATGCCAGCTAGGCCGACGAAGCGCCCGCCCGCGTCGACCAGGACGAGATGGTTGACGCGTTGCTCGAACATCAAGCGCAACACCGCCCGCACCGGGGTGGCGGCGGGCAGGGATTGCGGCTTGGAGCCCAGGACGAGGGCGCGTAAGGGCATGGAGGGGAAAGGGAATGGGGATGCGGGCGATGATAGAAAGGCGTGCCGGTGAGCGAATTGGCGAGGCCGCGTAAGGGAATCACGTACATGTCCGGCTATCCTCCTTCAGGTCGCCGGGATCACCTCCCAGCGTCGGTATAGCCACTTCATGGCGAATGGCGGCAGCAGGGTGGTCAGGGCGATGACGATCACCATGCCGGCGTAGACCTGGTTGTCGAGGATGCCGCTGGCGCGCCCCAATTCCGCGAAAATCAGGCCGACCTCGCCGCGCGGCACCATCGCCGTGCCGATGATCCAGCGCATCGGCCAGGACTCTCGAATCAACATGGCGCCAAGCAGCTTGCCCAGCACCGCCGCCCCAAGAAGGGAAAACGAGAACAGCCAGATAAAGCCCGAGCCCCAGTCCACATCGCGCAGGTTGAGAGACAGTCCCACCATCACGAAAAAGACTGGCGTAAACAGGTGCACGATGGGTTTCATCTGGCCTTCCACCCGCAGCGCGAACGCCGGGTCGGCATGCAAGGCGGCGCCAAACGGCAGGAAGAAGCGACGCGACAGCGCCAACCCTGCGGCAAAGCCACCAAGCAACTCCGGCGCGCCCACGGCGTGCGCCAGCCAGGCGAAGAACAGCACCAGCGACACCAAGCTGGTGGGCACCAGTCCGGGCACCTCACTGACCTTGTCGAAGCGTTTGATAACCAGCGACATCAGCTTGGCGACCGGCGCCGACAGCACGAAGAACAGGCCGACGAACAGCAACACCTTGCCCGCGTTGGCCAGACTCACGCCGCCGCCGATGGAAAACTCGTAGAGCAGGGCCAGCAGCATCACCCCCAGGACGTCGTCGAGCACCGCCGCGCCCAGCACTACACGGCCCTCATGGCTGTTCTGGCGCTTGAGGTCCGCCAGCACCCGCACGGTAATGCCGATGCTGGTCGCGGTGAGCGTGCCGCCCACGAACAGCGACGGTAGCAAGGGCAGGCCAAGCGGGCCGTGGGCGATGCCGAAGCCGAGCAGAAAGGGCAACACAAAGCCCGCCGTGGCCACCACCAGGGAACGCCCGCCGCTCCTAACCAGATCGCGCACATCGGTTTCCAGCCCCACCTCGAACAGCAGCAGAATGATGCCGATCTCCGCCAGCAGCCGGATGGTTTCCCCCGGCTCCAGCCATCCGAGCAGACTGGGCCCGAGCACCACCCCGGCGAGCAATTCACCGATGACCGCCGGCGCTTTCAGGCGCGTTGCCAGCTCCGCCAGCACCCGCGCGGCGACCAGGATCAACAGGAGTTGCGGGAGAAAGGCCGATGCATCCATGGCAAGCTGAGGGTCAGTGTTTGCCTGACCAGTCCTTGATCCGCTCCGCCGCCCACTCGCGCCCGCCCAGGCCGAAAGCCAAGGCCAGGGCGAATACCAGGCCGCCGAAGGCGATGGCGAAGGCTGCGGTAAGCAGGCGGGTGCCGATTTCGAGTTGTTCCAGGGCGATGAACAGGGCGAACACCTGTATCGCGTATTCCGTGACGGTGCTCACGGTCAGTGCGGCTGGCGCCTTGATGCCGTTGAGCCAGGAGAACAGCAGGCGGTTGAGAAAGCGCGCGAACAAAGTGCCGACCACCAGCACCAGGATCGCCACCACCACGTTGGGCAGAAACAACACCACCCGGTGCGCCAGGCCCGCCACCGCATCCAGGCCCAGGCTGTTGGCGGCGGAAACGGCGACCACCAGCCACACCAACCAGAAAACCACGCCGGCAATCAAGCCAGCCAGCGAAACCTCGACACCCCCTTGCCGAAGTAATGCCTCCAGGCCGGAGCGTTCGGCCATGCGGCCGAAACCCAGTGCTTCCAGACCACGCCGCACCCCCGCGCGCAGCAACCGGGCCAGCAGCCAGCCGGCCAACAGCAGCACCACGGCGGCCAGGAACTTGGGCAGGAAAATGGCGATCTGCCCCCAGAAGGCTTGCAATGAAGTGACAAACAAGTCGATTTGCATATCCATATCAATTCTCCAGGTTGGCCTGGCGATGGCCGGCGTGCGCTTGCCGTGTGGGTTCATGCGCACTCGCCCGCAAAATATCCGCCAGGGGTTTCAAGGCCGCGCGATCCTCGCGGAATGGGAGACATTCGCTGAGCGCGCGCATTGAATCGACCACCTGTCCAAGCGCCGAATCCGGCAGGCGTTCCAGGGCGGCTTTGAGCACGCCCTGGCCGTATTCCGGCGAGGCATCGGCGATGCTTTGGCCATCGCTGGTCAGGAAATGAATGGGGGATTGCGCAGCGGCTTCCACCCTGACCAGGCCCTTTTCCTGCAACTCGCGCACCAGGTTTTCCACCGTCTGGCGATGGACAGCCATGTTCTTGGCCAGATCCACCGCGCGCATGCCGGGTGACTGTCCCAGTTCCCAAAGCACCCAGAGATGTGCGCCACCGATGCCGTGGCGGGCCTCCACCCACTCGGCGTGGCGCCTTGCCGCATCGAGCAGGACACGAAACAGCTTGAGCGCGCCGCGGATGGTTTCCTTGCGCCGCGCCCAGGCCACGGCGGCATCTTCATGGGCTTCGTCTACTTCGTATTTTTTTGCTGGCATGCCGGCATTTTCGGCCGCCCCACCCCGCGCGCCATTCGGCTCAGCCCGTACGGGATACCCATACAGCCACGCACATCCGCCTAGTGTAGTGTCTCTTAAATGCCTATACATTCAAGCCGTCTGCTGCTGGGCCATAACCTCCTGAGCC
>PFJX01000153.1 GCA_002784045.1 Hydrogenophilales bacterium CG_4_10_14_3_um_filter_63_21
CTTCCGCTTCTTCGCTTCGCTCATCGCTTTTCATTCCTTATGCCATCGCGCAGCTTAATCTGGTGTCTTGAAAACGGGGTCCACAATAGCTTCCACCGACTTGGTGTTGAAGTAGTTGGTTTCGGTGTCGTAGTCAGCCGGCGTGGCGATGATGACGAAGTCGGCGTTTTTGTAGGCATCTTCCTTGTCCAGCGTGGCGCGGAAGTTGAGCGGCTTGTGCGCCAGGTAGTCTTCGATTTCGACATCGACGATGGGCGACTCCTTGCGGTTCAGCATCTCGATCTTCTCGGGCACGATGTCCAGCGCAACCACTTCGTTGTGTTGTGCCAACAAGATGGCGTTGGAGAGGCCGACGTAGTCGGTGCCGGCAATGGCGATTTTCATGGTTTGACCCTTGGTTTTTTTGGTTTTGGTTTGAGATTGATAGGTTTTGGGATTTTGCGGGGTTAATTATGTGAATTAGGGAGCAGGCTCAATGCCGTTAAGTAAATTGTCACATCCCTGATCCGTCATTCCCGCGTATGCGGGAATCCAGTCTTCGCATGACTTCCTGGATGCCCGCCTTCGCGGGCATGACGGTAACTTAACGGCATTGGGGCATTGGGGACAGACCACATTGGTCAGATTGTCAGTGCTCCTTGAAGACCTCTTCCAGCGTGCCCGCATCCAGGATATTTTCGGCCCATTGTTCAAGTTGTTCGAGGGTTGCGGGACGCGCCGGATGAGTTCATCTTCGCGCTCGCGCAGGTCGTCGGTGATGTAGCTGCTGCTGACTATTTCCAGGCTGGTGAAGTCGAGGTCTTCTACCCAGGCTTCGCAGACAAATCCGAGTAGCAGGTCTTCCACGACGCGGGCGTGGGAGAACAGGAGCTTGTGGCCGGTGTCATGGCTGGGTTGGGTGGCCATGTTCGAGTGTTGTTTTTGCTTGTTATTGGGGTAGGCAGCCAGTTCGCTGCGCTCGGAGGTTTGGCTTCTGGATTGCCGCGCTTCGCTCGCAATGACGGGTGGGTCGTTTCGCTCGCTATGACGGGTCACTGCGGTCATTGCGAGGAGGCGGTAGCCGACGTGGCAATCCAGTTCGTTCTTCAAGCCGCTTTTATTAGTTCGCTGGCGCTCACGGTTTACGCTGCTGGATTGCCGCGCTTCGCTCGCAATGACGGTTTGTCAGTGGTTCTTGAAAACGTCTTCCAGCGTGGCGGCATCGAGGATGTTTTCGGCCCATTGTTCGAGCTGTTCGAGTGTGGCGGTTTTCAGCCGGGTTTGAGTGTCTGGGCTTGGCGGGCCGAAGCGGCGGGTGAGTAGGCGTTCGAGGAGGGCCGACTCTCCTTGTTGAATGGCTTCCAGCACCAGGCGCAACGGGTCATCCGGCGCTTCCTCCTGCCCGGCGTACTCGGGCTGGATCGCGCCAGCGCGGAACGGGTTGAAGCCATCCAGCTTGATGCCCTCCGGCATGGACGCATTCCAGGCCAGCCAGAGCGGCATCGAGCGGGTGCAGTCGCTGTGCCACTGTGCGCTGCGCGCCGGTCATGAGGTGCTGTTCATCACCCACGCCAAGCTGCTGGCGCAGTTGCACGCGGCCCGCGCCACCAACACCTTCGAACACAAGTTGCAGCAACTGGCGTGGATGGTGAGACGCGGCGCAAACCGCGACCGATGCCGGAACCTGCCGCAGCGGCCAAGCGCGCGTCAAAAGCGGGCGATTTGACTTGGTAACGCAGCGGCGGTGGGTAACTCTGCGTCGCACGCTGATCTACCCGCCGAGAAAAATCCTTCTTTGGCGTTTGCGAATCCCCCGAAATATCGCTAAAAACAAGCCCGTCCGAAACTCGAAAATCCACACCTTCCACTGGCTCCATTAGGCCGCGATTCAGTGGCTCCAATGGGGCGCGATTTGCCACGCGGTGTACGTTCCACTGCGGATTCGTCCCAATCGATTCGTCCCCGCACCGCTTGCTCGGCAATCTGAAGCTCATGGCCAACGCCGGTCAGGTACTTGATGGAAAGTCTGCGGCGGATTTTTTCGATGAGCCGACCGAGCAACGCAAGTAGATCGTCCTTGGGTTCACCCACGATCTGGAATTGGTAGCCCGACGGGTTCCCGTCTCGTAGCTCAAATGCCTCCAGCGAGACCATGCTCCCCAGCAGACGTGTCCGGAAATGGAACTCGTGTGCAGCGCCGGCACTGTCACTGATCCCGATCGGCTCGAAACGGAAATTCTCGAAATCATCCAGGCCGCACCGCTTGGCCACCTCGGCGTTGAAACATCGGCTGCAAAGTTGCCGGTAGCCGCTGTCCATTCCGCCATAAGTGTTCACGCATAACGGATATGGAACTTAGTGCCGAATCCAGCGAGAAGGGAATGTACCTCGTCGACCAGAAGATTCTTCGACCAGGACTTGAATTCACGCCAATGATATTTGGCATGCTTCCAGAGAATCTCGATCAGGTTGAGTTCCGGACTGTAGGGGGGCAGGTACATCGGCACAAAGCGATGCAGCAATATCCAACGATCCAGGATCAATGGGTCAATATGGTGATGCATCGACGCGTTGTCCAACACGATGAACGTCCATTTGTCCCGGGTAGAAGCGATTGCCAGACGATCAAGGAAACCAATAGCGTCATCGCGACGAACCGAATGTTCACAGATTTCGAAGTGCAACTGGTTGCGCGCGTAGTCGAGCACCCCCATGACATTGGCCCGCTTGCGGCCAAGGCTGGCATCGGCCGTGTGCGGCATCGCCAAAGGCGACCAGCTTCGCTGCACATTGGGCAGGCAGGAAAACCCCGCCTCATCGAAGTACAGCAACTCTATCTTCTGGCTACGGCCAGCTTGCTGCATCAGGCTCAATCCATTTTGCATGCGCTGGAATTCCGCTTCGTTGCGTTTTTTTTGAGCGAAAGCCGAGTACGCTTGAAGGAAAGGCCTCGCTTCTTCAGTCCGATAGAAAGCCGATCAAGACTGAAGACGGGTGCCTCTGGGAATTTTTCAGCTACACGAGCGGCAATTCTTGCCAGGGTCAGCGGTTCCTGCCGGGCAATATCTGCCGCAAGGTCGAGCATCTCGGCCGTGAGCTTGACCGGGGCGCCTCCTTTGTGGCCATCGAGAATGCCAACGAGGCCGCTCTCTCGCCACCCTTTGGCCCAGTTGTATATCGGTTGGTCGCTCACCCGCAAAATCTCGGCAATCTCGACCACGCTGCGCCCTTCATTCAAGGCCAGCAACCCCAGCGCACGCCGCCGGAAGTCCGCGTATCGGTGGTGCTTCGAAAGTTGGTTCAAGGTTCCAATCTCCTCGCTCGCCAGCGGCGCGTCCAGCAGGTTGCGCTTCTGTATTTTTCGTCCCATCTTTCGCTCCTCAGTTCGGTCTCCCCATGAGGTAAGCAAAAAATGTTCCACTTCAGTTGGACGACCTTACTTACTGGCAAGTTCGTTACAAACGTGCGATCGCTGCGGTCGGCAACCAGAGTGTGAGCGGCGTATCGGGCAGGCGTTCGAATTCGTAGCGCTGGTACCAATCCCTTGCCCGCTCGTCCTTGGCATCGACGAGGACGCCGATCATGCCGATCGACTCGGATATTTCGAGACAGCGCCGCAGCGCATCGGCCAGGAGGAGTTCACCCAGTCCCTGGTGCTGGACTTTCATGTCCACAGCCAGGCGCGCCAGGCAGGCGACGGGGAGAGGGAAGTTGGGAAAGCGCCTGGCATGTCTTTCCGGCAGGTTGTCCCGGCGGATGCCGGACATGGCCAGGGAGTAGTAACCCCGGATCACCGTGTCGTTCACCGCGACGTATGTGCGGCTGACGTTGGTATCCGCGTGTTGTCTCGCATAGCGTTTGAGATATTGATCGAGCGCCTCGACCCCACAGGAAAAAGCACGGCGGTTATGGGCCGCTGTCAGGGCTTCTATGACGATGGGGTAGGGGAGTGTCAACGCTGCCGCCACTCATCGTGGCGTTTCAGCGCAGCGGCGAGTTTCGGGCGCGGCCTGTCGGCGTCGTCCAGTGCCTGGGCAAAGGCATTCCAGTCGCGTGAAGTCAGGGTCACCATTTCCTGCTCAGCCAGAATCTGTTTGGCCCGGTCCTGGGCAGCGCCTAGTAGGAATGCGCTCACGCTCATGCCGGCGGAGGAGGCGGCACGGACGATCAATTCCTTGATCTCGGGCGAGGTGCGCAGGTCGATGCGCTCCTGGGCAAAAGTGGTGGTGGTCATTCTGGGCGATCCCGTGATTGATAGCGTTCGTGAGGAATTCTAGGTCGGCGAAGGAGGTTGGGCAATGTTCCGTACAAAATACGGTTCCATGATGCACCATGCCGTGCTCCCGACATCTAACCTGGATGTTGCATAAAGCGGGCGTGTAACGCGATAAGCATTTGATATAATTGAAGTTATCCAGAAACAAATTCGTAAAAAATGCCTACCGGTACTCGCCCTGCTTCTCTTCCGGGGTCCTGCCGGGGAGTAGCGGCCTGCCGGCCAAAGACAACGCGCGCTTTGTGGTGGCCACCTTGCGCGGCCCTTCGCCCAGCGTGCTCTACAGCGAAGACTATTGCGCGCGT
>PFJX01000024.1 GCA_002784045.1 Hydrogenophilales bacterium CG_4_10_14_3_um_filter_63_21
TGCTGGCCGATTGCTCGGGTGCGAGCGTGATGCGGCAACGGATGGCGACCACCGGATCGAGCACCGAACCCCGGCTGCCGGACAACGCCCCGACCTGGTCCAGGGCCAGCGGCGACGCGGTGCTGCGGCCGCGACCGATGAAGCGGGCGCGATCCGTTTCGTAGGTCATCGATTCGATCTCGGCATCGTGCACCGACATCAGATGAAACAGCCACGGCGGGCGCTCTTCGCGCGAACGCGGACGGCGGGTGCAGAGCAGGGCGCGGCGCGGTTCGACGATCTCGGTCTGTACGAACAGATTGCTGAACGCCGGATGCAGCGTATCGGCGGCAGCCGGCGCCAGCACCACTTCGGCATAGCTGGTGATCTCGATGCTGCGCGGCGCGTCGGCGCGGTTGGTGATGCGCACCCGGCGCAGTTCGATATCGTCCTCCGGCGAGACGACGATGTCGGTGTGGGTGTCGAAATCGAAGTCTTCGTTCTTGTTCTTGCCACCGTTTTTGCCAATATCGCGCCGGCGGAACTCGGCGCGGCCTTCCGAAAAGATCGCCTCGTAATGGTCGGCGCGGCGCAAGGCGGGCTGGTGCGCGGTGGACCAGGTGGCGCCGCTGGCGACGTCCTTCAGATAGATGAAATTGCCCCATGGGTCGCGCGTGGTGTCTTCCCGCCAGCGCGTTACCGCCAGGTCGTTCCAGCGGCTGTAGCCGCCGCCGGCATGGGTGAGCATGACGTGATAGCGACCATTGGACAGCAACTGCACTTCCGGCACCGCCGAGTCGGGGTTGGTTAGCACGCGGATCGGCAATTCCGGGGTGGTGGCCCCGGTCAACTCGCCGCTCAGTTCCGGGCTGTGGGCATACAGGGTCGAGGCGCGGGGGATGCGTTCCTGCAACAACAACAGCGCCGACTGCAGCAGCGGATCGGCGGCAAAGCGTTTCTGCATCGGCCGATCCAGCAACAGCGTGGCCAGCGCCAGCAAGCTCATGCCCTGGTGATGCACCATGTACGAGCGCACCAAGGCATGGGTTTCGCCGCGTCGCTGGCGCAGCGGCGTGTAGTCGATGGCTTCATGGAAACCGAAGCCGCTTTCCGCTCCGGCGGCGGACAGCCGTTGCAGATTCAGGCAGGCCGCTTCCGGCGCCACCATCAGCGCCATCACCGAGGCATACGGCGCAATCACCCGATCTTCGCCGAGGCCGCGTTTCAGCCCCAGGCCGGGTACGCCAAAGGCGCGGTACAGATAGTTGAGTTGTGCATCGACGGTGTTGTAGCCGGATTCCGAAATGCCCCAAGGCAGGCCGGTCTGCTGGCCGTATTCGATCTGCCGCGCCACCGCCGCGCGCGCGGTCTGGTCGAGCAGGGTGTGGTCGTAGGTCGGCATTACCAGTTGCGGCATCAGGTACTCGAACATCGAGCCGCTCCACGACAGCAGAATCGGATCGCCGCCGGCGCGGGTCAGCAGGCGTCCGAGCGCAAACCAGCTTTCCTGCGGCAACTGGCCCTGGGCGATGGCGACGAACACCGCCAGCCGCGCCTCGGAAGCCAGTAGATCGTAGTAGCTGCTGTCGCGCCGCCGCTCATCGACGCTGTAACCGATGGCCAACTGGCGCGCCGCTTTGTCGTAGAGAAAACCATATTCCATGTTGGCCATCTCGCCGGCCTGTAAAGCAAGTTGTTCGATGGTTGCAATACGTTCCAACGCGCGGGCGCTGCCCAGCGCGATGTCACGCTTGAAGGCGGCCAGCCAGTCGGCCTGTGCGGGTGTGGCGCTGGCGTGTTGCCGGCTCGCCAGCCGGTCCGTCCAGGCCAGCTCCAGCCCGGCCAAGGCGCGCAAGGTCGGGATGGCGTCGAATTCCGGAAACTCGCCCAGGCCCACCGGCGCCGCCGGCAGCCCGGTCCAGGGCGCGAGAAAGATGAGTTCATCGCGCGCCGCCTGGCATTGCCGCGCCAGCGCGGCCGCCCACCAGAGCGTCTGGCTGGTCGACCTGTTCGCAACCTCGGCGTCGTTATTGCCAACAACTTCGGCGGCGAATTCGTCAACGATGGCGGCTGCATAGCGCGCCAGCCGGTCGAACAGAAGCCGTGCCGCGACCAGCGTGAGCGGGGGCACGCCTTGGGTGTCAACTTCGGCAACGGCCTGCGCGGATTCCAACGCCATCTGGAACTGCTTCACCGTCGCCGGTGTCGGCTGGCCCGCCGCCGCTTCCAGGATGCCCAACGTGTCGCGCAGGCCATCCAGACTGCGCAGCGACAGAATCGGCCGGTCCAGCAAGTCCAGCAGGCCGGGGCGCAGGGTCAGCAGATGGCCGGCCAGATTGCCGCTATCCACCGACGAAATGTAGGTCGGGTGCAGCGGTTGCAGGCTTTGCGTGTCATACCAGTTATAGAAGTGGCCGCGATGGCGTTCCAGGCCGGCCATGCTTGCCAACGCGTCGGCGCTGCGTTGCAGCAGTTGTCCGGCCGGGATATAGCCGAAATCGTGCGCCGCCAGATTGGCCAGCAAGGCCAGCCCCATGTTGGTCGGCGAGGTGCGATGCGCCAGCGTGGCGGCGCGGTATTCCTGATAGTTGTCGGGCGGCAGACTATGATCTTCGGCGGTGACGAAGGTCTCGAAATAGGCCCAGGTCTTGCGCGCAATGCGGCCGAGATAAAGCGTCTGTTCCTGGCTCAGCCGCACCTCGCGGCGGGGCAGCGGCAGGCTGATCCACCAGGCGATGGCGGGCGAGAGCAGCCAGAGCAACAGCATCGGGCCGGCTACCGGCAAGGCGGACGGATTCATCAGCGCCAGCCAAATGGCGGCGGCGATGGCCAATGCCGGCGCAAACGCCATGCTGCGCAGTGACGCAATCAGATCGCCGCGACTGGCGCGCTCCTGATCGCCGGACGGATTCCATTCCAGCAGCCGTTTGTGGGTGAACAGCAACCGGCCGAGGGTGCGCAGGATCGCATCCAGGCTGTAGGCCGCTTCATGCGGCAAGGTGGCCAGCGCGAAGCCGGTTTGCAGCAGACGCAGTCCGCTGGCATGGGCGGCGGCGGCGAGATGCTGGCCGGGGCGCATATCGATCGGTTTGTGCAGCACATCGACCAGACAGGCCAGCAGCGGCGGAATCAGCAGAATGCCGAGCAGCGCCAGGGTCCACGCCAGCGGCGACGCAATCAGCGCCCAACCGAGCAGCAGCAGCAACGTCAGCACGCCAGGGATCAGACTGCGGCGCAGGTTGTCGAGCAGCTTCCAGCGTGACAGCAAGGTCAGCGGGTTTTTCCGCAAACGTCCATCAGCGCCGGGCGCCCACGGCAGCAGCCAGGCGGCAAGCTGCCAATCGCCGCGTATCCAGCGATAGCGCCGGTTGACGTCGGCGCCATAGCGGGCCGGATATTCCTCGTACAACTGCACGTCGCTCAACAACCCGGCGCGGGCGTGGCAGCCTTCCAGCAGGTCGTGGCTGAGGATGCGGTTTTCCGGAAAGCGCCCGTGCAGCGCCTGCTCGAAGGCATCGACATCGTAGATGCCCTTGCCGATGAAGGAGCCTTCCTGAAACGCATCCTGATACACATCGGACACCGCGCGGGTGTACGGGTCGATGCCCGGCTCGCCGCCATTCAGGCGGGCATAGCGCGATTGGCCGGAACCCGGCAGGCTGGCGCTGACACGCGGCTGAAGGATGCCGTAACCGGCGACGACTCGACCCAAAACTGCATCGAATACCGCCCGATTCAGCGGATGCGCCAGGGTGCCGACGAACTGCCGCGCGGCCTCGCGCGGCAACTGGGTATCGGTATCCAGGGTAATGACGTATTTCACGCCGGCCAGCACAGCGGTATCGCCCACCGTCAGCGAGAAAGCGCTGCTTGCGCCGCCGCGCAGGAAGGCGTTCAGCTCCGCCAGCTTGCCGCGTTTGCGCTCGTAACCCATCCATATCTTGTCATGCGGATTCCAGCGGCGCGGCCGATGCAGCAGGAAAAAGACGTCATTGTGACCCGCCGCATAGTGCGTGTTCAGCGCCTCGATCAGCTCACGCGCCAGTTCCAGCAAGACCGCATCCTCGGCCAGGGTTTCCGCCGCCGCATCGGTGAAATCGGTCAACAGCGCGAAATGCAGATGCGTGTCGCGATTGGCCAGAAAGCGCACTTCCAGCGCCTCGATCAGGCTTTCGATATTGCGCGTGCCGGTCAGCATGGTCGGCACCACCACCAGGGTGCGGTATTGCGCCGGAATGCCGGCGGAGAAATCCATGCGCGGCAACGGATGCGGCGAGGCCAGCAAGGTCGCCAGCCAGTTCACCAGCGAGGTCGCCAGTTGGCCGCTGGCGAGCAGGCTGAGGAGCGTGATGGCGACAAAAACCCCGGGTGCGAGGCCCTCCGGCCAGACCAGCGCCAGCAAACCGGCGCCGAGCAGCAGCGTCACCAGCAGCATCGCGCCGAGATAGATCGGCAACGGCGTCTTGCTGGCCGCGCGGCGCAGCTTGGCCGCCAGCGGCAGGCGCGCGCCGCAGGCCTGTTCCAGTTCGCGCCGCCCCCGGTCGATCAGGTAGTAACCGACATGCGCACTACGATGTTGCGCGCCCGGCTTGTCCGCGCTCGCCCGCGCCAGCTCGATGGCGCTGCCGGCCACTTGCGCCTCATCCAGGCCGCAAATCTTGGCGATGGCTTCCACCGCGTGCCGATAGTGGTCGCGGCTGGCGAAGTCCATGCCGGCATAGGCACTGGCCGGGTCGCCGCGCAGCGTGTGTTCGACGACGCTCAGCGCCTCGACAAAGTCACGCCAATCCATGCCGCCGAGATAACGCAGGCTGCCGATGCTGTTGCTGATCGAGACCTGATCGGCAGCTTGCTGCTGGGCACCGGCGCGCACCACCTGTTCGATGTTGAGTCCGCCATCGGCCAGTTGCTGTTCGATCCAGGTCAGCGGCAGGCTCAGCGCCGGACCCTGGCCTTGCAGGCGGCGCGCCAGTTCGGAGACGAACGGCGGCGACATCGGCGGTTTCGAGTGCGCCATGTCGGCGATCACCAGAATCAGGTTCTTCGGGTCCTGGCGGGCGATTTCCGCCAGCGTATCGGCCCAGCCGACGGCCAGATCGCGTTCCCTTCGGCCGGCGGCGATGCGTATCGCCACCCGGCGCAGGTTCTCGATCAGCGCCAGACGCAGCATGATCGGAATCGCCCACAACTCACCCAGACGCAGCGGCGTGACGCTCTGGTACGCAGTGGCGAAGCGGCTGAGGCTGTCGTGATCGACGCAGCCGTCGCCGTGCGCGATGGTTTCCAGCGCGATGTCATACACCCGTGGCAAGCCGCTGGATGCGCCCTCGGCCAAACTCGGCAACTCGCGGCTGTAACCCTTGGGCAGGTGGCGCCGGGCCATGCGGATCTGTTCTTCGATCAGATAAAGATTGTCCAGCAGCCATTCCGCCGCCGGCGTGATGCGGTGCTTCGCCGCCACCACCATGGTCAATTGGCGGCAGGTCTCAACCAGCACCGCTTCATTTTCATCCAGCCGCGCCAGCAACTGCTCCGGCGCGCGGCCCGCCGCGATGCGATGCGCGGCGGCCAGCCGGACTCCGTGCCGCTGCATCTGGTCGGCGCTGAACAATTCGGCGCGCAGCGGCGGTTCTTCATGCACTGAATGTGCGGGCAAGCGGTTGCCGCCGAGCGGCCTGAACCACTGTTGCCACTGTTGCCAATATCCGATGCGTTTTGTGCCAGCTTTCAATTCAAGCCTTTAATAGATAACGACCCCTAAGCCGAATACCACAGAACGGCGCAGAAATGGCAGGTAGTTCCGGCCAGAACGAAAAGATGCCAGATGAAATGGCCGTATTTAAAGCGCGCGTCGGTCAGGTAGAACACGACGCCGGCTGTGTAGGCGATACCCCCCGCAACCAGCCAA
>PFJX01000164.1:0-533 GCA_002784045.1 Hydrogenophilales bacterium CG_4_10_14_3_um_filter_63_21
CACTAGGCACCATCGTTGACGCTAAGGAAGATAAAGTCAAACTCGTCTTTTTCCGAGGCAACTCCAATCAACTGTACGGACCTACGGGTGCTAGCAAGGACTGGCTTGCTACGTTTGTAGAAAAGGGAGGAGTGGAAGCCATGACATAAAAAGGAAAAGAGTTTGATATGTACTTTGTAAGAGAACTAGTGCGGCATAAAGCAAGGCCAAACCTAAGATGCAATTTAATGCGTATGATAATTATGAGTAAATCATGGAAGTGAATAATACAGTTTTTAATTCTAATTCTTTAAAACGCTGCTGTCTCATTGCATAAGCGGGATATTTTCAGGTCGATACGCCTTTGGACGCTACTTTCGTGCGCAGTAGTTGTCTTGACACTTTCATTGTTTCAGTGGCTAGGGCATTTTCCTTTCGGTTGGTTGAATGCCTCGTAGTTAAGGGAACAGGCACACACAATGGTTGGTAGTATCAGACCTCTGAACTCGCTCCTTTTCTTTGGATTTCGAAGTGGACCAAAGTGGAGAATCGGT
>PFJX01000164.1:560-6152 GCA_002784045.1 Hydrogenophilales bacterium CG_4_10_14_3_um_filter_63_21
AATCATGTCCATCACCATCAAGACCCCGGAAGAAATCGAAAAAATGCGCATCGCGGGGCGCCTCACCGCCGAAGTGCTGGACTACATCAAGGCTTTCGTCAAACCCGGGGTAACCACCGAAGAACTGGATCGTCTTTGCCACGACCTGATGGTCAACGTGCAAAACAGCATTCCGGCGCCGCTCAACTATGCACCGCCCGGCCACCAGCCTTACCCCAAGTCAATCTGTTCCTCGATCAACCATCAGGTTTGCCACGGCGTGCCTAGCCGGGACAGGAAACTCAAGCAGGGCGACGTGGTGAATCTGGACATCACCGTCATCAAAGATGGCTGGCATGGCGACAGCTCGCGCATGTTCTATGTCGGCGAACCCGGCATTCAGGCACGCCGGCTGAGCGAAATCACCTACCAGTGCATGTGGAAGGGCATCGCCCAGGTGCGCCCCGGCGTGCACTTGGGCGTGGTCGGCGCGGCCATCCAGAAATATGCCGAGGCCAACGGTTATTCAGTGGTGCGCGAGTTTTGCGGCCACGGCATCGGCCGTGGCTTTCACGAAGAGCCGCAGGTGCTGCACTACGGTAAGGCCACGGAAGGGCCGGTTCTGGAGCCGGGAATGACCTTCACCATCGAGCCCATGATCAACGCCGGCCGCCGCGATATCCGCGTGCTCGGCGACGGCTGGACCGTGGTGACCAAAGACCACTCGCTCTCGGCACAGTGGGAACACACCCTCCTGGTAACGGCAACCGGCTACGAAGTGCTGACCCTGTCCGCCGAATGCCCGCCGCCACCAGCGTTTATTAGCAGGTGACGCGGAATGTCAGTAGGATAGGCACCCTGGAACATGAAACAAGCTCGCGTCTTCGCTGTAGCGCCGGAGCACCGGCGAGGCGCCGGCGCCATAGGAGCACCCGGTTTCATTCTCCGGGGTTACCGAAGGGTATAAGCAGCGACTTGGCCGCCGTCTTTGGGCGGCTTAGTCCTTCGCTTAGCCCGGATATTGCATGAATACTCGCGCGCCCTCACTGGTCCCTTGTCCGCACTGGAAAGTCTTGCTCAGTCGGGCGTATGAATAACTACGCCGCTCCTTCGCAAAATTCCCATTACAAACAATGGCCTGCGCGATCATCACGCGAATTCATGCAATATCCGGGTTAGGAGCTTTATCAGGCCTCGCCGCCATGCCCGTTAACGTGAAACAAGCTCACGTCCCCGCTGTAGCGCAGGCGTCTCGCCTGCCTGGTAGGGCTGATCAGAAGAACGAGCCGGCGAGACGCCGGCGCTACATGCGCGACCGGGTTTCATCAACCGGGGTGGTTCCTGGCCGCCATGACCGTTAACCCGATGCCCACGGCCAACCCGGCCGCCTGGCGCAACGCCCTGAAGGAAGGCCGCGCGGCGCTGTTCGCGGCGTACCTGGCGCGGCCGCGCGCCCAGGCTCTGCTCGCCGGCCTCACCCACCTGACCGACTCGGTGCTGCGCGACATCTGGCGGGCGCATGACCTGCCCGAACACGCCGCCCTGGTCGCCGTGGGTGGTTATGGGCGCGGCGAGATGTATCCGCACTCCGACGTCGATGTGTTGATCCTGCTCGACGACAGCCTGGCGAACCCGGAGCTGATCCGCTTCGAACCCCTGATCGGCCTGTTCTGGGATGTCGGCCTACCCATCGGCCACAGCGTGCGCAACTTGTCCGAATGTCTGGCCGAATCAGCGGGGGATGTCACCATCCAGACCAATCTGCTGGAAGCCCGCCACCTTGCCGGCGATTCGGCGCTGTTTCAGCGCCTGTGCGCTCGGCTGGCGGCGCAGATGAATCCGGCCGATTTCTACCAGGCCAAGGCGCTGGAGCAAAAGGCCCGCCACGGCCGCCATGCCGACGTAGCCTTGCTGCTGGAGCCCAATCTCAAGGAAAGCCCCGGTGGCCTGCGCGACATCCAGACTCTGTTCTGGGTCTACCGCGCCAGCCAGGCGCAAAGGCCCCGCCCAGCCGCCAATGAACACCGCCACAGCCCGCGCGACCTGGCGCGCGCTGGTCTGCTCCGCGAGTCGGAGGCAAGAGCGCTTGCCACCGACCACGCGCTGCTCGCCCACCTGAGAATTCGCCTGCACCTCGCCACCAACCGGCGCGAAGACCGATTGCTGTTCGAGTTCCAGGAACGCATCGCCGCGGCTATGGGCATCGCCGCCGACGGGCCGCCCCAAGGGGGCGATTGCTCCCCCTCGGGGGGAAGCGAGCCCATGCGAGCAAGGGGGCCGTCCCTCGCCGCCGACGGGCCGCCCCAAGGGGGCGATTGCTCCCCCTCGGGGGGCAGCGAGCCCATGCGAGCAAGGGGGTCGTCCCTCGCCACGAGCGGCCCGCGCCGCGCCTCGGAACGCCTGATGCAGCGCTACTACCGGGCCGCCCGCCGCATCAGCCTGATCAACAATCTGGTGCTGGGCGAACTGCGCAACCGCCTGCAAGCGCCCCCCGCGCCGCGCCCACTATCCGAGCAAAGCGATTTCAACGTAGTGGGCAACCTGCTCGATGGCGACGAAGATCTGTTCGCGCGTAACCCCGCCGCCTTGCTGGAAACCTTTCTGGTGCTGGCACGCGAACCCACTCTGGTCGGTTGCACCCCGCGTCTGCTGCGCGCGCTTTGGCGCTCAGGCCGCATGATCGACGCCGGCTTTCGCCGCGACCCCGGCAACCATGCCCGCTTTCTCGAACTGCTGCGGGAACCGCGCGGGGTCAGCACGGCGCTCAGGCTGATGCACCAGCTCGGCATTCTGGGCCGCTATATTCCCCTGTTTGGACGCATTACCGGGCAGATGCAGCACGACCAGTTCCATATCTATCCGGTCGACGAACACACCCTGATGGTGCTGCGCAACCTGCGCCGCCTCTCACTCAACGAATTCGCCCACGAATTCCCGCTCGCGCACCGCCTGATCAGCGCCTGCGAGCGCCCCGACCTGCTCTATCTCGCGGCCCTGTTCCACGACATCGCCAAGGGGCGCGGCGGCGACCATTCCGCGCTCGGCGCGGTCGATGCGCGCCGCTTCTGCCTGGCCCAGGGCCTGTCGCGGATCGAAGCGGAGCAGGTCGCCTGGCTGGTGGCGGAGCACCTCTCCTTGTCGCGAACCGCGCAGAAACAGGACCTCTCCGACCCCGAGGTGATCCGCGCCTTCGCCGAACGTTGCGGCAACCTCAAACGCCTTACCGGTCTCTACCTTTTGACCCTCTGCGACATCCGCGGTACCAGCCCCAAGGTGTGGAACGCCTGGAAGGACAAGCTCACCCGCGAGCTGTATCTGGCCACCCGCCAGGCGCTGGAAGGCGGCGCCCCGCAAATCGACAGCGTGGAAGAAAAAAAGGAACAGGCGCGCGTGCAACTGCGACTCTATGGCTACCCGCCAGGCGCCGAGGAAGCGCTGTGGCGGCGCCTCGACGACATCTATTTCCTGCGCCAGGACGCCCGCGACATCGCCTGGCAGACGCGTCGCCTGCTACCGCTGCTCGCCCACCAGAATCTGATCGTCCGTGCCCGCCTCGCACCGGTCGGCGAAGGGGTCGAAGTCATGGTGTTCGCGCCGGATGAGGAAGCCCTGTTTGCGCGCATCTGTGGCTTTTTCGCGCGCATCGGCTACACCATCCTCGCCGCGCGCATCCACACCACCCATGACGGCCACGCCCTCGACAGCTTCTACGCCATCGACCCGGAACATCCCCAGGTGGCCTACCGCGATTTCTTGAGTTACATCGAGCACGAACTGGCAGCCGATCTGGCAACCAAGCCACCCCTCGGCCCGCCATCGAAGGGCCGCCTTTCGCGTCGATTGAAAGCCTTTCCCCTGGAACCGGAAATCAACCTGGCCGCAAGCGAAAACCGCAAGGATTATGTTCTCACCTTCACCGCCGGCGACCGCCCCGGCCTGCTCGCCGAGGTTGCTCGCATCCTCACCGAGCACGGCGCCAGCGTTCTCACCGCTCGCATCAACACCCTCGGCCAACGCGCCGAAGACGTATTCGTGCTGGCAGGGGAAGCACTAGAACAATCAGCGAAACGCCTAGCCCTGGAAAAAACGTTGCTGGAAACCTTGAAGGTGGCGTGAGGCGAAAAGTGCCAATCGACTCCGGATCGCCCCGCCCTGGCAGCCTGTCGCTCCCGCACCACCACATCCAGCAACCGCTGCCGCCGTGCCAGTAGCACGGGCGGCGGCGCGAGCCGGGCGGCGCGCGCGCCACCCAGCAAGGCGGCCATCCCAGCGCGGCGCGTCGGGAATGGCTACGAGCAGCTTGGCGGTCATGCCAGCGGCGGTGGGGGCCTGAAATTGTCTGCTTTTGAGGGGCCGACTCGCATCGACAATCAGCCGCTTATCTCTGACAATCCGCCGGCCCATTCAGGCACCTTCAACCCCCCCATTCAGGAGAGACCATGCGTTACTTCGCCCTTTGCTTTGCCCTTGCCGCCACCAGCTCTCTGGCCAGCGCTGGCTGCGTGCCCATCCTGGGCACCGTAAAACTGACTCAGGATCCAGGCTGCGCCGTGGCCACTTTTCCGGGTATGCAGGGCCAGCCCTTCGTGGGCGAATGCTACAAGGATGTGCTCAAACTAGGCGGCCTGGTACCCGCCTACGGCTATTCCGGCGTGACCTCGGAAATGATCAGCAGCCTGTTGTCCGGCGGTGGCGAGGCGCGCAGTCCAGCCATCGCCCAGGGAGGCCGCACCTTGCTAACCGCCCGCAGCACATTCTCCCTGGGCGGCACCCGCCTCTATGCCGCGGAAGTGATCCTCGATAGCGGCAGCGGCCTGGTCACCGAGCAAAGCGTCATCACCGGCACCGATGGCAAGGGACTGTTCAAGAACGCTACCGGTGGTTTCACCATCCTGGGCAACAGCATCGGTGAAACCGCCCACATGCAGGGCCAGATCTGCATACCCTGAGGTCGTTGTGGCGACCCGCGCGGGTAAAGCACTTGCCAACAGGCCAAATGAAAACGGCCTGTATTTCTACAAGCCGTTGTTTATATTGCCAATTTGGTGGGTGCTGACGGTCTCGAACCGCCGACATTCGCCTTGTAAGGGCGACGCTCTACCAACTGAGCTAAGCACCCGAGAAATCAGTTGAGCGCATCCTTCAAGGCTTTTCCGGGGCGGAACTTGGGCACCTTGGCGGCCTTGATCTTGATGTTCTCGCCAGTACGCGGATTGCGGCCGGTGCGGGCGGCACGCTTACCCGCGTAAAAGGAGCCGAAACCGACCAGGGTGACAATGCCACCTTTCTTCAAGGATTTTTTGATGGCCTCCATGGCGCCATCCAGCGCGCGACCCGCGGCCGCCTTGGAGAGGTCCGCGGATGTGGCGATGGCGTCAATTAATTCAGATTTATTCACAATGTCCCCGTTGTGGTAAGTGAAGATGGCGCGGGTTGTCCCGCGCCGCGCATGTTGCTGTTCAGGCTCCCCAGTGTCAATAGGAGAAAAGGCCAGAAAGCCGCATCAATGCTTGATTACAGATGGATTCGCTTCGCTCGTGGGGAGGGGAACTGGGGGGGCGACGATCTCGTCCTCGGACAGGGGTTGCGGGTCACGTTCGAGGGCCGCGCTCA
>PFJX01000167.1 GCA_002784045.1 Hydrogenophilales bacterium CG_4_10_14_3_um_filter_63_21
AAGCCCCACAGGCGCCAGCCGTTTTGATTCGAAATTCGAAGGTCAAAACCGGAAGCTCAGACTCATACCTCTATTGGAATTGACTGCAGTCCGCCCAGCCCCCGTCGCTGCTACCGCTGACAGTGCGATAATCCTACCGCTTATCGGGGCCGGAACGTCCCAATACCATCCCTGCCCCGGAACCATGATCTTTTTCATCCCCCTCTCAGACCTCAAGCTTTTCCACGCATCCGACCTTGTCTCGCTGACAGAGCAGGAGATCGTTGATCGAATCCGGTCGGACCAGCCAGAGTTGTTCGCCGATGCCACGCTCACCGTGCGGGATGGCCTATTGGTGGTCGAGTTCCGGCCGGTGGCCGATGCCGCGCGCACCGAAGCCGCGCGGCTTTTCGAGAAGGGCATCCAGCGCTGTCGCCAGGGCGACTACCGCAAGGCGATCGGCATCCTCGAACACGTCATCGAACTGGATCCTTCCACTATCCCCGCCTACCGTAACCTGGGTATGGCCTATATCGAGCTCAACGAGCCCGAGAAGGCCCGCGAATACCTGGTGGAAGCCGCGCTTCTGGACCCGAAGGATCCATGGCCGTATGTCGTGCTGGGCAACCAGTTGGTCAAGCAACCCGACAAGCTGGAAGCCGCCGAGGCCTTGCTGCGCAGGGCGCACGAGCTGCAACCGGAGGATCCCTGGGCCATGAACTCCCTGGGGGGCATCGCTTCGGAAAGAGGTGACCTGGCCAGTGCACAGGGATGGTTTCGCCAAGCTTTGCAGTTGAAATCCGATTTCGCAAATGCCCGTTTCGGCCTGGCCAACAGCCTGGCCATGGAAGGACGTTTCGAGGAAGCGCAGGCCGAACTCGCCACCCTATTTCATAGCGCCGAGCATCAGGATGCGCGCTCGGAGCAGGTGTTCAAAGCAGCGCAAGTTTTCTGGCTGGAAATCGCCGGGCAACTGGCCAACAGCCGCCGCGAAGAATCCCTTGCCAGCGTGCGAGCATATCTGGACAAGGTGTCCGATGACTCCGGCTATCCCGTGCGCGAGGAATGGGCGGACTTCCCAGAGAACTACGCGGCCCAGACCCAGATGGCCTGGAAGAAGGGGCTCGACCACCATGTCATCCGCCTGCGCAGAGGCTACCCAGAGCCGGCCTGGCACCACATCCTGGCCCATGAGGCGACGCACATCGACATGGAAGCTGCGGCGCGCGCGCAGGGACGCAACCGCTGGTTCGTGACCACCGCCGAATCCCGTAGCAAAGCCCTGAAGGGCATGTCAGACGACATCCGCAGGATCGGCAGGCTGGGTTATCCCGAAGAGCGCGTGGCCGAGCTGATGGTGAAGCTGCACAACGGCGCCACATCGTTCCTGTTCAACGCCCCCCTGGACATGATCATCGAGGCAAAGCTGAACCGCGAACTGCCGGCGGTGGCCGAGGCGCAATGGCTGTCGCTCGACGCCCTGGCGCGGGAAGCGATCACGGTGACCCGCCATCCGGAAATCCGAAAACTCTCTCCGCAGACCATTCTCAAGGTGAACGACACGCTGAATGTCGCCATGGCGCTGTTCCTCAAAGACCTGTCGGATGGCGCCATCGATCATGTCGAGGCCTACCGCTCCTTGAACTCCCTGAAACAGGCCGAGCGCGTTTACGGTCTCTACCAAGAGGCCGCGATTCGAGGAGTGGAACCGGGAGGCGAATATGACCTGGTGGACGCGTTCGCGTCGGAGTTGGGCGTGCGCGACTGGTATGTGTGGCAACCCGACCGAGATAGCGCGGAAGCTGTTCCGGATACGGACGTGACCACAAGCCCGGCGAGGAAGATCAATTCACCAACCGCCATGATGTATCTGGTCTCGGCGCTTGATCATCTCGACGGGCTCAGCGAACAAGCTATCAAACACGTCGCGACGGAAGCCGCGCTTCTCGGCAGGTCCGGCATGAACCTGGACAACGTTGAGAAGAAGCACAGCCTGTCGGCTTTTCCCGCCGAGCGCTTCAGCGGGCTGGAACTCCTATGCCTGATGTACGCTGCATTTCAGCGGTTCAAGCCGGACGCGGACGTGGGCGTGGACATGTCGGAAATCTGGCCGATGGCGCGCATGATGCACGCGGCCCGCAAACGCTAGCCAAGGGAAGGCGTTGATCGCAGTGGATTTGATCGCAGTGGATTTGTTGTGTTTGCGCGGCTGGGTTGGGGCCGCATCAACACCCCAGTCTCTCCATCCTTGCCGCCCAAGCTTCGCCCTGCCTGGCGGCGACAAACGTGCGTGACCCTTTGGTCCCGGATTGAACATCGTCGCGGCTCGGAATTCGGCTTCCATAAGCATCTTCGGCCGGAGACGGACCCAGCAAACAGAAGCCTTCCTCAATGGCGGACATCATGGTGCGCCCGTAGCTGCCCTGAAGTTTCCAGGCGTCCCCTGAATTGATGGCGCGCTGCAAGGCATCGTAATAAACGGCGGATTCCGATTGGGTGTTGCCTTCGATGATTTCGATGTCTTCAAGATGCATGCCTTGGCGCTCCTTGCCGCCGCGAAGAAATGGCCAAACCGGGGTGATGGACAATGGATGCGACAAGATAACACCGGCGTGCTCAAGCCGCATGCTTGCTCAGATCGCGCGTGCCGTTCCCGGCATAGTAGATGCCCCCATCAGCCCAACTTCCTCGCCAAGTCTTCGGCCTTCAAGTGCGTGTAGCGCTTGAGCATGGCCAGGGTCTTGTGGCCAGTGATGCTGGCCACTTCCATGCTGTCGAATACGCCGCGCTCGAACAACCTGGACGTGGCTTCATGGCGCAGATCGTGGAATCTCAGATCGGCGATGCCCGAGCGATCGCATGCCCGCGTCCAGGTCTTGTTGAAGCTGTCCGACCTGGCCCACCACCAGAACACCCGGCCGGTGATCGAGACAGGCAGCGAGTGCAGGTCATCGAACACAGCGACGGCCGCGCTGGAGAGGGGTACGGCACGCAGGGCGTCCCCGTTTTTCGTCTTCTGCTTCTGGCCGTCGTCGCGTTCGATGCCGCGCAAGATCATCACCCGACGGGCGAGGTCCACGTCGGCCCACTTCAACGCCAGCAACTCGCCCAAGCGGGCGGCGGTTTCGATCGCCAAGCGCACGAGGGCGGACAAATGCGGCGAACACTCTGCCAGCAGGCGATCCAGCTCACCCGGTTCCAGCCGCCGATCCCGCGCATCGTCGGACACCGGTTTGCTGACCATCGCGCAAGGATTCGCGGCAAGTGGAATGCCCCATTCCTTGCCCGCGAGATCGATCATCCTGGAGAGCAGACCCAGGCGCTGACGCACGGTGGAGGCGGAAACATCGCGCAACTGCGCGTCACGGTAGCTCGCGATCATCTTCGGTGTCAGCGCCACCAGTGAGTACTTACCGAAGCCACCATCCAGTGCGGTCAGCGCGCCAGCGATCCAGTTCGCGCGCTTCGCGGGCAGAATATCGGTTCGATACCGCTCGATCAGGTCATGGATCGTGGTCCTCTCCGCTTCCTGGCGCGGCATGTAGATACCCCGGTCCATGTCGCGTTCGATATCGCGCGACCACTCTTCCGCATCCTTCCGATAGTCGAAGGTTTTCGACTGGAGCGGGTAGCCCTTGCGTTTGACAATGGCTTGCCACTGATAGTCGCCGCGTTTTCGGATGGTAGCCATGGGGAGAAAAAAGGGGGGAATAGGGGGAGCGCAGAGGGTGACAAACGGGTGACAGATACTAATGCATTCTGGCGTGAAGCCAGTAGTGAAGCGGCTTCACGCGTTTTTAATAGCCCCCTCCTAAGGGGAGGGCCACCCGTTCGATTCGGGTCGGGGGCACCAAATAATCAACGACTTAGCCAGGCTAACAAGGTCTGGCTTTTTGTTTGCTGTCTTCGTGTAGCCACCCTGTAGCCAAATTCGGGCAATGCCCATCAATGCGGCAGGCACAAAAACCCGCCACATAGGCGGTCATGTGATTTCCTTTCATTCGGGTGCGACGTTGAGCAGTTCTTGCAGGCGGGATTCGGCGTGGGCAATTTCGGCGGCGATGCGTTCAATCTCGCAAGGCATGGGCATGTTTCGACCAAGCCTGACATACATCGCCATGTTTCGAGTTGGTCGAGTCGGCCATTCAGCCGCGTTGTTTCCTTCTCCGCCGCGCAGCGGCAGCCGGTCGAGCAGTTCGTGCGGGGTCGGCCGGTGGCGGGTTGTTGCAGCGGCTTGCCGCACTTGATGCAGTCGGTGGCGTGTTCAGTCATTGGGTTTATCCAGGGGATGCCCCCCTCCTATTTCGCGGGTGCGAGCGAAAAGGTAGGGGACCGGTCGTGGCGAGTGAGGTAGCGGGCCAGCACGGGGCGAGAGAGGTTCAGCCGTTCGCACAGGGCAATCAGTTCTTCGGCGGTCACATCAGGCGCGGGCATGGCCTCAACCTCATGGGTGCGCAAGGTGCGCTTGCTGGCGCGCGCTTCGGCCAAGGCTTCAACCTAGAAAGCTCAGTTGACCGCTCCTTGGCCCTCGCGAGGCCGCATGTACGCAGAGGTTAGAGCCTTCGATAACGGTCACCCGT
>PFJX01000099.1 GCA_002784045.1 Hydrogenophilales bacterium CG_4_10_14_3_um_filter_63_21
ACAAACAATGGCCTGCGCGATTATGGGCGCAGCCCGGTATCCTTTAGGGCATCACGCGAATTCATGCAATATCCGGGTTAATGGCTAACCCTGCCCCCTTCGACCCCAAACCCTTCCTCGCCTCCCTGCCCAATCTGCCCGGCGTCTATCGCATGCTGGGCGAGGGCGGCGCGATGTTGTACGTGGGCAAGGCCCGCGATCTGAAGAAGCGGGTTTCCAGTTACTTCCAGAAATCCAATCTCAGCCCGCGCATCGCCCACATGGTGGCGCATATCCACGACATTCAGACCACGGTGACCCGCACCGAAGCGGAGGCCTTGCTGCTGGAGAACAATCTGATCAAGGGCCTGGCGCCGAAGTACAACATCCTGTTCCGGGACGACAAGTCCTACCCTTACCTGTTGTTGTCCGGGCACAAATATCCCCGCCTGGGCTTCTTTCGCGGCACGCCGGACAAGAAACATCGCACCTTCGGCCCCTTCCCCAACTCCCTGGCGGTGCGCGAGAGCATCCAGATCCTGCAAAAAGTGTTTCGCCTGCGCACCTGCGAGGACACGTTGTTCGCCAACCGCTCGCGGCCCTGTCTGCTGCATCAGATCAAGCGGTGCAGCGCGCCCTGCGTGGGCGAGATCAACGACGCCGATTACACGCGTGACGCCGAGGACGCGGCGCTGTTCCTGTCCGGCCGCGATAACGAGGTGCTGGAACAGCTCTCGCGGCGCATGGAAGCGGCGGCGGCCGATTGGCGTTACGAGCAGGCGGCGATCTATCGTGACCAGATTCAGGCGCTGTCCGCCGTGCGCGCGCGCCAGTTCGTGGAAAGCCGTTCGACCCAGGATGCCGACGTGGTCGCCGGGGTGATGCGGGGCGGGGTGGCCTGCGTCTACCTGGTGATGGTGCGCGGCGGCCGCAGCCTGGGCGGGCGTGCCTTCTTCCCCAGCCAGGTCGCGGATGCCGATCTGCCCGCGCTGCTGGAGGCCTTCGTCAGCCAGCATTACGAGGGGCGGCCGGTGCCGCCCACCCTGTTCCTCAACGCCGAGGTGGACGGCCTGGCCGACTGGCTCTCCGACCAGTCCGGGCACCGCATCACGATCGTCTCGCAGCCGCGCGAGGAACGCCGCGTCTGGCTGGAAATGGCCCTGAAGAACGCGGAACTGGCGCTGGCGACGCGCGAAGGCCAGCGGGAAAACCAGTCCGCCCGCCTCGTTGCCCTGAATGAGGCGCTGGGCGAGGAAGGCATCCAGCGCATCGAATGCTTCGATGTCAGCCACACGATGGGCGAAGCCACCACGGTGTCCTGCGTGGTTTTCGACCAGGGCGCGATGCAGGCCTCGGAATATCGCCGCTACAATGTCACGGGTATCACCCCCGGCGACGATTACGCCGCCCTGCGCGACGCGCTCATGCGTCGCTACGGCAAGCTGGCCAAGGGTGAAGGCAAGTTGCCCGATCTGTTGTTGATCGACGGCGGCAAGGGACAGTTGCACATGGCGGTGGATGTACTTTCGGAACTGGGCCTGGGCAACCTGCCCATGCTGGGCGTGGCAAAGGGGGTGGAACGCAAGCCGGGTAGGGAGCAGTTGTTTTTCCCCGATGAAGTGGAGCCGCTCAGGTTGCCGCCGGATCATCCCGGCTTGCACCTGATCCAGCAGGTGCGCGATGAGGCGCACCGCTTCGCCATCACCGGGCACCGGGCGCGCCGTGGCAAGACGCGCACCCAGTCGAGCCTGGAAGACATCGCCGGCGTCGGCGCCAAACGCCGCCAGAAATTGCTGCAAACCTTTGGCGGCCTGCGTGGCGTGGTCGATGCCGGAGTGGAAGAACTGGCCCGGGTCGAAGGCATCAGCCACGATCTGGCGGAACGAATTTATCGAGAACTGCACTGATGCCGTTCAATTTGCCCAACTCGCTGACCTGGCTGCGGATCTGGCTGATCCCGCTGTTCGTGGCGGTGTTCTATCTGCCCGACGGCTGGGTGCCGAGCCATGCCATCAACCTTACCGCAACCCTGCTCTTCGCCCTCGCCGCCCTCACCGACTGGCTGGACGGCTGGCTGGCGCGGCGCCTCAATCAGACGTCGGCGTTCGGTGCCTTCCTCGATCCCGTAGCCGATAAGCTCATGGTCGCCGCCGCCCTCATCGTCCTGGTCGACCTGGATCGCGCCAGCGTCGACGTGGCGCTCATCATCATCGGCCGGGAAATCGCCATCAGCGCCTTGCGCGAGTGGATGGCCAAAGTGGGCCGTTCCAGCAATGTCGCGGTGTCGTTCATCGGCAAACTGAAAACCACCGCGCAGATGCTCGCCATCCTGCTCCTGCTCTATCACGATCCCATCGGCGCCTGGCAATGGACCCCCATCGTCGGCCGCTGGTTGCTCTATCTGGCCGCCTTCCTCACCCTCTGGTCCATGTTCCATTACCTGCGCATGGCCTGGAAAGTGCTTAAAAACGAGCCCGCGAGTTGACACAAACCGCTTCGTACTTATAATGCGCGCTCACTTCGACGCGGGAATAGCTCAGTTGGTAGAGCGCAACCTTGCCAAGGTTGAGGTCGCGAGTTCGAGTCTCGTTTCCCGCTCCAGCATTTCAGGGGAAAGTGGAAGCTGGGTGGGCTTTCAACCCACCCAGCTTCCACTTTCCCCTTTCAGTTTCCTATTTCGCTTTCAGGCGAGCGTTGCGGGCAAGCGTTTGCCAGATGGCGCGTTAGCAAAGCGGTTATGCACCGGATTGCAAATCCGTGTAGGTCGGTTCGACTCCGGCACGCGCCTCCCTCCTTCCCCCATCTTGCTTTGAATATGCGCCGATCAAGCCCGGGTGGTGAAACTGGTAGACACAAGGGACTTAAAATCCCTCGGCCTTAGGCCATACGGGTTCGATTCCCGTCCCGGGCACCAAATAATTCAATGGCTTAAGTTACTTTAGCTTGCTTGAGGTTACCCCTGATTTCCTTTTCTTGTCACCCTCTCGGGTGACAAGAGGGTGACAAGGCTTCTGCCATACCAGGATGCGGATGTAAGCCTCTGTCACCTGGATATTGACACGTTCGCCCGGCCAGGTGATATCTTGTCATGCACCGGTATCCGTTTGTATCTCACACGATTAACCCCCACCCTCTCGGCCCAGCGGCCATGCTCGCCGCCAGGGTGCGCGGCTGGCTGCCGCTGTCGATACACGGCGACGATGGCCTGACACGTGACGGAGTAGTAGTGACCATCGTAAGTGTGGCCGGCATGGCGTGGGCGCTTGCACTGCTGATCCTCCAGATCGCTCCCTGCCTTGGCACCGCCATGATGGCGACGATCATGGCCATATCCGTCACCTTCGGGTTCGTAGTCGCCGACCATACTCGCACCGGGCTCAGCGCATACCAACTCGCCCACGACACGCTTGGCCCAATACAACGGACTGCGCTGGCCCGCCCGCTGGCGTCCAGGCTCAGCGACATGCTGGGGTTGCCGGCGCTCCTCGACCTATCCCTTCTGGCTGCCTGCCGGCGGCCAGCCCCACCACCGCCCGCGCTCCCCGCTTGTGGGGTCACGCTGACTCCTCGCCTCTCTCCGATCCCCGTCCCGGCTCCCGCCGCATGACCTAGCCGGCGCGCTCGCGCGCCGAATCAAGGACATCGCGGCCAGGAGACCGGCGACGCCGGCTCCCGAGCGGCGGGAGACGAAAATGCATCAGATCATTCCCGTTGCCGCCACCACCAGCGGCACCACCCAGGTCGACACGCCTAGCCAACTCGTGGCGTGGCCCCCCGTCATCGGATACGCTGAACTCAGCGTCCTCCTGGGCCGCACAGTCGGCACATTGCAGGCCGACCGCATCCGCCGACCTGAGAGCCTGCCTCCAGCCAGCACTCCACCTGGCAGCCGCACACCACGCTGGATCACCGCCGATGTGCTCGACTGGCTGTGCCATTGCCGCGAGCAGCGAACCCAGCCAACCGCGCCAGTGGCCACTACCTCGCCGCGTCGCCGTGGACGACCCACCAAGCGCGAGCAGATCGAGCGCAAGCGCGCGGCGCAGGCATTGGAAGTGGGTGTGTGATGGCCCAGGACATTGGCGACGGCATTGCCATTCGTAAACGTCGACAGTGGCCATCCGTGCCCGACGATGTGTTGGAGGACACGCGGATCAGCCTGAGAGCGCGTGCGGTGCTGGGCTGGATGCTGGACCGTCCTGTCGGATGGACCCTCTATGTCCGCCACATGCGTCGCGTACTGAACATGTCGGAGCATGTCTGGGTGTCGATTCGTACGGAGTTGGAGGCGGCAGGGTACTACTCTCAGACGCGTGGCCAGGACGCAACAGGAAGAATCATCTGGCAACGCGAGATCACGGATACCCCGGTCTCACCATCCCCAAATCTGTCCAGGATGGACGTTGCCATGCATGGCAACGTCGGGGATATACCAATATCACTAGTGTAGTGTCTCATAAATGACTATACATATTTGCGACCCTGCCTATACTCGAAGCAGAGCCTGTTTCGAGGAGGGAGCCATGGCGAGG
>PFJX01000112.1 GCA_002784045.1 Hydrogenophilales bacterium CG_4_10_14_3_um_filter_63_21
ACCAGCACCAGCGCGGTTCCTGGGTCAACGAGCAGGCGTATATGAACCACCTGCTCACCGGCCGCCAGTGCAAGCCGGGCGATGGCGCTTTCTCGCTGACCGGCCAGCCTTCCGCCTGTGGTACGGCGCGCGAAGTGGGCGTGTTCGCCCATCGGCTGCCGGCCGACATGGTGGTGATGAACCCAAAACATCGGGCGCATACGGAAGAAATCTGGAAACTGCCGGCCGGTACGATCAACCCGCAGATGGGTAGCCACTTCGTCAAGATCATGCGTGACCTGGAAGACGGCTCCTGCCTGTTCAATCTGACCCAGGTCAACAACCCCTGGCAGAACACCGCCAACGTCAACCACTGGATCAAGGCCGCCCGCAACATGAACAACTTCATCGTGGTGGCCGATGCCTATCCTGGCGTGTCCGCCAAGGTGGCCGACCTGATCCTGCCCGCCGCCATGATCAACGAGAAGTGGGGGGCCTACGGCAATGCTGAGCGCCGCACCCAGGTCTGGCGCCAACAGATTTTGCCGCCTGGACAGGCCCGCGGTGACATCTGGATGCTGCTGGAGCTGTCCAAGCGCTTCAAACTCAAGGATGTTTGGGGTGCGCAAAAGATTCCCGGCCTGGAAGGTGGCCTGCCCGACGTGCTGCCCGCCGCCAAGGCGATGGGCTACTCGCCGGAGTCCACGCTGTATGACGTGCTGTTCGCCACCCCGGAGAACAAGAAGGTCAGGTGGCCCGACCCCATCGCCCACGGCCATGGCAACCATGTTGCCGATTTGCTCAAGGACGGCTGGTTCCCCGAGAAGGCGTTGTTCGAGGAATACCGCAAGTTCGGCAGCGGCCATGGCCACGATCTGGCGCCGTTCGACATCTACCACCACGACAAGGTGCGCGGCCTGAAATGGCCGGTGGTGCAGAAAGACGGCAAGTGGACGGAAACCCAGTGGCGCAGCAACGAGAAGTACGATCCCTATGTGCAGAAGGGCATGGACTTCGACTTCTATGGCAACAATGGCCAGAAAATGATGGAGGGCAACCTGGAAAAACCCTCTGGTCCCGACAAGAAGGTGGACATCTCCCACAAGGCGAAGATCTATTTCCGCCCCTACGCCTCGCCGGTCGAGAAGCCGGACGCCAATTACGACCTCTGGTTGTGTACCGGCCGCGTGCTGGAACACTGGCACTCCGGCACCATGACCCGGCGCGTGCCGGAATTGCACCGCGCCGTACCCAATGCCGTGTGCTGGATCAACCAGAAGGATGCCGACGCCAAGGGCCTCAAGCGCAACGACCTGGTCTGGGTCGAGTCGCGCCGCGGCAAGGTCAAAGTGCGCCTGGAAACCGGTGGCCGTAACCGCGTGCCGCGTGGCCTGGTCTATGTGCCCTGGTTCGACGAGGGCGTGCTGATCAACAAGGTCACCCTGGATGCGACTTGCCCGCTCTCGAAAGAGACCGACTACAAGAAGTGCGCGGTGAAGGTCTACAAGGCGTGATCCAAGCCTTCCCGCCCTCTCCCTCGGGAGAGGGCGGGGGTGAGAAAGAAAAGGTTTGCTTTCTCCCATCTTCGATGACGCCGACCCGGCCCGCTAAGGCTCATATTCATTAGGTGAAAGAAATGTCTGACCAAGGCCCTAGTGGCCTTAACTCCTCCCGCCGTGATTTTCTGGTGAAGATGGCGCAAGGCGCCGCGATCGCCGGTACCGGCGGCCTCCTGTGGGGCTACCTGCTGCGCAATGAAGCGCGCGCCGCCCCTTATGCCCTGCGTCCTCCGGGCGCGCTGGCGGAGGACGATTTCAATGCCGCCTGCATCAAGTGCGGACAATGTGTGAACGATTGCCCGCCGCACATCCTCAAGTTGCAGCCGTCCGGGGGAACGTTGCCCATCGGCATGCCGTTCTACACGCCGCGCACTGGCGCTTGCATCATGTGCCCGGACATCCCCTGCATGAAGGCCTGTCCGACCGGCGCATTGTCGCCGAAGCTCAAGAATATCAACGACTCCCGCATGGGCCTGGCGGTGATCGACATCGAGAACTGCCTGTCCTACAAGGGCTTGCGTTGCGAAATCTGCCACCGTGTATGCCCGCTGAAGGGCAAGGCTATCTCACTGGAACCTCATCCCCGGCAGATTTCCAAGCACGCCATGTTTATCCCCCTGGTGCATTCCGATGCCTGCACCGGTTGCGGCATCTGTGAAAAGGCCTGCCCTACGGAAGTTGCCGCCATCCGTATCCTGCCGCACAAACTGGTGCAGGGGAAAATCGGCGAGCATTACCGCCTGGGCTGGACTTTCGATACCGAGATCACCCAGGACTTCAAGCCGGTCGAGGCGGCGCCAGCGCCCGCGGCGGATGCTCCCGTGCCCAAGACGGCCCCAGGCATGGACTATCTGAATGAGGGGGGACTATGAGCACCCCCGAAAACACCGTTTCGCGGCGCGCTCCCCCCGAGGGGGCCAAGCAAGACTTGGGGCGGCTCGGCGTATTTGTTGAGAGCGCGCAGTCTTCCCTCGGCAAGGGCGCCGATGCCCTGGCATCAGTGGAAAAACTGCACAACCGTACCCTCGGTGCTCGGGTATGGTCCTGGCGCTACATCATCCTGCGGCGGGTCAGCCAGTTCGGCTTCCTCTTGTTGTTCTTCGGCACGGCGCATTGGGGCTGGCAGGTGGCTAAGAAGGTGCCGCTGCTCACCGGCAACCTGTCGGCGTCTAAATTTATCGGCCTGATTCCCTTGACCGACCCCTTCGCCGCCTTGCAGATATTCCTCACCGGCCATGCCCTGCAACAGCAAAGCCTGATCGGCGCCGCCATCGTGCTCGGCATTTATCTCCTGATCGGGGGGCGCGTGTTCTGCGCCTGGGTCTGCCCGGTGAATGTGGTGACCGATGGCGCCGCCTGGCTGCGCAACAAGCTGGGCATCCAGCCCATCTTCCATCTGCCGCGCACGCTGCGTTACTTCATCCTGGTGGCCGCTTTGCTGATCACGGTTATTACCGGTCTGGCCGCGTTCGAGTGGGTGAGTCCAATCGGCATGGCCCACCGCGAGATCATCTTCGGCCTGGGGTTGGGATTCACCGCGCTGCTGGCGATATTCCTGTTCGACCTGTTGATTCTGAAAAACGGCTGGTGTGGCCACCTGTGCCCGCTTGGCGCGTTCTACAGCCTGATCGGCAAGACCGCGTTGCTGCGAGTGCGCTTCGACAAGAACACCTGCACCCGTTGCGGCGAGTGTGCACGGGTCTGTCCGGAGCCGCAGGTGCTCAATCTGAAAAAGCTGGATGAACGCGGTTATGTGTTTTCCGGCGAATGCAGCAATTGCGGGCGCTGCACGCCGATTTGTCCCGAAGGAAGCCTGAAGTTCGATTTCAAACCCCTGATCCGCGGCCACAATGTGCAGGCGGACGCCATTGCCGTTCAAAGGAGGACGAGATGAGCAAACCCGTGAGCAAGTTCTTGCTGTTGAGTACTGTCCTGGCCTTGTCCCTGCCCGCTTTTGCGGTCCAGGACCAGACCATTCCCGAAGATTCTCTCGGGTTGTCCAAGACCAGCGTTTACGACGATACCGATCCTGTGGTGGTCAACTATGGTGGCGGTGACCCGGGTACCAACAAACGCGCGGTCCGTTCCTATAGCAGCGCACCGCCCATGATCACGCACACCATCACGGACATGGTGCCCATCACGCGCGACTCCAACCTGTGCAAGGACTGCCATGTGCAGCCCGATCTGATTGGACACAAAGTGGCCAAGGGCATGGCGATTCCGGCCCCAGCCAGCCACTATGTCGATGCAAAGAAGGGTGATCTCTACATGGGCCGCTGGAATTGCATCGCGTGCCATCGCCCGCAGGCCGAGGTGGATGTGCTGGTGAAGAGCACGTTCAGGAAAGCAAAGTAATTCCCGCTTGTGGCGCCACCTTATGACAAGGTGGCGTGGTATCCGCGGGTAAAATGGCCGGCCTCGCAAAGGCCGGCCTTTTCATGCCCACACAACCCTTAGTCCGTATTCTTTTCCCAGCGCCCCTGAACCTTGGGCCGGGAAAAATTCGTCTGATGGAAGCCATCCACGGCACCGGCTCGCTTTCCGGTGCCGCGCGGCAATTGCACATTTCTTACCGGCGCGCCTGGGACATGCTGGATTCGCTCAACCGGAACTGTCCGCTACCCCTGGTGGAGACCGCTGCCGGGGGAGTCCGGGGTGGCGGTGCCAGGCTCACCGCGGAAGGTGCCAAGTTGCTTGTGCGCTACCGGAAATTGGAAGCGAGCGTGATGGCGCTGGTTACCGCGGACGCCACGGATCTGGTGAAAATGTTTGAAACCTGATCTGAATGGAGGCCAGATGCGGGCCCTCCGAAGATTACTCGGCGGCTGGTTTTTCGCTACGGGGGCCGGGAAGGTCGATCTGCTTGGCGGGCGATACGGTCGAGATCGCGTGCTTGAAAATCGCCTGCACCGCCTGGTCGTTGCCGCGCAGCAAGACCATGTATTGGTCAAACGATTCGATCTTGCCGACCAGTTTGATGCCATTGACCAGAAACACCGAGCAGTGCACATGTTCCTTGCGCAGGGTGTTGAGAAAAACGTCCTGAAGATTCTGGCGCTCGCTCATGTTTATTTCGTCTAGGTTAATTTTGACGGCGCATCATAGCACGCGTGCGCGAGCGTTCCGCGCTGGCTTGCAAAGTCGGCATGGCTTCCCTATCTACGTTTCAGGAAAACACCATTACACCGTCCATGAAATACAAGGATTACTACCAGATACTTGGCGTGGCGCGAGATGCCAGCAAAGAAGACATCAAGAAAGCCTACCGGCGCCTGGCGCGCAAATACCACCCGGATGTGTCCAAAGTGGTGGGCGCCGAGGAGAAATTCAAAGATGTGAACGAGGCCAACGAGGTGCTGAGCGATGCGGAAAAGCGCGCGGCCTACGACCAGCTTGGTACCTCCTACCGGCCCGGCCAGGACTTTCGCCCGCCACCCGAGTGGACTGGCGGCGCGGGTGGCGGGGATTTCTCTGGCGCGGATTTTTCCGATTTGTTTTCTCAACTGTTCGGTGGTCGCAAGCAGCCAGGGGGCAACCGCCAGCATGGCTTCCACGATGCCGGAGCGATGCCTGGCCAGGATGTCGAAGCCAGCTTGACTCTGACCCTGGAAGAAGCTTTTCACGGTGTGGAAAAGCATCTGAGCCTGTCCGCGCGGGATGGCGCCCGGGACGTGAAATTGCGGGTGCCGGCGGGGGCTTTGCCCGGCAAGCGCCTGCGGCTGCCGGGCAAGGGGCTGCGGTCGCCCTATGGTGGCCCGGCGGGAGCTCTCTACCTGGTGATTCAGATTGCTCCCCATGCGCGATATCGCCTGGAAGACAAGGATATTTACCTGGACACGCCGATTGCGCCCTGGGAAGCCGCGTTGGGCGCGGCGATCACCGTGCCGACGCTGAATGGCAATGTGCGGGTTAAGGTGCCGGCAGGCTCACGCAGTGGTCAGAAGCTGCGCCTATCCGGTCGCGGTATGCCGGCCACCGGCGGGGCGGGGAATTTCTATGTCCAGTTGCAGGTGATACTGCCAACGACGCTGAGTGATGCGGAACGAACGCTTTATGAGCAACTTGCCAAGGTCTCCATTTTCGATCCGAGGCCGGATTTTCCCAAGGATTGAGAGGCGTGTGAGTGGTGTGGGTTGGGCGCTGGTGCCCAACCCACATGTTGAAGGTGGCTACTCCACCTTCGCGGTGGCGGCCAGTTCCTTGATCAGCTTTCCGATAGCCTGTTGCTGGAGTTGGCCGGCGATGCGGTTCTTGATCTTGTCGTAATTGGGGAAGTCCAGTTTGCGGGTTTCTTCCAGGCGGATGACGTGCCAGCCGAAGCGGGTTTTCACCGGATTCCGGGTGACTTCGCCTTTCTTGAGGCCGACCATCGCCTGGGCGAATTCCGGTACCAGATTGGCCGGCAGCACCCAGCCGAGATCGCCGCCATTGGCGGCCGAGGTGTCTTTGGAGTGCTTCTTGGCCAAGTCCTCGAATTTGGCTTTCTTGCCGGCGGTGAGTTTCGTGATCAGACCCTTGGCTTCCGCCTCACTGGTTACCAGGATGTGGCGCGCACGGTACTCGTTCGTGCCGGCCTTGGCCTTGGTGTTCTCGTATTCCGCCTTGACGGTCTCTTCCTTGATCGGGTTGGCGCGGAGGTAATTTTCCAGCGCCGCGCGGCCCAGTAATTCCATTTTCTGGAATTCCAGCGCGGCGGCCACGGTGGGGTCCTTGTCCAGGCCATGCTTCACCGCTTCCTGGGCGAGTAGCACGGCGGTCACCGCGCCTTCCTTGACCGCCTCATCTGTTAGCGATTCGGGCGGCATTTCGCGTTTGATGCGGTTTTGCCGGATGAAATTGCCATACATGGCGGGAACCGCCTCGCCGTTGACGACGGCCAAGGGCTTGTCGGTGGCGGGAGCCGGCGTGGCGGTGGCGGGTGCATCAGCCGCTTGGACGGGCAGAGCACAGCAGGCGATGAAAAGAGACAGCAGTCGAGCGTGTTTCATGGGTTCCCCCAGGGTTGGTGTGGTCGTTTCGGAGTGCGGGCGTGTGGTCAAGTTCCGCTGTGCTACAACTCGCCAGGTGCCAGCGCGGTAATGGAAAGCGCATGAATATGAGTTGCCATCAGGTCGCCCAGTGCTTGGTAGATGGCTCGATGGCGGGCGACATTGTTCTGGCCGGTGAAGGCGGTGGCAATCAGGGTGAGCTGGTAGTGGCCAGCGCCCGACCTGGCGCCCGCATGGCCGGCATGCAGGGCGGATTCATCTACGACCTCGATATGCTCGGGCGCCAGCACGGCCAGGCGCCGCTTCATCTCGCTGATCGTATCGTTCATTGACTTAACCTCTTGCGTAATCTCTCGAGAAACACGCCGGGCCGCCCCAAGCGTTTCTTCGCCCCCGCGGGGGGAGAACGCCGCGCAGCGGCGTTTTCGGGGGCGCTCATGGCAGCACCTTCTTGAACGGCTTGACGCTGACACGGGAATACACGCCCGCCGCGACGTAAGGGTCGGCATTCGCCCAGGTTCGCGCTTTTTCCAGGCTGGGAAAGTCGGCGACGATCAGGCTACCGGAAAAACCAGCCGGGCCGGGATCGGGGCTGTCGCTGGCCGGGAACGGGCCGGCCAGTAGCAGGCGGCCTTCGTCCCTCAGTTGATTGAGGCGGGCGAGATGCTCCGGGCGGGCGGCGAGACGCTTATCCAGGCTGTCCGGCACATCTTCGCCGACGATGGCGTAAAACAAATTCATTCCTCTTCCTTGATGTGGCGCGACAGGTAGAGGGTCTGGGCGATGATGAACAACAGCATCAGGCCGAGCGAGCCGAACATCTTGAAATTCACCCAGGCATCCGTGGAGTAATGCATCGCCACCCACAGGTTGGCGATGCCCATCAGGGCGAAGAAGGCGGCCCAGGCCAGATTGAGGCGGCTCCAGACCGCATCGGGCAGAACCACGTTCTTTTCCATCATCAGGCGAATCAGGTTGCGCTCGAACAGGATGGGAGCGAGTCCCAGCGAGAGGGCAAACAGCCAATAGAGCACGGTCGGCTTCCACTTGATGAAAGTCTCATCGTGCAGGAGCAAGGTGGCGCCGCCGAACACCACGATCAGCACCAGCGATACCCACAACATGGTGTCCACCTTGCGCTGGCGCAGCCATACCCAGGCGATCTGGCCAAAGGTGGCGGCGATGGCGACCACGGTGGCGAGAAACACGCCGGGCTTGGCGCCGCTGGCCAGGGGAATGCCCAGCGTGGCGAGCCAGGCGGTGGCGCTTTCGGGATTTTTTTCGCCCACCTGGTAAGCGGCGAAAAACAGGATGATGGGGAATAGGTCGAACAGAATCTTCACGGGGGAGGGGCGAGGATGGGAGGGGAGGGCGGCGAGCATTTTGCTATGATTGCCGGCCCCCCAACAAGCAAGAATTCATGCCGGTCTACGACCTTCACTGCCATTCCACCGCTTCCGACGGCGTGCTTACCCCGCGTGAACTGGTGCAACGCGCCGCCGGCCAGGGGGTGAACATCCTCGCGCTCACCGATCACGACGACCTGTGCGGCCTGGTCGAGGCGCGCGCCACGGCGGAGGCGTGCGGCATCGAACTGGTGTCCGGCGTGGAAGTGTCGATCACCTGGCGCAAAGCCACCGTGCATATCGTCGGCTTGCATTTCGATCCCACGGATGAACGCCTGGCCCGTGGCCTCGACCAGAATCGTACCGGCCGTGCCCTGCGCGCCGAACGCATGGCGGCGGAACTGGCGCGCCTGGGTATCGCCGGCGCCCTGGAAGGCGCCTATGCCTTCGCCGGCAACAAGGATCTCATCGGCCGGACCCACTTCGCCCGCTTTCTGGTGCAGCGCGGTGTGGTCAAGGATGTCAAAACCGTGTTCAAGAAATACCTGGTCAAGGGCAAGCCCGGCTATGTGGACCATGAATGGGCCAGCCTCGCGGATGCCCTTGCCTGGATTCACGCGGCTGGCGGCCAGGCCGTGCTGGCGCATCCCGGCCGTTACCACTTTGGCCGCGAGCGGATGCGCGACCTGCTCAAGGAATTCAAGGAACTGGGCGGTGACGCCATTGAAGTGGTCACCGGCAGCCATACCGCCGATCAGGTGCCGGTGTATGCCGATCTGGCGGTGGAGTTCGATTTCCTCGCCTCCGTCGGCTCCGACTTTCACGCGCCCGGCGAGGGTGGCCGCGAACTGGGCCGGCTGCTGCCGCTGCCGCTACGTTGCCGGCCGGTGTGGGAGGCCTGGTAAGCATGGCCCGTGTCTTCGATGTTCATCCCGACAACCCGCAGCCACGCTATCTGAGTGAGGCGGTGAAAGGACTGCGCCAGGGGGGCGTGATGGTGTACCCCACCGATTCCTGCTACGCCATCGGCTGCATGATTGGCAACAAGGATGGCATGGCCGCGATCCGCCAGATTCGCGGCGTCGACGAGAAACACCACTTCACCCTGATCTGCCGCGACCTGTCCGAGATCGCCCGTTATGCGCGGGTGGACAACCGCCAGTACCGCCTCCTCAAGGCCGCCACGCCGGGTGGCTACACCTTCATCCTGGAAGCCACCCGCGAAGTGCCGCGACGCCTGCTGCACCCCAAGCGCAGCACCATCGGGCTACGCGTGCCCGATCACAAGGTCATCGCCGCATTGCTGGAAGAACTCGACGAACCCCTTCTCTCCATGACGCTGCAACTGCCCGGCCATGAATATCCCCTCAATGATCCGGACGACATCATCGACTGCCTGGACAACCGGGTGGACGTGATCCTGATCAGCGGCCACTGCGGTATTCAGCCGACCACGGTGATCGACCTCACCGGCCCGGTGCCGGAACTGATCCGCCAGGGCACCGGTGATACCGCGCGCCTGGGTCTTTAATAGGAACTCCCCTTGGAACTCAATCTCATCCAGAAAATTGCCGTCTTCGCGCTGCCGGTGCTGTTCGCCATCACCCTGCACGAAGCGGCACACGGCTATGCGGCGCTGCGGTTCGGCGACCGCACCGCGCAATTGTTGGGCCGCATCAGCCTGAACCCGCTCCGCCACATCGACCTGGTCGGCACGATCATCGTGCCGCTGTCGATATTGCTGATTACCAAGCTCTCGGGAGGGGCCGGCATCCTGTTCGGCTGGGCCAAGCCGGTGCCGGTGAATTTCAACCAGTTGCGCCGCCCCAAGCAGGACATGCTTTGGGTGGCCGCCGCCGGGCCGGGGGCGAATCTGCTGATGGCCTTGATCTGGGCCGGCATGATCAAACTGGCGCTGGCCATGCCGGGTTCGCCGATCGCGATGCCGCTGGCGCTGATGGGCGCGGCTGGCATCTTCATCAATGCCGTGTTGATGGCGCTCAACCTGATTCCCCTGCCGCCACTCGACGGTGGCCGCATCGCGGTGAGCCTGCTGCCGACCCGCCTCGCCATCGGGATGGCGCGCATCGAGCCCTATGGCCTGTTCATTCTGCTCGGCCTGATGTTCCTGGGGATTCTCGGCATCCTGATGTGGCCGCTGATCCAGGCGATCATTGAACTCGCCGCTTTCCTGTTCGGCCTGGAACCCATCAAGCTCCTGGCCTTTATTCAAATCGTCCTCAACTAGAGCACTTATGTACGCAGACCGCGTTCTCTCCGGCATGCGCCCCACGGGCAGCCTGCACCTCGGCCACTACCATGGCGTCCTGAAAAACTGGATCAAGCTCCAGCACGAATATGAGTGTCTGTTCTTCGTTGCCGACTGGCACGCGCTCACCACCCAATATGACAACCCGCGCGGCATCGAGGCGGCCACCTGGGAGATGGTGATCGACTGGCTGGCGGCCGGGGTCGATCCGTCCAAAGCCACGCTGTTCATCCAGTCACAGGTGATCGAACACGCCGAACTGCACCTGCTGCTGTCCATGATGACTCCGCTGGGCTGGCTGGAACGGGTGCCCACCTACAAGGACCAGCAGGAAAAGCTCAGCGAGAAGGATCTCTCCACCTATGGCTTCCTCGGCTACCCGCTGCTGCAATCGGCCGACATCCTGATCTACCGCGCCAACCAGGTGCCGGTGGGCGAGGACCAGGTGCCGCACATCGAATTCGCGCGTGAGATCGCGCGCCGCTTCAACCACCTCTACGGCAAGGAGCCGGGCTACGAGGAAAGGGCCGAGGCGGCGGTGAAGAAGCTGGGTGGCAAGAAGGCCAAGCTCTACCAGGAACTGCGCACCCGTTACCAGCAGGCCGGCGATGATGCGGCGCTGGACTCGGCGCGTGCCCTGCTGGGCGAGACCCAGAACCTTAGCCTGGGCGACAAGGAGCGCCTGTACGGCTACCTTGAAGGCGGCGGCAAGATGATCCTCACCGAGCCGGATGCCTTGCTCACGGTGGCTTCCAAGATGCCCGGCTTGGACGGCCAGAAAATGTCCAAGTCGTACCACAACACCATTTCCCTACGTGAAGACCCGGATCAGGTGAGCACGAAGATCCGCACCATGCCCACCGATCCGGCACGGGTGCGCCGCACTGACCCGGGCGACCCGGACAAGTGCCCGGTGTGGCAGTTGCATCAGGTTTATTCCGGCGACGACGTGCTAGCCTGGGTGCGCCAGGGCTGCCCCAGCGCCGGGATCGGTTGCCTGGAATGCAAGCAGCCGGTGATTGACGCCATGCAGAAAGAACTGGCCCCGATCCAGGAACGCACCCGCGCTTACACCGAAGAACCAGATGTGGTGAAGAACATCATCGCCGACGGCTGCGAGAAGGCCCGCGATCTGGCGCGCGAGACCATGCGCGACGTGCGCGAGGCGATGGGGCTGAACTACTCATGAGGCGCTCTGTAGCGCCGGCGCCCATGCTCCCCTGGCCCGAAATCGACACCCTCCTGCTCGACATGGATGGCACGCTGCTCGATCTGCATTACGACAACCATTTCTGGCAGGTTTACGTGCCGGAAAAATTTGCCGAGAAACATGGCCTGGACACTGAGCAGGCGCACGCCGAGTGCTTCCGCCGGTATGACGCTCGCGCCGGCACCCTGGACTGGTATTGCGTCGATTACTGGAGCGAGCAGCTCGAACTGGACATCGTTCAGCTCAAGGAAGAACTCGCTCATCTCATCAAGGTGCATCCCGATGTGACCGAGTTCCTGGCCCAGGCCAGACAGGCTGGAAAGCGGGTGGTGCTGGCTACCAACGCGCACCACAAGAGCCTTAACCTGAAGATGGACCGCACTGGCCTGGGCGTGCATTTCGACGCCATGCACACCGCTCATACCTATGGCCTGGCCAAGGAAGACCCGGCGTTCTGGGCGGCGCTGCGCGCGGTGGAAGCATTCGACCCGGCGCGCACCCTGCTGGTGGACGACAGCCTGCCAGTGCTACGTTCCGCCCGTGATTACGGCATTAAACATCTGTTGGCGGTGTTGCAACCCGATGCCTGTCTGCCGGAAAAGGATGTGGCGGATTTTCCCGCCATCCGCCGCTTCGGTGACATCCTGCCCATCCTTTCCGCGAGCTGAAGCGACCATGACCTTGCAAAAATCCGACTTCGACGCCATGCGTCGCTCCTATCTGTTCTCCGGGCTACAGGAAGACGAATATCTGGAAGCCCTCGGCCATGCCGACTCGCTGCAACTCGCGCCTGGCCAAATGCTGTTCAGCCAGGGCGACAGTGTGGACGCCTTCTACTGGGTGGCGGAAGGGGTTATCAAGCTGTTCCGCGCTTCACCCCAGGGCGACGAGAAGGTGATTGAACTGGTGGGCGCCAACCGCCTGTTCGCAGAGGCCGTGCTGTTCATGGGCGGGCATTACCCGGTCAACGCGGCGGCGCAGACGCCGGTACGCCTGGTGGCCATCAACGGCCGCGAATTCAAGGCCTGGCTGGCCCAGGATGCCAGCCGTTGCTTTCGCCTGATGTCCGGGATGAGCGCGCGGATGCACAAACTGGTCAACGAAATCGACCGCCTCACGCTCATGAAAGGCGCCGACCGCCTGCTGCAATATCTGCTCGACCACTCCGACCCGGACGAAACCGGGCGCCAGAAAGTCGAGTTGGAAGCCCCCAAGCAGATCATCGCCTCCCGCATCGGGGTCAAGCCAGAAACCCTCTCTCGCCTGCTGCACAAACTGTCGGACCAGGGCTGCATCGAGATTCAAGGGCAGACGCTCTATATGTGCGGCCCCGATCACTTGCGCCAGATCCGGATCGAACACTGAGTCGGGTTCTACAAGATCAACGCCGCCGCCACCCGCCGGCCTTCGGCGGCCAGAATGTTGTAGGTGCGGCAGGCGGCGAGTGTGTCCATGACCTCCACGCCGATGCGCGCCTTGAGCAACCCGGCATAGAGGGCGGGGGAGGGGAAGCGCAGGCGGGCGCCGCTGCCGAGCAGCACGATTTCCGGCGCGCGCATCAGCACGACGTCGAAATCCCGCGCCGACAAAACTTCAAAACGAGCCACCCAGCCGGTGACGACTTCATCGGGCAGGAGGATCAGGCTGGTTTCATGGCGCGCTCCATTCACCAGGACATGATGCGGGCCATAGCCGGTGATCTGGTTGGAATCGGTGCTTCGGGATAGATGCAGTTTCATGGGGCGGGTGGAGGCCCGCTTGCGGGCCGAAGGTCTTGAGAGCGGGCCAAAAGTCTAACAGCGCGCTCGACGCTGAGCGCCCGACTCCCGTAAGATTACGCGCTTTCATGGCCTTTCGCGGCACTCCCTCCGATGGACGAATTTCCCAGAATTACCCGCCTGCCGCCCTATGTCTTCAACATCACCGGCGAACTCAAAATGGCCGCTCGGCGACGTGGTGAAGACATTATCGACTTCGGCATGGGCAATCCCGACCAGCCCACCCCGCCGCATATCGTCGAAAAGCTGATCGAGACCGTGCGTCGTGGCGACACCCACCGTTACTCGGTTTCCAAGGGCATTCCGCGCCTGCGCAAGGCCATCTGCAACTGGTACAAGACCCGCTATGGCGTGGACTTCGACCCGGAAAAGGAAGCCATCGTCACCATCGGTTCCAAGGAGGGCATCGCCCACCTGGCCCTGGCGACGCTGGATCGCGGCGATATCGTGCTGGTGCCCAACCCGAGTTACCCGATTCATATCTACGGCCCGGTGATCGCCGGCGCCGACATCCGCCACATTCCGATGGTGCCGGGGGTGAACTTCTTCGAGGAAATGGAGAAGGCCATCAAGGACTTCTGGCCGCGCCCGAAGATGCTCATCCTCAACTTCCCCAGCAACCCCACCACGCAGTGCGTGGAACTGGAGTTCTTCGAGAAGATCGTGGCGATGGCGAAGGAGTACGGCATCCTGGTGGTGCATGACCTCGCCTACGCCGACATCGTGTTCGACGGCTACAAGGCGCCCTCGATCATGCAGGTGCCCGGCGCCAAGGATGTGGCGGTGGAATTTTTCACCCTGTCCAAGAGCTACAACATGCCCGGCTGGCGGGTCGGCTTCATGGTCGGCAACGCCCGTCTCTGTGCCGCCCTGGCGCGGATCAAGAGCTATCACGACTACGGTACCTTCACGCCGATCCAGGTGGCCGCCATCACCGCGCTGGAAGGCCCGCAGGACTGCGTGGAAGAAATTCGGTTGATGTACCAGAAGCGGCGCGATGCGCTGGCCAAGGGGCTGAATGAAGTCGGTTGGCATGTTCAGGCGCCGAAAGCGACCATGTTCCTGTGGACGCCGATTCCCGAACCCTATGCGCACCTTAAGTCGCTGGAGTTCTCGAAGAAGCTGCTGGCCGATGCCAAGGTGGCGGTCAGCCCCGGCGTCGGCTTTGGCGAGTACGGCGACGACCACGTGCGTTTCGCGCTGATTGAAAACGAAATGCGCACCCGCCAGGCCATCCGCGGCCTGCGCGACATGTTCAAGAAAGATGGATTGTTGAAATGAAAGCTATCAACGTAGGCCTGCTTGGCATCGGCACCGTCGGCGGCGGCACTTATGCCGTGTTGACGCGCAACCAGGAAGAAATCACCCGCCGCGCCGGTCGCCCCATTCGCATTACCGCCGTGGCCGACCGGAACGTGGAGCGGGCCCGTGAATTGGTCAACACCGTGGTCGGCGCCGACGTCAAGGTGACCGACGATGCCTTCAGCCTGGTGAAAGACCCGAGCATCGACATCGTCGTCGAGTTGATCGGTGGCTATACCACTGCGCTGGATCTGGTGATGATGGCCATCGACAACGGCAAGCATGTGGTCACCGCCAACAAGGCGCTGCTCGCCGTGCACGGCAACGAAATCTTCGCCGCCGCCCAGAAAAAAGGGGTGATGGTCGCTTTCGAGGCCGCCGTGGCCGGTGGTATTCCCATTATCAAGGCGCTGCGCGAAGGCCTCTCCGCCAACCGCATCCAGTGGCTGGCCGGCATCATCAACGGCACCACCAATTTCATCCTCTCGGAAATGCGCGACAAGGGCCATGGCTTCACCGCCGTGCTGCACGAAGCGCAGCGCCTGGGCTACGCCGAGGCCGATCCGACCTTCGACATCGAAGGCATCGACGCCGCCCACAAGGTCACGCTGATGGCGGCCATCGCCTTCGGCATCCCGGTGCAGTTCGACCGTGCCCATGTGGAAGGCATTACCAAACTGGACGCGGTAGACATCAAGTACGCCGAACAACTCGGTTACCGCATCAAGCTGCTGGGAATCGCCAAGCGGAAGGTCGCTGGGGTAGAACTGCGCGTGCACCCGACCCTGATTCCGTCCAAGCGCCTGATCGCCAACGTCGAAGGCGCCATGAACGCGGTTCTGGTTTGGGGTGATGCCGTCGGCGCCACCCTTTACTACGGCAAGGGCGCTGGCGCCGAGCCGACCGCCAGCGCGGTCATCGCCGACCTGGTCGACGTCACCCGTCTTGCCACCGCCGACCCACAGAACCGCGTGCCGCACCTCGCCTTCCAGCCGGATCAACTTTCCGACCTACCAATCCTGCCGATGGATGAGGTGGAAACCGCCTGCTATTTGCGCATGCGCGCCCTCGACAAGCCCGGTGTGCTGGCCGAAGTCACCCGCATTCTGGCCGACCTCAACATCTCCATCGACGCGATGATCCAGAAAGAACCCGCCGAAGGTGAAGACCAGACCGACGTCGTCCTGCTCACCCACCTCGCTCGCGAGAAGTACATCAACGCGGCTATCCACAAGATTGAAGCGCTGGACTGCATTCACGGCAAGGTGGTGCGGATACGCATGGAAGCGTTGAACGGCTGACTCATGAAATATCTCTCCACTCGCGGCCAAGCGCCCAAGCAATCTTTCCTGCAAATCCTCCTGGGCGGCCTGGCGCCGGATGGGGGCTTGTATTTGCCGGAGCGCTATCCGCAATTCATTGCCGCCGAACTGGAATTCATGCGCGGCATGGATTATCGGCAACTAGCGTTTACCCTCCTGTCCCGCTTCGCGGACGACATCGAGCCGGACGACCTGAAGGCGCTGATCGACAAGACCTATACGACTGAGGCCTATTCCCACGGCCGGCCGGACTCGGATTTCAGCCAGATCACGCCGCTGCGCCACCTTGAAGACGGCCTGTACCTTCTGGAACTGTCCAACGGCCCGACCCTGGCGTTCAAGGATATGGCGATGCAGTTGCTGGGCAATTTGTTCGAGTACGCGCTGGACCAGGCCGGGCGGGACATCAACATTCTCGGCGCGACTTCCGGCGACACCGGCTCGGCGGCCGAATACGCGATGCGCGGCAAGCACAACGTGCGGGTGTTCATGCTCTCGCCCGAACACGGCATGACCCGTTTCCAGCAGGCGCAGATGTATTCGTTGCAGGATGCCAACATCTTCAACATCGCCATTCGCGGGGTGTTTGACGAGTGCCAGGACATCGTCAAGGCAGTATCCAACGACCTGGAATTCAAGGCGAAATACCGCATCGGCGCGGTCAATTCGATCAACTGGGCGCGGGTGGCGGCGCAGGTGATCTACTACTTCAAGGCCTGGTTTGCCGTGACCACGAGCGAGGGCCAGCCGGTGGATTTCGCGGTGCCTTCCGGCAACTTCGGCAACGTCTGCGCCGGCCACATCGCCCGCATGATGGGACTGCCGATCCGCAAGTTGATCGTCGCCACCAACGAAAACGACGTGCTCGACGAGTTCTTTCGCACCGGTGTCTATCGCCCGCGTAGTTCGGCGGAAACCCTGCATACCTCCAGCCCGTCGATGGACATCTCCAAAGCCTCCAATTTCGAACGCTTCATCTTTGACCTGGTGGGGTGTGACGGCGGGCGAGTCGCCGAACTGTGGCGCGCGGTGGATCGCGGCGAGAGCTTCGATCTCAACGCATCCGGCCTGTTCGCCAAGGTGGTGGAGTTCGGCTTCGTCTCCGGTTCCAGCAGCCACGCCGACCGGGTGAGCACCATCCGCATGGCCTGGGAGAAGTACGCCACGATGATCGACACCCACACCGCCGACGGCCTCAAGGTAGGCCTGGAACACCGTGAAGCCGGGGTACCGCTGGTCTGTCTGGAAACCGCGTTGCCGGCCAAGTTCGAGGACAGCCTCGTCGAGGCACTAGGGCGCAAGCCAGAACGCCCCGCCGGGTTGGAAAACATCGAAGCGTTGCCGCAACGGGTCGAGATGATGGACGCCGACGCGGTTGCGGTGATGGCGTTTGTCGCGGCCCACGCCAACGATTGATGTAGCGCCGGCGCCTCGCCGGCGTCTTTTTTGAAGGGCCGGCGAGGCGCTGGCGCTACGGATGCAACTTCTTCGACTCTTCCTTCTTCTCGCTCTACTGCCCTTCGCCGCACTGGCGTTCTGGCCCGGTGAAAAACCGCGCGTCGTTGCTGAAATCCCGGTTGCCCAGCTTCCGATCGAAGCCCGTGCCACCTTGTCGCTGATCAAGCAGGGCGGCCCGTTCCCTTACTCCCGCGATGGCATTGTTTTCGGCAACCGCGAAAGACTCCTACCCGCCCAGGCGCGCGGCTATTACCGCGAATACACCGTGCCCACACCGGGTTCCAGGAACCGTGGCGCCCGCCGCATCATCGCCGGCGGCCGGGGCGCGGAATACTGGTACACGGCGGATCATTACCGCTCGTTCAAGCGGGTCAAGGAATGACTCGAAGCGGGGTTTTTCGGGTCAGCGAGCCACCCACGCAACCCATGCCCACGCTGGACGGCCGCCTGCTCGGCGACAAGTCGCGCCTGCTCGCCGCGCTCGGTCGGGAACTGCGCTTCCCCGACTACTACGGCGGCAACTGGGATGCGTTGGAGGAATGTCTGGCGGATCTGTCCTGGCATTCTGGGCCGCTCAATCTGCTGATTACCCACGCGAATAGCCTGCCGGACGATCTACGGGGCAACCTTGTCGGGATATTCCTGGATGCCGCGAAGCGGTGGGCCGAATCTGGCCGCCCCTTCGCCTTGTATTTGCGGGCGGAGTAGAGACCCCTTCAACCTAGCCCACATGTTGCATAAATCTGCGGTTGTTCCGCCTCGTAACCAGATTGCCGAATTTTTCGATTTTCAGGCGAAAGCCCCCCTACCCCGGCTGTT
>PFJX01000052.1 GCA_002784045.1 Hydrogenophilales bacterium CG_4_10_14_3_um_filter_63_21
CGGGATCTTGCCGTAGACGCCCTTGCTACCGTTGTTGATCGCATCAGCCAGTTTCGCTTCGGCATCGGCCTGGCCCTTGTGCTTGGCGGCGATGGCGGTCCAGGTCGGGCCCATCTTCTTGGCGGTGGCGTCATGGCAATTAGCGCAGCCATCTTTCTTGGCCAAGGCGGCGTCGGCGAAGGCGGCACCGGAGAAGGACAGGGCAGCGGCGATAGCCAGGGTGGTCAGCGTCTTCATGTGTTTTCCTTTCAAAGTGGTGGGAGTGCGGCTTCACTATATTAAAGAGTTCGCTTGTCCGCAATTGCTTGAAGCGGTCAATTGTTACTGTTAGTTATTACCACGCCACCACATGCACGTTGTTCAACCCACGGCCGAGGAAACGCTCGCCGATGGTCTGGAAGCGTAGCGGCACATCGGTGACCCAGTAGTGGTAGTCGGGCGGGGTGCGCTCCGGGTTGTGCAGATTGAGGTCGGTGAGCAGCGCGGCGGTCTGTTCCGCCATGGCTTCGGCCGAATCCACCAGCGTGATGGCGGGGCCGGCGGCCTCCTGCAACAGGGGCTTCAACAGCGGGTAGTGGGTGCAGCCCAGGACCAAAGTATCCACTTGCTCGGCCAACACCGGCTTCAAGTATTCCTGGGCGGTGAGGCGGGTGACCGGGTGATCCAGCCAGCCTTCCTCGACCAACGGCACGAACAGGGCACAGGCTTGCGAGAAGATGCGCGCGTCCGGCTCGATGGCGTGGATGGCGCGCGAGTAGGCGTTGCTGTTGATCGTGGTGGGCGTGCCGATGACGCCAATGCGCCGACTCTGCGTGGCGGCCAGGGCGGTGAGGGCGCCGGCTTCAATCACGTCCAGCACCGGCGTCGGCGAGAGGTCGCGCACGACTTGCGAGGCGACGGCGGCCATCGTGTTGCAGGCGATGATCAGCACCTTGACCCGCTTTTCCAGCAGGAATTCGGCGATCTGGGTGGTGTAGTGGGCGATGGTCTGCACCGACTTGACGCCGTAGGGCACTCGCGCGGTGTCGCCGAAATAGTGGATGGATTCGAACGGCAGCCGCTCCATCAGGGCGCGCACCACGGTCAGCCCGCCGACGCCGGAGTCGAACACGCCGATGGGGCTACGCGGGTCTAAATGGCTGTTCATCCTTGATTCCTCAGTTGACCGCTCATCAATCTTCGAGACGACCCACGCAGGCTGGTTTCGTAGCCTTCGGCGAAGCCCGTCATTCGGGAGCGCCCGCTACGCGCCCGATTGCACGGCTGGCGCGTCGTCTGGCCGCGTTGCGCCTCCTTGCAGGGTGCGGCCATGCGCGTCGTTGCGCCTTGCCAGCCAACGCGCCAGCCGCACACTCGGGCGCGTTCAACTGAGGAATCAAGGATCATGGTTTTCTGCCTGGCGGGAAAGCGCCCATTGTAAATGCTCACGCAGCAGCGCCGAGGGGTGGTCGAGCCACGCTTTCAGGGCGGCGGCAATGGTGGCTGTGGGTGGCGCGTTGCCCAGCGCCACGGCGATATTGCGCAGCCAGCGTTCATGGCCGATGCGGCGGATGGCCGAGCCTTCCATCCGCGCCAGGAACTCGGTCTCGCTCCAGGCGAACAACTCGATCAGGCTGGCCGTATCCAGGCCGTGGCGCGGCTGGAAGTCGGGCACGGCGGCGGAGCGGGCGAAGCGGTTCCACGGACAGGCCAGTTGGCAGTCATCGCAGCCATAGATGCGGTTACCCAGTAATGGACGCAATTCCAATGGAATCGCCCCGGCATGTTCGATGGTGAGGTAGGAAATGCAGCGTCGCGCATCGACTTGATAAGGCGCGACGATGGCGCGGGTCGGGCAGAGGCCGATGCAAGCCTGGCAGGTACCGCAATGGTCCTCCTCGGGCTCATCGGGCAAAAACGGCAGATTGGTGAACAGTTCGCCGAGAAAGAACCAGGAGCCTTGCCGGTTCAGCAGCAGCGTGTGCTTGCCGCGCCAACCCAGGCTGGCACGGCTGGCGAGCGCCACTTCCAACACCGGTGCGCTGTCGGAAAAGGGCCGCGATTGAAACGGCCCGATTTCGTCGGCGATGCGCTCCGCCAGCTTTTGCAAGCGGCCGCGCAGCAGCTTGTGATAATCACGCCCCAGGGCATAGCGGGAGACATAGGCGCGAGCCGGGTCGCCCAGGTTTTCCCACGATTCCGCCGCATCCGGCAGATAGTCCAGGCGAACGCTGATGATGCTGGCGGTTCCCGGCAGCAGTTCTGCCGGCCGCGCGCGGGTGGCGCCGTGCCGGGCCATATAATCCATTTCTCCGTGAAACCCTTTCGCCAGCCAATCCATGAGTTCCGCTTCCGCAGTGCCCGGGTCGACGGGCGCAAAACCCACCGCGCTGAAACCCAGTTGCTGTCCCCATTGCCGGATCAGCGGTTTCAATGCGGCCAATGCTCCGGGAGAACGGTCTTGAGTCATGCCGGCAATGATAGCGGCGAGTTCACCACCACGCTGCCCGACGAGGCCGCCACTCAGGCGCTGGGCGCGCGCCTGGCGCGGGTGCTAGTGCCCGGCTTGAGCGTCTGGCTCTGTGGTGATCTGGGTGCCGGTAAGACCACGCTGTCGCGCGGCCTGGTGCGAGAACTGGGTTATGGTGGCCGCGTCAAGAGTCCGACCTATACTCTGGTTGAACTTTATCCATTTTCGAGTTTCAATCTCTACCACTTTGATTTATATCGGTTTGTAGATCAGGATGAATGGGCCGAGGCGGGCTTCCGCGAATACTTCAACGACACCAGCCTGTGCTTGGTGGAATGGCCGGAAAAGGGCGGCGCCCTGCTGCCCAGGCCGGATATCCAGGTGCGCCTGGATATTCTCGATACGGGCCGCATCGCCCATGTGCAGGGCTTGACCGAGGCAGGTAAACAATGCGTCACGCGCTTATCCATACTCTGAGTCTGCTGTTTGGGCTGTTCGCCACCCTGGCCGCCCAGGCCAATGGGGTCACCGCCGCGCGCCTGTGGCCGTCGCCGGAATACAGCCGCATTGCCTTCGAGCTTTCCGAAGCGGCCGCCTACAAATATTTCATTCTGAAAAACCCGGAGCGCCTGGTGCTGGATCTGGAAGGGGTGGAGCCGGAAGGTGCGTTGCTGGAAATGGCGGCCAGGGTAGCCCCTCAAGACCCGCAGATCGCCTCCATCCGGGTGGCGAGGAATCGCCCTGGCGTGACCCGCGTGGTAGTGGAACTGAAAAGCGAAATCCGTCCCCAGGTGTTCGCGCTCAAACCCATGGGGGATTACGGCCACCGCCTGGTACTGGATGTTTATCCCACCTCGCTGGAAGCCATGGAAAAGCAGGTCGAGGCGGCTATCGGCAAAGCGGGCAAAGCACCGGGCGAGCAAGAGGTAGAGGCCCATCCTGGCAAACTTGCCGCCAAGCCCGAATACGTCCGTCTGATCACGGTCGCCATCGACGCCGGCCATGGCGGCGAAGACCCGGGCGCCAAGGGCGCCAAGGGCTCGCACGAGAAGGACATCACGCTATCCATTGCGCGCCGCCTCAAGGCACAGATCGACAAACAGGAAAATATGCGCGCCTACCTTACCCGCGATGGCGACTATTTCATTCCCCTGCATGACCGGGTCAACAAGGCGCGCCGGGCGCAGGCTGACCTGTTCGTCTCCATCCATGCCGACGCTTTCGTCAAGCCGCATGCGCGCGGTTCCTCAGTGTTCGCGCTGTCAGAAAAGGGCGCCACCTCGGCGGCGGCCAAGTGGCTGGCAAGGCGCGAGAATGACGCCGACCTGATCGGCGGTATCAACATCGACGTGAAAGATGTCTACCTCAAGCAGACTCTGATCGACCTCTCGCAGACCGCCGCCATTGCCGACAGCCTGAAACTCGGCCGCGCGGTGCTGCAAGAAATCGGCGGCATCAACCCGTTGCACAAGGCCCAGGTGGAGCAAGCCGGCTTCGCGGTGCTGAAAGCCCCGGACATCCCCTCCATCCTGGTTGAAACCGCCTTCATCTCGAACCCGGACGAAGAAAAGCGCCTCACCGACGAGGCCTATCAAGACAGTATGGCCAGCGCTATCGTCGCCGGCATCAAACGTTACTTCGACAAAAACCCGCCGCTGGCGCGCAACAAAGTGGCGAAAAATCTCTGACCTTGCTCTGCGGAGCCGAGAAACAAGCCTTCTCACGGTTTACCAGGCTTGCGTCCCTCAGTGGCTACCGGCTAAAGGGTATTGCCGGCGCAAAGAAACCCCTCAGACAATTCAGGTAATTCCTGATTTTTCCACACCTCATTAGTACTTAACCCGGATATTGCATGAATTCGCGTGATGATCGCGCAGGCCATTGTTTGCAATGGGAATTTTGCGAAGGAGCGGCGTAGTTATTCATACGCCCGACTGAGCAAGACTTTCCAGTGCGGACAAGGGACCAGCGAGGGCACGCGAGTATTCATGCAATATCCAGGTTAAGCTGTCGCGATGATTCAGGGGATGGTGGTGTTGTTTTTCTTGGAGATATGAGCATGGATGCACTTGGTGCCGAATTCACCCCGGAGATGCAGAGAGCCCTCGATTGGGTGCCCGCCATGATTTGGGTGGCTGGTCCGAAGGGCGATTGCTGCTATGTCAATCTTGCCTGGCTGGAGTTCACCGGACGCAAGCTGGATGACGCACTGGGTGATGGTTGGCTGTCGATGATGCATCCGGAGGATGCCGCCGCTTGGCATGCGCTCATCGCCGAAGCGATCCGGAACATCCAGCCGTTCTCGCTGGAGTGTCGTCTGCGCCGTCGCGATGGGCGTTATCGTTGGTTGTTGAAGTCAGGCAAACCCATCCTTTCCGACCAGGGCCAGTGCATCGGTTTCGTTGGCATTTGTAACGATGTCAGCACCCAGAAACAGGCGCTGGAATCGCTGGCTCAGGCCAGCCAGAAACACCGTTCCGTGCTCGCCAACCTGCGTGAGGCGGTGAGTGTGATCGAGGATTCCCTGCACACCGATGAACCGGGGGCAAAAGCCCATCAGGATGACCGCCTGACCCCGCGCCAGCGTGAAATCCTGCACCTGATCGCGCGCGGCTTTGCCACCCGCGAGATCGCCGTCCAGTTGCACGTCAGCGTAAAAACGGTGGAAAGCCATCGTGCCCAGCTCATGCAGCGCCTCAACATTCATGACGTGGCAGGCCTGACCCGTTACGCCATCCGCACCGGCCTGGTCGCTTCCGATCTGTAATAAGTGCCTGACCGAAACCCCTCTCCCCGCAACAACAAAGGATGCGCGGGATTTTCAGCGACGAAGTATTGGCGGCAGCAGGAGCGTTTTCGGTCGGAGGCACGGAAATACAGGCCTGGCAGCCAACAAAGTGGAAATCTTCGCGCCGGAAGCAGCGCTGGCGCTGGCAGCAAAAAATCTTCGATTTACATTCAAGAAGGCCTGGCATGCGGTCGGCTTGCGGCCATTCACACATACACCTATCTGCCTGACCGGCCAATTTTAGTCTTACGGCAGATGCAGACGGGCTGTGCGGCACTTCATAGGCCCATCGACTGTATATCGAGCGCGGTACTTGGGGTCTGTCTGCCCCCGATGTCAAGTTTGCGCATTTTCTCCCATAGGTTCTTGCGGCTGATGCCCAGGCTTATCGCGGTTCGGCTGCAATTCCAGTCGTGGGCGAGCAGTTGCGCCTCGATGAACCTGCGTTCGCAATCTTGCATGTAACTGCCCAGCGCGGCCGTGACATCGGCGTTGTTGGATGGGCTCCCGAACTCCTCAGTCAGGTCGGCGGGCCACAATTCAGTTGCGGATAGGCCACGGGCCAGGCTATCGCGTCTATTACGCCCGTGCTGGGGAGCGCCTGATTCTGTTGCTGGTAGGTGGCGACAAGCGCCGCCAGCAAGCCGACATTGAAACCGCGCTGAGTTACTGGGCAGACTGGAAACGGAGGAACGCATGAAAGCATCACGCCCCCATGATGAAACTAGGGTCGAACTCCTGCGCGAGGATGCCAGCTTTGCCGATGAATACCTGGCCGCCAGCCTGGAAGCAATAGACGAACCGGGAGGCCGCGAGGCCCTGCTGATGGCGCTGCGCCAAGTGGCACAAGCGCAAGGCATGGATGCCGTGGCAGACCGGGCGGGCATTCAGCGAGAGAGCCTTTACCGCGCCCTGTCACCCAAGGGCAACCTGACCTTGAAAACCCTGCTGGCTATCTTGGCCGGGGCTGGCCTGCGCTTGGCTGTCACTTGCGCAAACCAGCACGAAGAAGCGCCGGCATGATGGCGAGCAGCTTGTTTGCCGAGATTGCCGAAGGCTTTGAACCTAGAAAGCTCAGTTGGACGCGCCCGAGTGTGCGGTTTTCGGG
>PFJX01000160.1 GCA_002784045.1 Hydrogenophilales bacterium CG_4_10_14_3_um_filter_63_21
GCCGGTAGTAGTGAATTTGAGCGAAATGCCCGTGGTGACAGGGATTGCGACCAGCTACCTAGTCTCATCACTACTTAATGCGAACTGAGCCTTGTGAAAAGCCAACACGACCCCGACCGGCGATGCCTTGGTGCGGTAAAGCAACGCTGTAAGTAATAAGCGCCCCATCAAGGGGCGCCGTTGTCGATAGATGCACCAAACTTGGGCGATCGGAACCGCCTCAAAGCACGCCAGGTGCATCCGGTAGTTCGTTGGGGTTGCCCCCGGAAGCGGGGAAAACCCGGCGCAGCAGCCCATCCACCCGTTCAATGCCAAGCAGGGCGCCGGCCTCAAACTCTCCGAGCCGGAAACGCGCTTCCATCAAGCGGCAGATGGCGTCCCATTCTTCCTGCCGCACCAAGCTGTTCAGACCGCGATCCGCGATGATCTCCACCTCGCGGTCCACCAGCAGCAGATAGATCAGCACGCCGTTGTTGGCGGCCGTGTCCCAGATGCGCAGATTGGAAAACACCTCCAGCGCGCGTTCCCGCGCCGTCATTCCAGCCCAGAGTTGGGCGGGATGCAGCGCGCCTTCGACCACAAAACGAATTTCACCGGCATGGCCCTGCTCCGAGGCCGTCACGGCGGCTTCAATACGCGCGAGCACGCGGCCGGGAAAACGCCGTCGCGTGAGCCAATCGGGAAACAGCAAGTGCCACAACAGGCGGTTCATGTTCATCCCCTCACCAACGCCCGGATGCGCCGCCGCCGCCAAAGCCGCCCCCTCCCAAGCCACCGGAACGCCTCCCCCCAGCCAGGGTAAAAATGAAGGCCAGCAGCGCGATGCCCAAGCCGAACAGCACGCTGCCCAACAGCATCCAGGCACCGAAAAACGCCACGCCAGCGGCAAGACTGCCGCCGACGAGGCGGCCGAATAGCGCGCGCAGGAGGCCACCCGCCACGAAGACCAACATCATCACAACAGGCAACAAGCCATTCATTCCACCTTGTTGTTCTATGCGGCGCTGTGGCTCTGGCAAAGGCTCGCCTCGCGCCAGATTGATCAGGGCATCGACACCGGCCGCGACGCCGCCGGCGAAATCCCCCGCCTGGAAGCGCGGCACGATGGCCTCGGCGATAATGCGTTTCGCCAGCACGTCCGGAATCGCCCCTTCCAGGCCATAGCCGACTTCGATGCGCAAGGTGCGTTGGTCCTTGGAAATCAGCAACAAGGCGCCGTCATCGACGCCCTTGCGCCCCAGCTTCCAGGCTTCCACCACGCGCAGCGCGTATTGCTCAATGCTTTCCGGCTGCGTGCTGGCGACGATGAGCACGGCGATCTGGGCGCCCTTGGCTTGTTCCAGCGCCGCCAACTTGTCTTCCAGCGCCTGCTTGCTGGCCGCGTCCAGCGTATGAGTCAAATCGGTAACGCGGGCGTTGAGTGGAGGCACCGGTGTTTCCGCCCAGACGAGCGACGCGGCCGCAAACAGGAACAGGCAAAGCCAGCGTGTTGCCATGAAACAATTCCAGCCTTTCAGCACGCTGGCTCCCCCCTTTGCAATACCAGGGTTAGCCGTAAATCGCGCCTTAAAAACACGTTAGGGTGCGCCGCGCGCACCGTTTGACGCCAGATGGTGCGCACGGCGTACCCTACGGAATCGACGAGTTGCAGGGTGTTTCTTGAGCGCGGTGCCCCCGGCTCGGGAAAATCGCCCGAGCGGCCCGGCGAGCATGTCGGAATATTGCCGGTCGCTCTGGTCGGGCCGGAAGCGGGCGCGCCAGTCGGCCTGGAACGCCAGGTTGTCGTCAGTGCTGACATGGCTGGCAAAAGTGCTGTTGGGATTGGTATGGGTGACCGCGTGCGGTGACCAATCCAGGTTTTTGCGTATCGCAGGTCACAAGGTAGCAGACTAAGGGGCCGTAAACGAATAACCAGAACGTTCTGGCCGCGTTGGCGGGCACGCCGCAGCGTTGCCGGTCCCTTGCAGGGAACGGCCATGCGGCGCACCCGGCGTCTTGCGGCGCATCCCGCCAGCACACTCATAATCGTCCAGGTTTTTCATTTACGGCCCCTTAACTTTGCGCTTGTGAAACATACCTTATCAGCTTGCCCCTCCGCGGGGAGGTCGCCAACCTGGCTTTTTCAACGAAATCTTCAAATCAGACTGAAGGGGCCCCTCCTCTGGCACTACGACAACACCTCTCCGCCTGGCTGCTCGCGGGCCTGCTGACGGTACCGCTCCAGGCGGCCCCAAGCGGCGCATTTCCGGCGTTTTCCCAAGTCAGGGCAGCCTGGCATTCATCGGAAGCACGACTGTTCGACCGCCATGGCGAACTGCTGCAGGAGCTTCGCGTCGACCAGCACCTCCGCCGCTCCGACTGGACCGCCCTGGCGGACGTCTCACCGGCTCTGATCGCCGCCGTATTGCGCGCCGAAGACCGGCGCTTCTTCGAACATGCCGGGGTCGACTGGCTGGCGGCCGGCAAGGCTGCGTTGAGTAACTGGCTAAGCGCGAAGCCGCGCGGCGCCTCCACCCTCACCATGCAGCTCACCGCGCTGCTGGATGCGCACCATCGGGCCCGTGCAGGTCGCCGCGATGTGGTGGAGAAATGGCGGCAGATGCGGGCGGCGCGCGAGCTGGAGCAAAGCTGGCGCAAGGCCGACATCCTGGAGGCCTATCTCAACCTGGCGCCGTTCCGCGGCGAGCTGACCGGCATCGACGCTGCCGCGCGCGGCCTGTTCGATAAGCGTCCCGCTGGTTTGAGCGATGCCGAATCCCTGATCCTCGCGGCCCTGATCCGCGACCCCAATGGCAAACCGGGCGGGGTGGCAAGGCGGGTCTGCGCACTGGCGGACGGCCTGCCGGGTTTGCCGGATTGCGCCGCGCTCGCCGCGCTCACCCGCAATACCCTGAGCGGCCGCTACCCCATCGTCCCGGCCGCGAATCTGGCGCCGCATCTGGCACGGCGCTTAATCGGAACTACAAATCCCCCCCGCCCCTTTTTTGATAAAGGGGGGCGAAGCACGGGGTTTCGCAGCAGTCTCGATGCGGGCCTGCAACGTGACGTGCTTGCCACGCTCAACGAACAACTCGCCCACCTGAGCGGACACGAGGTGCACGACGCCGCCGCGCTGGTGCTCGATAACGCCAGTGGCGAAGTGCTCGCCTACGCCAGCGTCAGCACGCGTGGCTCCGGCTCACCAGAGAGTGACGGGGTGCGAGCGCCGCGCCAGGCCGGCTCCACCCTGAAGCCCTTCCTTTACGGCCTGGCGCTGGAAAAAGGTTTGCTTACCGCCGCCTCGGCGCTGGAAGACGTCCCGCTTTCGATCGCCACGGCGGGCGGCCAGTACGCGCCGCGGAACTATGGCCCTGTGCATCGCGGCCTGGCCAGTGTGCGCACCTCCCTGGCTGGCTCGCTCAACATTCCCGCCGTGCGAACCCTGAAACTGGTTGGCCTGGAACCGTTCGCCGCGCGCCTGGCGCGCTTCGGCTTCGCCGGGCTGACCGAAGACGCCGACTTTTACGGCTACTCACTCGCCCTGGGTAGCCTGGATGTGACGCTGGAACAAGCAGCCAATGCCTACCGCGCGCTGGCCAACGGGGGCCTTTTCTCGCCGCTACGCTTCATGCCGACCACGAAAAACACCGCCGCGCAGCGCGTGCAAAGCCGGGAATCGGCCTTTCTGGTCACCGACATCCTCGCCGACCGGCAGGCCCGCGCCGTCACCTTCGGCCTGGAAAACCCGCTCGCCACGCGCTTCTGGACGGCGGTGAAGACGGGCACCAGCAAGGACATGCGCGACAACTGGTGCATCGGTTTCTCGTCGCGCTACACGGTGGGCGTCTGGGCCGGCAATTTCTCCGGCGCCCCCATGCACGATGTCTCCGGCATCAGCGGCGCCGCCCCGGCCTGGGCGGCGATCATGCAGCGGCTGCACGCGGAATTGCCTTCGCTGCCGCCTGATCCACCTAAAGGGCTGCTGCGCAAACGTGTCCAGCCGCCCGGCGAGGCGCCCCGGCGCGAATGGTTCCTGCCCGGCAGCGAACCGGCAGGCAAAGCCTGGAACACAGCGACCCCGCCGCCGGAAATCGTCAACCCCGGTGACGGCGCGATTCTCGCCCTCGACCCGGACCTCACGCAGGCACGCCAGCGCCTGCAATTCCAGGCCAGCCAAGCCCCGGTCGGCGCCTGCTGGCAACTCGATGAAACGCGGCTGGTGACGCCGGATTGGCCGCTGGAACGCGGTCGCCATACGCTTTCCCTCAAAGACCGGGAAGGCCGGGTACTCGATCAGGTGCGGTTCGAGGTGCGTTAAACCTAGCCCGGATATTGCATGAATTCGCGTGATGCCCTAAAGGA